>JAQBOH010000191.1 GCA_028288125.1 Mucilaginibacter sp.
AATGCAATTTTTTTTGGTATTTTGATAATAACCTGCAATTAACAAATTTATTGCGAGTTAATGATGTTATAGAGATATTATTCAGAGATGAAAGAATTAGTGATCGATCTGGAAGTTGAGAAGAATGAGATATTAAAAAGATACCGTGCTTTATTGCGTGCCTGTAAGTCGACCCTTCAAAAGGGCGATAAGCGTATGATACGTAAGGCCTTCGACATGGCGCTCGAAAGTCATAAGGATATGCGCCGTAAATCGGGCGAACCTTATATTTATCATCCTATCGCAGTGGCGCAAATTGCAGCCGAAGAGATCGGTCTGGGCACCACTTCTATTGTTTGCGCATTGCTGCACGATGTAGTTGAAGATACCAATATGTCCCTTGATGACATTGAAAGGGAATTTGGCAAAAAGGTAGCCATGATTATTGATGGCCTCACAAAAATCTCAGGCGTATTTGATACCAATAGCTCGCTGCAGGCCGAGAACTTCCGGAAAATGCTGCTTACCCTGGCCGATGATGTAAGGGTAATATTGATCAAACTGGCTGATCGTTTACATAATATGCGCACGATGGAGTTTATGCCGCGCGATAAGCAGCTTAAGCTCTCGTCTGAAACAGTGTATCTGTATGCCCCGTTGGCGCATCGCCTTGGATTATACGCCATTAAGTCGGAGCTGGAAGACCTGTCCATGAAATACATGGAAAAGGAAACCTACCAGTTCATAAAAAACAAGCTGAATGAGAAAAAGGCCGAGCGCGAAAAATTTATACGTGATTTTATCGAGCCGGTAAAAAAAGTGCTGGAAAGCCAGGATTTGGTAGCCGATCTTTTCGGCAGGCCGAAGTCTATCCATTCCATCTGGAATAAAATGAAGAAAAAGGCCATTCCTTTCGAAGAGGTGTATGATCTTTTTGCGATCAGGATCATTCTGGACAGCACACCCGAAAACGAAAAAGCAGATTGCTGGAAAGCCTATTCCATAGTAACCGACCTTTACCGGCCGAACCCCGACAGGCTGCGCGACTGGATATCATCGCCTAAAGCTAACGGCTACGAATCATTGCATACTACCGTAATGGGCCCCCGCGGCCAATGGGTTGAAGTGCAGATCCGTACCAAAAGAATGAACGAAATTGCCGAGAAGGGTTTCGCGGCGCACTGGAAATATAAAGAATCGTCGACCGATAGCGGGCTGGATCTTTGGGTACAAAAAGTAAGGGATATGCTGAAAAATCCCGATTCAAACGCGCTTGATTTCCTCGATGATTTTAAAATGAACCTGTTCTCCGACGAGATATTCATTTTCACGCCAAAGGGCGCACTGATCCAACTGCCTTCGAACGCTACGGCGCTTGATTTTGCTTTTGAGATCCACACCGATGTAGGCGCAAGCTGTATCGGCGCCAAGGTTAACCACAAACTGGTTCCGCTTAGCCATAAGCTCCAAAACGGCGACCAGGTGGAGATTATCACCTCAAGCAAGCAAAGCCCGAAGGAAGACTGGTTAAATATTGTTGTAACCGCCAAGGCAAAAGCCAAAATTAAGTCGGCGCTAAAGGAAGAGAAGCGCAAAGTAGCCGAGGATGGTAAAGAGATATTGGAGCGTAAGCTGAAATCGTTAAAGATCACCTACAATTCCGAAAATATACACAAGCTGAGCTATTACTTTAAGTTGCCGTCAACCCAGGACCTGTTTTTTAATGTCGCCCGGGGCATAATTGATATGAAGGACCTGAAAGACTACCAAGCTTCAGAAAAAGTAATTGAAAACAAACCGCAGGATAAAATTGAAACCGAGCAGGTACACAGCCTGCTCCGCAGTATAAAGGCAAAAGACAGTGATATTTTGCTGATTGGCGAGGACATGCAGAAAATTGATTACAAGCTGGCCAATTGCTGCAACCCTATCCCCGGCGACGATGTATTTGGTTTTGTTACTGTTAGCGATGGTATAAAAATCCATCGTACCAATTGCCCCAATGCAACCAAGCTGATGAGCAACTACGGGTACCGCATTGTAAAAGCCAGGTGGACACACCAGCAGGAGTTGGCATTTTTGACCGGCCTCCGGATCACCGGTATCGACGATGTAGGCCTCATCAACCAGTTAACCACCGTAATATCCACCGACTTTAAAGTAAATATCCGCTCCATTACGGTTGATAGCGATAACGGTATTTTTGAAGGGTCCATCATGGTATATGTAAACGACACCGAACACCTCGAAAACCTCATCCGGAAACTAAAAGCAGTAAAGGGTATTACCGGCGTTAACCGGTTTGATTCGGTGATTGAAAAGGCATCCTAACCAGTTTGCAGTTTCAGGTAGGCAGTTTGCAGAAAGCTACTGCAAACTGCAAACTAAAATTCATAACTTTGACCTTTAATACAATAACATGCCCCAACAGGAAGCCATAGTCATGGTGAAAAAGATTTTCGAGGCCTATCTCGAAAATAAAAACCTCAGGAAAACACCCGAGCGTTTTGCGATACTCGAAGAAATTTACTCACGGAGTGACCATTTTGATGTGGAGTCGCTGTATATCCACATGAAAAATAAAAAATACCGCGTTAGCAGGGCCACGGTTTACAATACCCTGGAGTTGCTGGTATCATGCGATTTGGTTACCAAGCACCAGTTTGGCAAAAATATGGCCCAGTTCGAAAAATCGTATGGCTATAAACAGCACGACCATATCATCTGTATAGACTGCGGTAAAGTAGTCGAATTTTGCGATCCCCGTATCCAGCAGATACAAAGCATGATGGGAAGCCTGCTCAAATTTGAGATCAAACACCATTCACTAAATTTATACGGCAATTGCGAAAAGTTAAAGGCCGGCTTTTGCGATAGAAGAATTTGATAAGCAGACATTAAAGTAGTTCACAAATATTCTCCGAACGCGTGATAAATTTTATGATATTTGCCCCCGTTCTAAAAAAAGCATACTCAAAAGGTAATTCTTAAATAAAAACTTAATGGCTGTTGATGTATTATTAGGCCTCCAGTGGGGCGATGAAGGTAAAGGGAAAATTGTTGATGTGCTTAGCAAAGGGTACGACCTGATCGCGCGCTTCCAAGGCGGGCCAAACGCGGGCCACACGCTTGAATTCGACGGTAAAAAGTACGTGCTGAACACGATCCCTTCAGGCATATTTTTTGAAAACACGATGAACCTTATCGGTAACGGGGTAGTCATTGATCCCATTACCCTGAAAAGGGAAATAGATAAATTAAAGGATGCCGGGCACGATCTTTTGGCTAAAAAAAACCTGATGATCGCCAAAAAGGCTCACCTGATATTGCCCACGCACCAATTACTTGATGCGGCTTCGGAAAAGAAAATGGGCGAAGGTAAGATCGGTTCAACACTAAAGGGAATTAGCCCTACCTATATGGATAAAACCGGGCGCAATGGCCTGCGCGTTGGCGACATCACTCTGCCCGATTTTAAAGAGCGTTATCAAAAGTTAGTGGACAAACACGTATCCATGCTGACAGCTATGTATGGGGAGGTCGCTGATTTTTCGAACAGGGAAAAAGCATTTTTTGAAGCGATAGAATTGATCAGCAAATTCGAACTGGTTGATTCCGAACACCTGGTAAACAAATATTTAAAAGAAGGCAAAAAAGTTTTGGCCGAAGGCGCGCAGGGCACTATGCTGGATATCGATTTTGGCTCGTACCCTTTTGTAACTTCATCAAATACCACTACGGCCGGCGCATGCACCGGCTTGGGCATAGCTCCCAATAAGATCGGCGAGGTGATCGGCATTTTCAAAGCCTATTGTACACGCGTTGGCGGCGGCCCTTTCCCTACTGAATTAAATAACGAAACAGGCGAAGAACTGCGCCGCATAGGCCACGAATTTGGCGCCACAACAGGAAGGCCCCGCCGCACAGGCTGGATCGATCTGCCAGCGTTAAAATATGCTATCATGCTCAACGGCGTTACTCAATTGGTGATGACTAAGGCTGATGTACTAAGCGGCTTCGATAAAATATACGCCTGTACCCATTATAAATACCTGGGAGAAACGATTGATTACATGCCGTATGATATTTGCTCGGTTAGTCCTGAACCAGTCTTGAAAGAAATTGACGGCTGGAGAGAAGACCTGACCGGCATTACACAAATAGAGCAAATCCCGGCAAAACTGGACTCTTATATTAAATTCCTGGAAAAGGAACTCGGCGTGCCGGTAAAATATTTATCAGTTGGCCCAGACAGGGTGCAGACGCTTGTTTTAAATTAATGCATGGTAGAAACGCCCCGAAACGTCGGGCGTCTCTTGCTTTGCGTCTCTACGATAGAATCGTTCAAACGTGATCATATCAATAAACGATCCGCAAACATTTAAAACCAAAGCATTGCAATGGGCAAATTCATTTGATGTATGCTGTTATCTTGATTCAAATAATTTCACCGATCCTTACTCAAAATTTGACGCGTTAGTCGCTGCCGGGGTTAAACATGATCTGGCCGCAAATGCCGGCGCGGCTTTTGATGAGCTGGAAAATTTTCGCAAAAGTCACCCGGGTTGGGTGACAGGTCTTTTTGGTTACGACCTTAAAAATGAAGTTGAAGATTTAACCTCGTCACATCCCGGCGAACTTGGTTTTCCCGATCTTTACTTTTTTGTACCTCAATATGTAATTAACATACAAGGGAATAAGATTGAGATTATTGCCGATAATCCGCAGCAGATTTACGAGACTATTCAGCAGCAAATTCAAATTACTACAGATGAACAGATACCCCCAATAAATATTCAATCCCGCCTGGACAAGCCCGCTTATCTGGATGCTGTGGCAAAGATCAAACAGCACATCAGTCGCGGTGATATCTATGTGACCAATTTTTGCCAGGAATTTTTTGCGGCTCATGCGGATATTGATCCTTTAACTGTTTTTTTGAAGCTTAATGAGATCTCGCCCAACCCGTTCGCCTGTTTTTTTAAGTACAGGTATAAGTATGTGCTTTGCGCTTCGCCTGAACGGTTCCTGGCCAAAAGGGGTGATCAACTCATTTCACAACCCATTAAGGGAACTGCCAAACGTGGTGGAACCAATGCCGAGGACGAATCTATCAAGCAACAACTAAGGGATCACACCAAGGAACAGCAGGAGAACGTAATGATCGTCGACCTTGTGCGAAATGATCTTACACGCTCAGCCAAAGCCGGTTCGGTAAAAACGGAAGAGCTGTTTGGCATATACAGCTTTAAACAAGTCCACCAGATGATCTCGACGGTTGTATGTGAGTTACAGGACGGCATTACACCGGTGCAGGCCATAAAAAACACGTTCCCCATGGGCAGCATGACCGGAGCACCGAAAGTACGTGCCATGCAGCTGATGGAACAATATGAGGCCGGCCGCCGTGGCGTATACTCCGGCGCGGTGGGTTATTTCAGCCCGGATAACGATTTTGATTTTAATGTGGTTATCCGGACCATACTATACAACAAGGATAGAAAATATCTTTCATTCCACGCCGGTAGCGCCATAACCTACCATGCCGATGCGGAAAAAGAATATGAGGAGTGCTTGCTTAAAGCGCAGGCGATACTGGAAGTGCTGGGTCAAACAAAATCTTTTTTCCAAACCTGACACTAATTTCTGAGCCATCTGCAAAGAAAGCTGAATACGGTTTCTGCTGCAAAAATGGAGCAAACTTTTCACCGTATAACTCAATAATATCAGCATCAAAAACAGGGTTTGTAACCTGTGCCACCTGCCATGATATATGCTCAACCTGGTATTCCATGGTTTTAGATGCACTTAAGCCATTATAACCCCAGTAATGCTCAAAAATAAACTCTTCGGGGCTGCCTGGTTTAATATCGTCAAACCGATTGCTCACTTCTCCGCTTAATTTATTCCACTTTCCCTTTAGCCGCCATTCGTATGAATATTTGGTAAAAGTGTCACCCGGTTCAACGATATGACGCATCGGCAAAGCGCGGTAATGCTCTTTATACAAATTGTTGGCAATAAACACAATTGTCCTTTTCGGGACTATTTCGCTGATAAATACTGCGCCGCGTTTCCATTCCTTTCCATCAAAATGCTTTACATAAAAACGCAGGTTAACTTCTTCAAAATCAATATGCCACGGCCACCTGATATCAATTACTCTTGTATCAATAAACGTAAAGCCGACCATGCTCGCAAGGGCCTTCCCGTCCCACAGGTCGAGTTCAGTTCCAGCTGGTAAATAAGGTAATAATACAACCGGGTCAACCTCATAATTAAGCATCAGGAGGTTCTTCCATTGTGCAGTTAAGAACCGGGGGTTTTCCATAACAATCTGTGATTGGTAATTTAAGAACCTTTGGCGAAATTATCTCAGCTTTGATTAAGCGGTTGCGCGCCCGTCATTCTCTTTTTAAAAAGATGAACTTTCGATTCCTTTCTTTTTAGCAGGCGCTCAATGTTTTTTTGATGCGTTACCAGTATCAGGATGAATATACACATCCCATAAATTACGATCGACCTGTTGCTTGGAAATATAAATGTTACGCCTATTGTATAAACAAAACCGGCAGTAATCGAGCTTAACGATACATACTTGGTAATCAGCAATACAATAATAAACACGCCCACGCATAGCAATGCGGCATGCAGGTGAATGGCCAGTATCATTCCAAACAGCGTAGCGACGCCCTTGCCGCCCCGGAAACCGGCAAATATCGGGAACAAGTGACCCATAACAGCCCCTACGCCTAAGGCAAGCGCGTAATTGGTATAAGAAACAGAATTATAAGCACCCGTAGTTGATACACCGATAAAATAGGCAAGATTGGTAGCTGTCCAGCCTTTTAATATATCTATTAACATCACCGGTATACCGGCTTTTTTGCCCAATACCCTGAAAGTGTTGGTCGCCCCGGCGTTTCCGCTGCCGTATTCCCGCACATCAACGCCGTAGAATGCCAGCCCGATCCAAACCGCAGTTGGGATCGACCCGCATAAATAAGCCATAATAAGCGCTGAGACCGAAGATATAGTTAACATCTTACCGCAATTATACTAAATTTTATTAGTGATTGGAGGTTAGAGATTAGAGGTTAGTTTTTGTCGGAAGTAAAAAGAAATACACTAACCTCTGTTTACAACTATTACAACACTTACAACCAATAACTTATCTCTGAGTTCCAGCCTGTTATCTCCAAGCTCTAATCTCCACCAACCGCCTTCAAACTTAAATCTAAACTTTTTACGGAATGGGTGAGCGCGCCTACAGATATATAGTCGACGCCGCAGGCCGCGTATTCGCGGATGTTTTCAATAGTGATACCGCCGGATGCCTCGGTAACATATCTTCCGTTAATGATATTTACAGCTTCGCGCAGATCGCTATAGTTAAAGTTGTCCAGTAAAATACGGTCAACTCCGCCGGCTTGCAAAACCTGTTGCAGTTCGTCCAGGTTACGCACCTCAATTTCAATAGCTAATTTTTTATTATGACGGCTCAGATATTGTTGGGTTTTTTCAATAGCATTTTTTATCCCGCCTGAATAATCTACGTGATTATCCTTTATTAAGATCATATCATATAAACCAAACCTATGGTTCATCCCGCCGCCAATATTTACGGCCCATTTTTCAAGATACCTCATCCCAGGTGTGGTTTTACGGGTATCTAATATTTTGGTCTTCGTGTTGTTTAACAGGTCAACCATTTCGCGCGTTTTTGTGGCTATGCCACTCATGCGCTGCATGCAGTTAAGCACCAGGCGTTCGGCTTTTAAAATGCTTCGGGCATCGCCTTCGACTTCAAGTACAATATCTCCCGGTTTTATCTCTGCGCCGTCGTTTAAAAAACCCGTTAACTTAAGCTCCGGGTCGACAACCCTAAAAATCTCGTTTGCAAGCTCAACCCCTGCCAGGATGCCATTATCCTTTACCAAAAGCATGGCTTTGCCATGTGAATGTTCGTCAATTGTTGCTAATGAGGTGTGGTCGCCATCGCCAACATCCTCATTCAGCGCGTTTATTATAAAAGAGATAATAATTGATTTGTCCGGGTCCATATTTTGAACGCCAAAAGTAAGAACAATTTCATTGAGTCCATAGTCGATGGTCCATAGACCATGGCAACAGGAAGTTTCAACTATTGTCTATCGACTATGGTCATGGACTAAAATCTACTTCACCTTCTCCGTTTCGATGCGCAGTTCAATCAGCTGCTGCACACCGTTGGTTTCTTTTAAGGTATACGATAGCCGGAATGGCCCCTTGTCTGTCGTCAGGGTTAGTACAGCGAACAGGTAGCTTGGATTGGAGTTTACTTTATGCAGTATTTTAACGGACAGGGGTTTGTTTTGATTGAAAAACTTATCGAGGATAACTTCTGATTGGTCTTTTGAATAAACGTTTTCTTCGCCCAGTATAGTGATCTCAACATTCGGCGCGAACATTTTAGACAGTTCGGGCGCGTTTCCCTGCCGGATAAGGTCCGCGACCTTATCTATCGGGTCTGCTGCAAAACCGGAAACCAAACATAAAATGAATACTAACGGCAGGTAACTTAGTTTCATAATAACTATTAAACGATGTTATTAACAGATAGTTACAAAAAAAGCCTCGTTTTATTGGGCTAAAAGCTGATTTTGGGCTTTAATACAATTAGTTTACAATTGATTGCGTTGGACTAAGTTGCTTTTGAACGGTCAAACGCACATTAATTGCTTTCCGCAACCAACATTAATAAATATAATTTATCTAGTTACAACGTTGCCTTTATATTTGCATTGTGGAAAAACAAAAAAAAATTGCATTAATTATTCTCGACGGCTGGGGATTTGGCCGGAATGATGAATCAAACGCTATACTCGCAGCCAATACACCCTTCTTCGATCACCTTTTAAAAACGTATCCCAATTCAAAGCTGGAAGCATCAGGCACGGCAGTTGGCTTACCGGCAGATCAGATGGGCAACTCCGAAGTCGGGCATATGAACCTCGGCGCGGGCCGTGTTGTTTACCAGGAACTTGGCCGTATACATAAGGCCGTTGATGACAATGAACTGGCCGGCAACCCGGTATTGAAAGAAGCTTTTGAATACGCTAAGCAAAACAATAAAAATGTACACCTTATCGGCCTGGTATCCGATGGAGGTGTGCACTCTCATATCAGGCATTTAAAGGGCCTGTGCGACGCCACAGGAGCTTATGACCTTAACAATGTATTTATCCACGCCTTTTTAGATGGGCGCGATACGGATCCCCGGTCGGGTTTGAATTTTATTACCGATCTTGAGCAGTATATTGACAACTCCAACGTGGAGCTGGCCTCGGCAATTGGCCGGTATTACGTCATGGACAGGGACAACCGCTGGGAAAGGGTTAAACTGGCTTATGACCTTATGGTTAACGGGCTAGGTAGCGCCACGCAAAACATTGTCCAGGAGATAAAAGAATCATATTTAAAGGAGGTTACCGACGAATTTATTAAACCGATAGTAAAAGTTGACGCGAACGGAAATCCTCTGGCTACGATAAAACCCGGCGATGTGGTTATTTGCTTTAACTTTCGTACAGACCGCGGCCGGGAAATTACGATTGCCTTAACCCAAAAGTCGTTTCCCGAATATAACATGCATCCCCTCGACGTGCATTATATTACGATGGTACCTTACGACGAGACATTTAAAAATGTGAAGGTAATATTTGGGAAAGATGACCTGACCGAAACCCTCGGCGAGATTTTGCAGGATGCCGGCAAAAATCAGATACGTATAGCCGAAACCGAGAAATATCCGCATGTAACCTTTTTTTTCTCGGGCGGACGGGAAAAAGTTTTTGACAATGAAAAACGCCTGTTGGTACCCTCGCCAAAAGTAGCCACATATGATTTGCAGCCTGAAATGAGCGCCGAGGGCATACGCGATGCCATAATTCCCGAACTTAAAAGCGGTTGGGCGGATTTTATCGTGCTTAATTTTGCCAATACGGATATGGTTGGCCATACCGGCGTATTCAGCGCTGTTGTTAAAGCTGCCGAAACGGCCGACCGCTACACGAAGGACGTGGTGGAAACAGGCATTGCAAACGGTTATTCATTTATCATTATTGCCGACCATGGCAATGCCGATTATATGGTAAACGATGATGGCTCACCCAATACGGCCCATACAACAAACCTGGTTCCCTGCATTATTATCGATAACGACGTTAAACAGGTAAAGGACGGTAAGCTGGGAGATATTGCCCCAACCATATTAAAGATATTGGGCGTTAAAATTCCCGAAAAAATGACCGGAGATGTATTGGTATAAAAAAACACCAAAAAGTGTGCTTATTACAGGTGTGATGATGCTGGTTTTTTGCGCATACGGCTGCAAACCGGATATTAAAGAAACCGGCGCTGCGCTGAAATATTTTGATTTAAAAGGTTTTTTTTCTTCTGAAACCACGCGGCTGAACAGATTAAATAAATTTGTCGTTAAAACGGTGACCCACAATGGCGCGACGCAAAGTAAAAGGATTCGTATTGATAATTGGGTGCGCGAGCTTGATCTTTTTATAGGCTCCGATATAAACAGGCCTGCCTGGAAAGACAGCTATACCACAACTGTTTCGGGCGATTTCTTAATTTACCGGGCCAAATACGCTGAGCTGAAAATGCACCAGATGCTCATCAAAAAAGATAACGGTAAAGTGAAGTGGGTATTGATTTTTAACCGCACCAAAAACCTGCTGTATCAAACTTACGAAAAACTAAGTTATTTTCCCGATTCTCTCTATACAATAGAAAAAGACCAGCGGGTAAGGTTAATGGGGCGTAACTCGTACACAGTGAAGGGGATGATCAGCAGGTAATCAATTACCTGCGCGCCAGCGTTTCGTCCAGCTTTTGTTTTGAAAGTTCTATCAATGATGAGATATCAGCGCGGGATGGGTTATCAGCCAACACTTTTTCAAGGTCGTTAACGGAGGCTTTTAACGAGTTAATTCCGCGGACCCGGTCATAAAAACGACCGCCGGCCTGTAATTTAAATATACCGTATGCCCGGTAGGCTATTCCTCTCGTT
>JAQBOH010000205.1 GCA_028288125.1 Mucilaginibacter sp.
CTCAATTCAATGTCGCCCAGTCGTTCATGCGCCAACAACGCCATCGGGTGCACCTTGATATAATTATTGATAATAAACTCCTCTCTGGCGAGGCCAACTCCATAGCATGGGTAATTCGCGTATTGAAAGGCCATATCCGGAGACCCTACATTCATCATTATGGGCGTCGACGTCATGGGCAATTCCGAAAAGCTATGTTCCATTTTTTCATACGAAATATTGCCTTCGTAGACAAAGCCCGTCTCACCTTCCGCGCACGAAGCCGTAACTTGTTGACCAGTCGATAAAGTGGCGGTCGCATTTTCACAACCAACAATCGCCGGAACGTTTAACTCCCGTGCTACGATAGCGGCATGGCAGGTTCTGCCTCCCTTGTTGGTAATAATGGCCGCTGCTTTTTTCATAAGAGGCTCCCAATCAGGATCCGTCATGTCGGTAACCATAATATCCCCCGAACGAAAACCTATACTGCTTATGTCTGCCTTTTCAAGCCCGGTCAGGACATGTATCCTTCCTGATGCAATTTTATCACCTACAGCTATTCCCCGTAATAACGTTTTATCATGCCTGGTTCCGTCATGAATTTTATATTCGGAAAAGCAGTCCGGTTCTCTCCTGGAGTGAATAGTCTCCGGTCTGGCTTGCAGAATAAACAGTTGTCCCGAAATCCCGTCGATGGCCCATTCTATGTCCATTGGGCACCACTTTCCGTTAAGGGAGGAATAGTAGTCTTCGATGATGGTGACCCAGTTACTTAATTGAAGGATTTGGATATCATTCAGGCAATATCTCGTACTATCCTGTATTGGCGTATTAATTATCTGTACAGCTTCATGTCCGCAATCTCCATAGATCATTTTTTGATGTTTTTTGCCCAACTTTTTCTCAATGATAGATTCGAACCCTTCCTTTAGCAATGGTTTAAAAACAATGAATTCATCCGGGCTGATCAAACCTTGCACAATCATTTCCCCAAGGCCGTATGAGGCATTTATAATGATAACATCTTTAAAGCCGCTTTCTGTGTCAAGTGAAAAAGCGACACCTGCGACACTTTTGTCAGAGCGCACCATTTTTTGTACGCATACTGATAAGCCTACTTTAAAATGTTCATATCCAAACATTTTCCGATAGCTGATCGCGCGGTTGGTAAATAAGGAAGCAAAGCAATTTTTAACCGCAATCAATAAATTATCTTGCCCCATAATATTTAAATAAGTATCCTGCTGGCCTGCGAATGAAGCGTCAGGCAGATCCTCCGCGGTTGCGGAGGAACGTACCGCGACATCGGTGGCGTGTTGCTGATACTGCTGCCCTAAATTGAAATAAGCTCTCTTTATTTGGGTTTCCATCGAAAGCGGAAACTCGCCATTCTCTATCTGATTTCTGATTTGGGCCCCGCATTCACTTAATTGATACAAATCATCAATATCGGTAGCTTCAATAATTTCATTTATCAAGGCTTGTAGCTTATTAAATTTAATAAATTCCTCATAAGCTTTCGAGGTGATAATAAATCCGTCAGGGATATTTATACCGAACCCGGTTAAATGCTGAATCATTTCTCCCAGAGAAGCACTTTTTCCGCCTACCAGATCTATATCTGTAATAGAGGCCTCCTTTAATTGCAAAATATAGTTTTTCATATCCATAGCCTCAAAATTAGTATATGGCATTTGACTACATTTTGTATATCTTAATGATTAATGATACTATATTAATAACTAATGTATATTTTAGCTCAAATGAATATAAAATAATACATGTTATCTGAGTTCTACACGTCCAAAAGTCATGAGCAGTCTTATATTGTTAGATATTCCGACTATTATCATGCCCTTAATGATTATCATTTGCATCCCGAAATAGAGTTGATTTACATATCAAAAGGACAAGGCATGTTTGTGATTGGCGAGGAAATGCTGCAGATCACAGGTGGCGAATTTATCGTGATTGGGCAAAATGTACCTCACATGTTTAAATTCGACAACGTGAAATATCTATTTCCATTACAGAGACAAGGCCGGCTGGATTTACAAATAGAATTATTGACGCTTCATTTTGACCCAGGCGCCTTTGGCGACATGTTTATGAACATGCCGGAAAATGCTGCGATGAAGAGTTTTTTTAGCTATGCTGATAGAGGTATGCTGGTAGAGGATAATTGCAAGACTAAAGCAATCGAAATTTTAAGGAGGCTCGAAACCTGTTGTAGCTACGAAAGTATCATGTTGCTGATAACGTTATTTAACCAACTGGCGATTAGCAATAACAAGACGTGTATCATAAAAACAAATAACAAACCGAACTTTACCAAAAATGACGAAAAGCGTTTATCTAAAGTGTACATATTCACATTAAATAACTTTTCAAGACGAATAAAGCTGAAGGAGGTTGCTGATATTATTTATATGGTTCCTCATGCATTTTGTCATTACTTCAAACAAAAGGTCAACAAAACTTATTTCGATTTCTTAATGGAAGTCCGGATTAATCACGCCTGTAAATTGCTGCGGGAAGAGGATCAGAGTATTGTTACGGTTTGTTACGAATCAGGCTTTACCAATTTGTCAAATTTCAATCGCCATTTTAAGGAGTTAACGGGCGCAACTCCCCTCCAATATCGTAAAAGCCTGGATAAAAGATCTAAGATACGGTAATGTACAATACCAAAACTTTTTGATCGTCCGATTTCTTCAATTATTATAATTCATTTGGACAATTGAAAGGCGCTTTCAGTAATTTGTATATCATTATCGGCCGTTATACATTTCTCACAAGTGAATTATATAACTGTTTAATCATTAAATGGCACCAAAGACCAATCAGTGGCTTTTTTTATTTTTAACGGATTTGGCGTTCTGCGTGACAATCAACGGATAATCCGGGTTAGTGGAAAACCACTGAGGCAATTTAGGGTCGAGTACGAAATAAACATCACCGCTTTTTACAGCCTCATGGATCCGGAACTGCCAAAAACCAGCCTGAACCATGTCTTCCCTAATATTTATACGTTGCGGCGAATCTTTTTCGGTACTGATGGTCCCCGCGTTTACGCCATCGGGCGAAATCACATCAGCCGCTACGCCGTAGCCGTTTATCAAAATGTAAAAACTTTTAACGCCGGCTGGCACATAAAAGTAAAAGGGCAGATCCCCTTCAATTTTCTGTGGCTGGAGCCGGATACCACGGTATTGCGGATCTGCTTTATAGGCTGCTTCAGCACCTTGTATCGTTATCTTGTAGGCAGACCAATCATTGTTGACCGCTAAATAATAAACATTGCCGGAATCGCTCTTAAAATTTACTGTGCGCCCTTCTGTGATCACACCCGCAATCACCTCACGGCCTTTGGAATCGTCGACCATAAAGGTGTTAAACTCGCCCTGTGTATTCACCCCGCTGAAAGTGATACGGACCTGCCCATTACCGGTCGCATACATGACTGCTTTCGCAAGGCTTTTGAAAGGAACAGTGAGCGGCTTAAAAGGCTTGGCCGAAACTCTCTTCAAGGGCGGCTGCAAGTGAACGGTAATACCATTAAAATCTTTCGCGGCATCCCGTACTCCGCCTACGTTATAGATATCATTTGCAGATTTGGAGCCAAAATATTCATCGGCCTGTGCGTCATTTATTGTCAGCGGAGATTTATAGCCGGCCAGCAATAAACCATTGTTATGAAGTGTAAATTGCAATAGCGAAAACACATGGCCTAATAATTCAAGCCTTGCCTTGCATCCGGTATCATTCGTCGCTTGCCACGCTTTTAAATACAAGGCCTCCATCGCCCGATATTGCGGACCGTATATCTCTGTAAAATATGGCCACGTTAAATTAAAACTTGCGTCGGGGTGACGATTATAATACTCAATAAAGCTCTTTTCAACGATTTGGTACAGCTCGCTTATGTAAGGAGCGGCAGCGGCGCCGTAAGCGTTGTTGTAAAAATCAATAAGTATATGATTAGCATCAGCGGTTGGGTCCCACATCAGTTTAGCTATGAGGTAGTTGTTTGCCGACGATGCCGCCCAGATGGACCGTCCATTCATAAAAACGCCCTTAAAGCCATATTGTGCAAGATGTGAGTAGATGAAATTAAGCATGTCCGGGGCGGGAGGAGTTATTATGCCAATATCTTGCTTAAGCATGGTCGGTAAATCATAATAATACAAATCAACTCCGTCTTTGGCCACCACAGCCCATTTGCTCATTACTTTTTCCCATTCCTTTTTTACCGAGGGGCGATATAACGTAAAGCCATAGCTTAATGAATTCGCGATAACGAGTGAAAGATTTGGTTCGAGCTTCGGCATTGCACCCGCCGGGGGATACAAGTAATCAGCATAAATATATCCGGCTACTTTACGGTCCGGGTAAACTTTGCGAACGATTTTTGCTACGTCGTTGTAAAATTTAAGAACAAGCGTGGTCAAAGACGTTTTGCCGTTCGGATCTTTTTCATACAGTGCCATGGACTCCGGATCGGTACTCCAGCCGCCGCCGTCGGAGGGCGACAAAGAGTAATATTTTTTATTGGGGTCTCTTCTGAAAGCGGCTATCACCGTATCGGCGAAAGCATTTATCAGTTCGGGGTTCGTCGTCTTAAATTTATATCGTGCCGATGGCGGAATCGATCTGCCGTTAATTTGGGCGAACCAGTCCGGATGTGTTTCATATGCCGAGGTTGGTATAGTTTGCTCCCAGGAATGCGAATGCTGCACATCCGCTACCTTAATGACTTTTTGGTGCAGCTTCCATAATTCATCATCGCTATTGCCGCCGATAACCAGGTTGCGGTATACAAACGGCGGGATTACGGTACGATCAATCGCCGGCAGATCAATTTGCTGACGGCGGGGGACTATTTCGCCAAGGTGACCTGCCATGACCCAGCGGACGCCCAGATAGTCTTCCAGGAAAGTATATACGCCGTTTGCCGTGCCATGCAGTACGCCGCCCAGGTCATCCGTTTTACCGTCAGGGGTATCGTGGCCGAGAATAAAAATGTTCTCTCCGATGGTAATCATCCGGAAGCCGTCATTTATTGCAGCCATTTCAGCAGCCCGGTCATTCGCCGAAATGTATTTATCACTTGCCGCGGTAACGCCGAGGCTAATATACGGAGAGGCTGGTGTCTGGGTTGTTGTTTTAATTTCCAGATGCGCACCCACGGATTGTTCAAAACATCTTTGCATATCTGCCGCCGCGGTTTTTACAGATCCGGGTGCCTGCGGATCGATTACAATAACATAGGGTTTATTTGCGTTGCGGCTTATTTGAATTTTATGCTGGGCAAAGCATGTCATCGAATAAAATACAGATAATGGAATAAGGGTATAGCTGATAAATAATATAACGATTTTACTGGAAGGTTTCATGATAAGACTATATTATTTAACGGTTACATTTAAAGTGCCTGATGACACCTCGCTCAAAAGGGTCGATTTCGCGGTTGCTGAGCTTAAGGCGACCCCGTTAACTGAAAGCTGCGGGTTAATTAAACTGGTTATCGTGGCGGGCTCACAAATAGCAGCGGATATAAACTGGCCCGAATTATTCTCCCAGATCGGGCTTATAAATTTTACAAACCCTTGTACTGTCGTTTCGGTTGTATAACCGCATTTGGCATAGGACAACTTGATGGATAGGCCGGAGTTGATGTCATGATGGTTGTACACCGTTACGCTCATGTTCCAAAGCGGGTAATTCCCCGGGTCTTCATATACCCGCTTCAAACCCAGCGAAATCCCTTCGCCGCCGTTCCCTTCCGACACAGGGCTAACTACATGAATATTTAACAGGTTATCCGCAGCCGCGTTTGGTTCGAAATCAATGCCGACTTCCGGCGCGGTACCTAAAGCAAATCCAAAATAGGGCCTTATAAGATACAGGCCGTTTACTGAAATGACGCTCATATTATTACGTCTGTTTCGGGACAGCTGAGCGTCCGAAATGATCACGTTGGTATTTGAGCCCGACACATACATACCGTCGCCCCAGCATTTTGTAACTTTTGGTTTGATGAGCATTACATTCGTACAATTCTTAATATTGATACCCATTCCCGATTCACCATCCGGGCCGGTGTGAATATCGCGATCGCCTGTGATCACCGCATTAATCATAGTCAATTTATCCACGCCTAATATGTTGAGCATCTTGTAACTCTGTAATGCAGATGCTTTTAGCCGTAATTCAGCGCCATCTTCAAATAAAATTTGTTGATTGGACTGAAAGGTTAGGCCACCATCGTTGATCTGAATCGGGAACGGCGGAAAAATAATGTTCACATTTGGCTGGTTAAGCGCGGCTTGCACCTGGGTGGTATAATCGACGGAACCGTCTTTAACGTATCCTGCGGGCAAAGCACTTTCAACGTGGTATCCGTTTCCTCTTATCGTTGCAGTTAACGTTGTAATTCGGTCTGCAGTGATAGCTACAAATGCGGCAGACAAACCTGCGTCGCCGGGGTTCGGATTACCCGGGTCCGGCGGATTTGATGGTGTCACCTGCTGCGTTCCCTGCTTGTTGCCTGTTGCCTTCTTGCAAAATGAGCAGCAAGCCAGGATGATGATTAATGGAATGACAATTTTGCGCATACCGATAAGTTTAAATGAATGATCTTCAATAGTCCTTCGATTTCCTCCCTGGTTTATTTATTATCAAGTTTGCTTTTTATTAAATACCTGGCAAGAGGAAGATGGAGTTCTTGTATGGACTGCGCTGCGAGAGCGGATACCCTCGTGGCCCCGTACACATTTAAATGCGTATTATCATGTTTGCCGCTTGGAAGCCTTGTATACTTGTTCGAATCGACATTTAAAAACAATTTCTTGGACTCCTCCGGACCCAGGCTTTGGATTAACTCGGAAGTTTTTTTGGCAAGGTCGATCAATGGAATCTTCATATCATGGGCAAGTTCCCGCACAACTGTTACATATTCCCCATGGGTATCTACCAAAATACCCCGATCGTCAAATTTGCGGCGAGCGATCGAAGTAATCAAGACAGGGTAAGCCTGCTTTGCCTTTACCTCAACGATATAGTTTATCAGGTTTTGACGAAACGTTGTTTTAGCATCCGTATGGTGTATAGAGTCTGTTTTTTCATCGTTATGGCCGAATTGTATAAATACATAATCTTTTGGCTTAACACTATCGATTACCTTTTTCCAATAGCCTTCCTCCCTGAAATTTTTTGTGCTTCGTCCGCTCACGGCGGCATTGTGAATAATTACATCATCATTAAAAAATTGTGGCATCATCATCATCCATCCACGTAACGGATAATCTTTTCCCCCTTGATATTTGTCCTCCTCCTGCTGATCGTATTGCGCCATAGTTGAGTCGCCGATGGAATAAATAACGACTTTCTTTCTGGAGAATGTGAAACATAAAAATGATAATGACAAGAGAATTAACAACAAATTGTATTTCAGGTATTTCATGTTTCTGCTTTTATTTTTTAACAAAAATGAGGTTGGCTTCAATTCCTTATAAAGCAATAATACACGTTTCACGATCCAGACGAACACTAACGGCCGCAATTATTTACGCAACCGTTGCCGAAATACACGTTTTGGGGACATGACGGGAAATGGTGTGTAAAGTTAAACGCTTGCTTCGATCATAACAGCGCAAAGGAACATTTTCAGGCCAATCTTAGCCGAAGCGATCTAAAATTTGTTACTGGATTTTAAGTGACCTATTTCGTATTGTATTCAATGCCATTTTTTAGATTAGTGCTTCCAGCAACTATATTTTTCATTTTTACTTTAAAAGGAACAGTTAAAAAGAACATAAGAAAAAAAACCGAAATTGAAATTCAGTAAATATTTCTTCCGTCAGCCAATCATTAACGACGCTTTCAACAATCTTGAGGATGTCCTTAAGTGTTGCAATAGCATGCCCTTGAATGCGCCTGGCGGAACGCCCAGGTATTTCTCATTGCAGCCAGTCGCGTCAAATCCTCAAAAAAATAGTTCGATATTTGCCGCGTTGGGCTCACCCGGCGCGGCTGGGTGTCATTTTTGACACTTTTCCGCGCTTCTTTTTGCCTAAAATTCTCAACTACCTGCATGTTTAATTTTACATAAATTGGTGAGGGTTAGAAAGTATTGTCCCATGAGTTGTTCCATTTCGGAAGCCCGGTACAGGCGTGTGTCGTAATTGAGCACAAGCGAAAATTCGCCGGTGAAGGGGTTTTTTCCTACCAATAAATGTAAAGGGTGATGAAAACGATCCATGCCGCCGGTTTCCAAAAACTTAACATTCGGGCTATCCTCAAGGATATTTGCCCCCTCAAAATTGATGTAATTGAACGCGGCCGGCACATTAGCAACAACACTGTTTGACTCATCCCCGTTAATAGCTGATAATTGGAGACGAGTATGCCGTAGATATTTGGCGTCGCTATCCATGGGTTCTAAGATCACAGACTTTAATACCCAAAGCAAACCCAGTGCACCCAGTGGATCGGATAATGCGGTGCTGCGCCTGTTAGTGACTACATCTATGGCCGCCGCCCCGGCATCAGTTGCGAGTAAACGGGCAAACGCCGCCAGAAATATTGTTTTTAGTGGCACTTTATTTTCTTTTGCCACATCATTAACTGCGCTTGCAAGTCCAGCGTCCAGCATAGCTTCTATTGGTAAATACGTCTTTCCATCCGTATTGTATTTATATTGATGTATGAGATCGTTATTGCCGACCGTTGTTTTTGTATTTTCTGTAAGCAGGGTGTTTTTATCAAGATACTCTGCAAAACCGTACGCGGCAGGCGTGGGCACAAAAGCAGGATCTATTTTCAACGTATTGTAAAGGTCTAATATCTCTTTCATAAAAACCGCCAGGCTCCATCCATCCCAAATGGCGTGATGTATCGTAAGGATAAACTGCAGCTCATTACTACTACGGTAAAGCAAGTAAACACGATAAAGCGCCGCGGCTGTATTTTTTACATCAAAAGGCGTGTTACGGTCTGCCAATAGTTGCCCGGTCAACTGTTTAATGTGCTCAGATGCGTTACTGGCTAACTCTCTAATAAATAAGTTCGGTTTAAGCCCGGTGTTAATGCCCTGCATTATAGAAGCATCCTCTTCAAAAAATATGGTTTTGAACAAGGGGTGCCTGGCCAATACCAGGCTTACAGCCCGTTCAAATAGTGTAGTATCAAGGCCGGCTATTTGCAGGCGATAAGAAAATTGGGTATGGTATATCCAGGGTTCGTTACCTTTGGCGTTGTATTTATCGAAAATCACCTGCTGCATGGGCGACAGCAACCGCTTATCGCTGATGGTAGGCTTGGCTGAATAGACCTTCATGCCTATACGGGGCGCACTGTAAATTTTTAGCCCATCTACCCACAATCTGCCGAACCCATTGAGTACAACATAACCATCCTTTTCAATCACCGACTCTACATCAAAATCAGCGGAGATAAGTGCTTTGTCGGGCGTTACCTGGCCGCGATAATGCCATTCTGTAGTTTCCTTAATTAATACCGGTTCAAAAACAGGGTTAGTTATGCCATTATGCAGTTCCCTGTCAATTATATACGACTGCATCAGTTGCAATATGGCTTCAATACCAAGCGAGCCGGGCTGTACCGGATCCTGAAAAAAATGCGCCTTAAAAAACCAGTCGTTCTTATTAACGTCTTTTTCTGCCCTTATATAGCCTTTCCCATATTGTCCTCCTTTTGGGTCAAAGCGAACTAACCGATCGATCATCAGCAATTTCGACGCAGGAAGCCTGGCAGATGATTCCAGAAAAAATTTCGCCGGGAAGGCCCGCAGCGGTATTTCGTGGTTCATTGGCGCGTGGTAATTTGCCTGCTCTTGCTTACTTTGTGGTAAACCCTTTTGCGTTTTCATCGATTCCGAATCAAAAAAGCCAAACACGGTTTTCATCGTAAAAACAGGCTCGCCAAAGCTCGTGCTGGTAACGTCGAACTTTACAATGATGATTCCACCCATTATCGAAATTCCACTAAGCTCGGTATGCGTCACTATCGTTTTATCTTCCTCTGTGAGCTCCCGGTGTTGAACAGCCTCACCGTCAAGGTTTCGGAACAGCAGGTCCTTACCTTTAATGTCATACTGGCATGTAAATGTGCTCAACCAGCCGCAGGGTTGCAGCGCCACTTCCATTAGTACAGCATAAGGCATGATAGCGCGGCCATTCTCATTAAAATACCAAACCGATGGGGGGATATCATACTCAGCGGTTACCGAAGGCTTATCCTTGTAAGCTCCTGGCTGTGCATCGAGTTTCACTATCCTGGTCATGAAATGATAGGGCGGACGAGGCAGCCTCGGGCTGCGTATTAAACCCGTATAGTGATTAAAATCCTCGCCAAACGCGTCCGATGGTTTCCCCAATGCGCAATTAAGGAGCGATAAGTGATCTAACGTAAAACCTTTATAGTTTGCAGACGGCAAATTAGAATCTGAAAGGCCAAGTCCGCCAAGCAAGGTATTAATTGGCCAGTCGGGAATAAGTTGCAGGCCCAGGTTTTCGCACAAAAACGCTTTTGTACCATCAACAGTAGTTAGCACATGTGCATGGATGGTAGGGAAAGGTTCTAAAGTGATACCGGCAATAAATATCTCGTAAGTTACTTTTTCCGATGCTGGCGTTACCTGCCCGCGGCAAACAAACTTATATTTTTCATTGGTTACCGGTTCAAAACGCCAACCATCTTTATCAAGGGTTAAGCCCGCTCCTACCATGTAAAAAGCCATCATTTGCAGACAAGCATCAGCCATAAGGGTGCCTGGCATACATTCGTCATTTTTAAAGTGTCCTTTAAAATACCAGTCATCCGGCGATACCATCGTTTCGGCACGCAGGTAACCCAATTTAGACGGGCCGCCGGCGAGGTTGAAATCGGTAACAGTTTTAATAAAATTGCGGTAACCTTCCTGTGAGCGTGGCGAGCGGCTATGGGTTTGGGTAAAATCAAACTGCGGCCCAAAACAGCTAACCATGTCACCTTTGGTATAATCAATTACTTCATCAATGGTAAAATTGCTTTTCTTAGTCGCGTTTATTAAAACGGCCGTATCAAATCTGGCATAGGTTGCGTCTTCCGGGTTCCAGATCACGCCTTTAGATTCTGCCAGTTCTTGTTTACTGAAGAAACCTGCTTGCCCGCCTCGTACCGAAATGCGCAGTCTGCCGTCTACATGACAATCGTAATGAAAAAAGAACAATGCTGTTTCGCCAGACTTGGCATAACCATCTACATGAATTTCGTATTGTAACGTCTCGCCCGGCTTAGGCAACTCGCCATGGAAAGTAAGCTCGCAACCTAAAAGCCGGTACGCGCGCTCCCCTTTATTTTCAAAATCAATTCCCAGCCATGAGATCAGCAACAGATCAGCCTGCCCGGCTTCAATAAAAATGCCCGGCGGCATACGATTGTTGTGCAGGTACCAGCTATCAATTTTTATGTCGGTTTCGGTCCAGATTGTGCCCAGGCCCAGTGTGCCGGGTTCACCTTTAATGCCTGTTACACGGTCGCAAAGCAATAATGGGGGTTCGGGCATGCGCACCCGTATATCGTATTTGTCCTGCTGGCCAAACAACGGTCCAAAAATGGATGATATCTTACCAGAAGACAATACCTCCAACTCTTCGCGCGAAAATTTCGGACCGGGTAAGTCTGCAGCACCGATAAGTGTTGCCGGGATAATGCCAGGTATCATCGAAACTACCGGCGGTTCTATAACTTCCGCAAGTGATGTTACATGCTGCACAACGGGTATTGGTGCTGCTTCCAGGATTGGTGCTATTACAGCAACCGGTAAACGGGCTACTATAGATTCGTGCCCGTTCAATAAGCTTGCACCCATGCCGTTCATTATGGCAGTGAACTGGGCAAAGCCAGCCGATGCTGTTTGAAGAAATGACTGGTGGGCCTCTAACATAGCCGCGTGTTGACTTAACACCAGGTCCGGTATACCATCACCTGCTGCTTGCCTCTGCTGCTGAACAGGCAAACCGGCCACGGGAGCAGCTGCCTGTTGCGTATATACCGGCTGCACACCAGGCTTAAGGAGTATTGTTACTTTAGAATATGCTTGTTGTGTTGGCGCCAAAGTTGGGGCCGGCCTCATTTTTTTATTAGGACTCGTTGACCGTTGCTCGATTACCCCAAGTGCTTTAATGGCCGGCATATGAAACGGAAATGAAAGGGTAACAGGTTTCTTATTATTATCGTACTGACGGGGCGCAAAGCTGTCCAGGTTTACGGCAACACCATAGGCCCACAATTGAGCAGCAGCTTTAGCGGCCTGTAAAAGCGAATTTTTGCCCGCACGGTCAAAAGCTATACAAACATGCTCCTTATCGTGCAAAATAGTTGAAATAGCGGCACTAAGGCTGTTGCGCGGACCATGCTCAATAAATATCCTCGCTCCGTTTGCCCAGGCTTTTTCAATAATGTGCGGGAAATGGATGGGTTTTACGGCCTGCCCTGTTAAAGCGTCGGCAACGTTATTACTGGTAGTTTCGTAAATTCCATTCAGGTAATTTGAATAAAAATCCACGCCGGCAATGTGTTGCGAGCCGCGGGTATGCATTGTGCGCCATTGGGGTTCATAAGGTTTAACAACCTCGCAATGCACCGCAATATCGTGGTGCAGCTGAACTACCCGGTGCTTGCCAATTTGATTGATAATCCGCGCGCAGGCTTCGGCATCGCCGCCAAATACACAGTCAGTATATGTATTAACAATGGTCAGGTACGCGCGCTGTTCGGTAGCCAGCACTGATTCAACTTCTTTAAGCGGGGCTAATGCCCGCCAGTTTTCCCAGTTTATCGGTTTGTTTTCAGCAAGCCCCCAATAAGTACGCACGGCGTCAAAACCAACACCAAGCGCTTTGGTATATAAATCGCTGGCATTAATCTCAGTAAGCAAAGCATCCATGTCGTTCCACACGCCCATGGCAAACATTGAGTTTGTTTCGCCCGAAGAAAGCCCAAGTGCTATGTGCGGTTGGATCCCTAATATTTTCCTCGAGAATGCTGCGTGCACCTGGCAAATAAACGACGAGCCGGCCAATTGATAAAACGGCAGACCAGCTTTTTCGCTCTCATTCTCATAAATCCAGTTAGCCGCGAAACCAGGGTCAGCACATGATGGCGCAAGGCTTCCTGATAATGCCGGAAACTCCCGCAGCAGGTGCTTACCCATTTGCGGGTAAGCAGATGCCGCGCCGGTAAAAGCAAAGGCTATTTTACCCTCAATAGGTTTACTGCTGTAAAAAATGGTATCGCTAAGCCAACCTTCGCGTATTTTAGGTTTCATTAATAAGCCGGCGGCTATTTGCATGTTATCTGCAATTTGTTGCTCGCTGCATACAATACTTAATTTATGTATCCCGCTGCCATGAGTGTTGCCAGCCAATACAGCTTCATGTAATTGTTTAATTGCAGGAGCCGCATAACAATATATTTTTAACAGGCCAGTGGCCCGCGCAGATATCGATTCGATGGGCTGGGCTAACAGTTCAAAAGATTCTGAACCGCCAAAAAATGACCGGGCCGTAACCCGGTAAGCAAACCCGTTTTCAGGCTCGGGCATGGGTAACAGTCCGCTCCCATCGTGGTTAATGCGTAAGCGGTTCCTGGTAAACAGCGCTGCAACAGCTATGGAAAGCAATCCGGAGGCGGCATGCGCATAACCCAGCTTTTTGTTAACCCATTCAGGGTCTATACTTATGATCTCCTCCTGGTTTTGCTTATCACTTATTGTGGCAAATATCCTATCGCCATCAGTAAGTGCTTGTTTTTGATCTTTAAGCAGCAGAACTACTGCCAGATCTGTAGTGGGTCCGTCATAACCGGTCACTTTTTTTAACACATCGCGATGAAGTGCTTCGTTAGAGAGATCAACCGCGCCGGCAATGGCTGTTGTTAATTCGCCATTCCGAATAGCATCTACAGCAATGCTGAGCGCTTTTAAGCCCGAAAGTTCTTCGGCCGACACGGTAAAGCCCGGCCCTTCCAGGTTAAACTGGTTGCTTATACGATTAGCTGAGATATTTGGCATAGTACCTAACACACTAGCTGGTGATAACGGCGGCGCAATCGAAGCCCCGGTTTCGGCAAGGGCTTGCACAGTTACTTGCAAACCGTATTCCTTTAGCAATGTGGCCAGACGTTTACCTAAACCGTAGCGGTTAATTTCTGCATCGGCGCCCATACCAACAAACACACCGCTTTGCTGCGCATCTATCGGGCCGCAAGATTTTAATAACTCCTGAACCGCACTTAGCAGCAGCAATTGCTGGCCAAGTGTTTCTTTAAGATCATTTGGCGGAAAATTCAATGCCCTGGCCTCAAATTCTATTTGTGAACGGCCAGGCGAAAGTTTATTATTTACCAGGTAATTGAGTACATCACTTGTACTGGCAAATTTATCCGACTGTATGGCTACACCAATTATGGCTACTTCATTTTTTTCCCGCTGTATGGAAGCGCCAGCGGGTTGCCCGTTCCATTCTTCCAATATAAGGTGGGCGTTGTTACCACCGAAACCGAAGTTACTGATACCGGCGATTTTTTTATCAGCGAGCCATGGTTTATAAGCCGGTAAAACAGTATAACCCGATGCGGCCACGGCTGTTGCAAGGGGTTCATGATTTGGTGCCGCCGGAATTACTTTGTTTTTAAAGGCTCCTATCACCTTTATGATCCCTGCAACCCCCGATGCAGTAATGGAGTGGCCGATATTGGCTTTTAACGACCCTAAAGCAAGATCGGGGTTATCACCATATACGGTTTTAATACTGGCCATTTCAATGGTATCGCCTCCGCTGGTACCGGTAGCGTGGCACTCCATGTAGGACATCTCTGCCGGCTTGATACCGGCAAGCTCCAATGCTTTTTTCATACTGCGTACTTGCCCGTCTGTAGATGGTGCCAGGAAACCTCCCCTCCTCCCATCATTTGAAAGGCCTATGCCTTTGATCACCGCAAGTATCTTATTCTCGTCGCGTATAGCATCGGCCAATCGTTTCACCACAACAAAGGCGGTTCCTTCGGCCGGGACCAATCCATCAGCGCCCTGATTAAATGGCCGCGATTGGCCCGACGGGCTCAACGCATTAAGCGCGGTAAATCCGGTGTGCAAAAACATTTGATCGGCAGCACACACACCACCAACCAGCATCATATCGGCGCGGCGGTCATGCAAGCGATCACAGGCCAGTTTCAATGCATATAATGACGAAGCGCAGGCTGCATCAAGTGCAAAGGCTTCGCCTTGAATCCCAACAGCTTTAGCAGTAAGTATAGCCGGCAACCCCGAAGAAAAGCGATTAAGCACATTAACCGGATCTTTGACTTTTGCGCCGGGGAAAAATTGTTCCAGTTGGTATTCTTCAAACAACCTACTGAATGATCGGGTTGGATAAGAAAGATTACCCATAATAAGTCCGGCAGTCTCCAATGGACCAACACAAGCGTAACCAGCATCAGTTAGCGCTTGCTTTGCGGCATAAAAGCTCCATTTAAATAATGGGTCAAGCTCGTTTACCAGGTTAGTATCTAACTGATATGCGCCGGCATCAAAGTGCTGGTCAAACTCTTTTATGTATCCGCCCTTATCATGCCAGGCGCGGCCGGCCATATTAGCATCACCGTCCCGGCTAAGCACATCTGTCATGGGGACGCGCCAATCATTGCCGGGGGCGTTGCTTATGTTTACGCGACTATGCAGCACGGTGTCCCATAGCCCGGCCGGGTTAAAGCAGCCGGGCAGTACGCAGCCCTCACCAATTATCGCTATCTCTTCAAATTTCATTTCCCGGCTTATTTATACATGAACATTTTAAGGCCTGCTAAATCGGCAATCACCCGCGTATCAGAATCGATAAAGCGCAGGTCCCATTCCGCATTTTTTTCGCCGGATGAGATTAACAAAAGCTCGCACGTTAGTGTGTTGGGTACCTCATCCGTATATACCGTAAGCGACTTATAGCCAAGCGGCAACGACGAACTGTTACCCGTTTGCTTCGCCATAGCCAGGATAGCTATCTGTATTCCACCGTCAAACAGCAGCATGGCCGACAATGAGTTACCATATAACTCTGTAGCTACCGCAAGTTTTGCACGGCAAGCACCCGGGGCATATCCCTCTAAAGCATCAACCACTCTAAATACCTTTCCGTGAAAAAGCATCGCCGGGTAAATATCAGCCTGTTTCCCATACCAATTCTCCAACGGCGGCAAAATTTTCTTTACCGGCGCCGTTGGTTTATTGTTAAGAATGATTTCTGCAGCATACAAGGCATGTTCCTCATTCCCTTTTATGCGGATATTTATCACCGCGCTTTCTTCCTGGCAAGTAATCGTATAATCGAAAGTCAGTATATCGCCTGTTGTAGTATAATTTTCAAGCACAATGCCTTTGTATACAGACATGTTAGTAACTGTTACATTTTTAAGTTCGGGGCAAGTTTTTTTGGCCAGGCGCAGGCACCACCCGGTAACCATCATGATAGGCACAATTACTCTTCCTTCAATTACATGGTCAGCCAGGAAAGGGTTGTTAGATTGATGTACCCAAACAGCAGCAGTTTTTTCGCCTGCATCTCCTACCGCGTTCCAGGCTGATAGCATCCCCCCTACTACGGTCTCTACATTTGTTGCAGAGGCATCCTCCATTTCGTCAGCAAATATGCGCGCACCATCTTCCAGCGGGATCAGGGCAACACCCATTTCTTGAAAATGCTTCTTAAGCTGCGGCGATACCATGCCGCCATCCCACGGCCCCCAGTTAATCGATTTCACAATGCATTGTTCGCCGCGACTACGTTGCTCTTCGCGGCAAACTTTATTCAATATTTCGTTAGCCATTGAATAATCTACTTGTCCGCGATTCCCCATCCTGGCGGCAACAGATGAGAAGCAGCAGATATGCGTAAGTGGGTCGTTGGCGGTAGCGGCAAGCAAGTTGGCCAATCCGGTGATCTTGGTGGCGAATACCTTGTTAAACTGCTCGTCAGTTTTTTCGTGGATCAGTTTATCAGCCAGCACTCCAGCCGCGTGTATTAAGCCCGATATTGGCCCATACTGACTGCGGATCATATCCGCAGCCGAGATCACTTCTTTCAGGTTTGCTACATCTACAGGGATATAAGTAATATTTGATCCCTTGCTTTCCAGCTGTTCAATTGTGCCTTTGATCTCACGTTGCCCCAATATGCCCGAAACTATACGGTTAAGTTCAACAGGCAATATTTTTTTGCCGCGCTGGATATGGTCATTAATAATGGCTTTTCGCAAATCTGCTTCTGATGATGCTGCGGCAAGGTAAGCCGGTTCTTCAGTAAATACCGAACGGCCAAGTATCCCGAAATTGAGTTTTATACGGGATGCCAATTCTACCAAACAGGCAGCTGTTACTCCTTTTGCACCCCCGCTGATAATCAATGTATCGCCGTTTTTAAATGGCTTTGAATGATCTGCCACGTCCTGTACATCAGTTACAAAACGAAAGTGGCGGTTATGCTTATCAACTATCAATTCAGTAACATCACCGCCCGACGTAATGGCATTGAACAAACGGTCAGCAATTTCCCGGGGAGATAGTCCCGGTGTAGAGATATCGATAGAGCGCAAATCGGCTTGAGGCCACTCAATAGCAGCAGTCTTAGCAAGCGCGCTGATACCCGCGCCCCAGGCACGCCCCGGAATATGCTCTCCCAATCCACTGTCAAATGCAAGGATAAAAGTTCCCTTTTGTTCTGATAGATTTTTGCCAATGGCGCGGGCAGTATTAAAGGCGAGCGTATTAAGGTTTACCATCGCTTTATAATCGGTTTCATTTACACGGGTAAAGGATGTAAGGCAGATAGCGTGCAAAGCATTTTCCGGCAGTTGACTGGTTATTGTCGTTTTTATCCCTACAGATGCAAACCTGGAAGCAAGCGCTTCTGCAATACCACGGTCATCGTTTACGATATATAGCAGATCGGAGTTCGTCCAGCCGATCCGCGTAAAGCCTTCGTCTTCAACCGGCTGCAGCGATACGATGTGGCGATATATTGCCGTGCCGTTTAGTTCAGACTTTTTTTTTTAGGATCGACCGCTGTTGCCATTTCTCCTTCAGCGTTAGCATAAGCCAAGATTTCGGCCAGCGTATTCATCTTTGCCAGACGGGCAGTATCGGCGTTTTTAAGGACGTTAAACTTTTCACGTAGGGCAGAGAGTATCTCTACGCGTTTGATTGAATCTATGCCAAAGCCCGATTCCAGGTCGGTATGGATATCCAATATCTCCTTAGGATAACCCGTTTTATCTGCTAATATCTGCAGCATGTGGTCTTCAAAGTCATCCGGAATAACCAGGCCGGCTGATTCAGTTACAGGTACTGCAGTAGGTACGGCAACCGCTGCCATTGGCTGCGGCGCGCCAACCCGTGCATAAGCCAGTATCTCGGCCAGTGTATGCATGGCGGCCAATTTAGCTGTCTCCGCCTTTTTTAATGACGGGAATACTTCCTGTATAGCGGCAAGTATCTGTACACGCTTGATAGAATCTATACCGAAACCCGACTCCATATCAGTATCCATATCCAGGATCTCTTTCGGATAACCGGTATGTTCGGCAACTATAGTAAGCAGGGTGTCTTCAAAGTCCATTTCCGTATTTGCCGGTGTAGCAGCGATCACAGGGGCCGGTTGCGGAGCGGCAATTTGTACAGGTACCTGTATCGGAGCCTGTACCGGAGCGACGATCTTCCTTGTTTCGGGCTGCGGCGCGTTGTAAGCGGTTAAATATTGACCTGGTTGATTACCCGCCAGCCTGCCCAGTTGCTCGAAAGCTATTTGTGAGGTTTGGAGAAATAACTGATGATTTTGTGCGAGTGTATCCTGAAAAGATTTTTGGGCCGTCAACATGTTTTTTTGTATTTCCCGGAACGCGTCCATCCATTGGGTATCTGTTTCAGTCATCTTTTCGGTGTGCTGTATTTCAGTTGGGGTTATTTGATCTTTTTGTGCGATATAAGGGGCAATAGATGGCGCGGCCGGCTGCGATGCAGCCACTGGCTGACTCATCGCTGCTACGACAGGCGTCTCAGTAATGTTTGCCTGACTTACGTTATTTGCTGGCGCCATATCCCCCGGCTGGCTTACCGGTTTTTCCGGGTTAGGCGGCGGCAGGCTGCTGTAACCGCTTTTTGGCGGATATGGCTTGTTCAGGTTAGATCCATTGATCTGAACTGTCGCAACGGATAGTTTACGGGTTTCCGGGTGTTTGATCTGTGTATCCACGCCGTTCCACAGGCTATCAAAGGCACACGCTACACCTGCAGCTGACAGCTGTGCCAAGGCTGTCCAAAGCGCATCTTTTGAATTTTGACGTGCACCACCATCCATAGATATCATGACGTGCGGCTTATCGGCCAAAATTTCCTTTACGAAAGATGATAATACTTTGCCTGGCCCTATTTCTAAAAACAACCGTGCACCGGCATTGTGCATATTGGTCACTTGCTGTGTAAAGGCCACCGGCCTGGCAAGTTGACCTGCAAGTGTTTTAGCTATCTCTTTAGCAGTGATAGGATATTTCCCGGCCGTTGTGTTTGAATAAACGGGTATAACAGGTTTGCTAAATTTATACGGCTGCAATGCTTCTGCAAATTTATCTGCAGCAGGCGCCACTAACCTCGAGTGAAACGCTGTAGATACATGTAACCTTTGGAATTTATGCCCGGCATCTGCCAGCTTAGCTTCAAAAGCTGCTACTTCTTCGGCCGTTCCGCCGATAACTGTTTGTGACGGGCTGTTTAAGTTAGCAATTACTACCGGGGACCCGGTTTGGGTTATTAAAGCGCGAATAGGTTCTGCACCGCAGAATACTGCGGTCATTGCTCCCTGCTCAGCGGACGATACAGCCATCAATTCGCCGCGAAAGCGTGAAATGCGGATCATATCCTCAGCACTTTTAATTACACCTGATGCGTATAGCGCCACAATCTCACCATAACTGTGGCCGCCTGCGAAATCGGCTTTTACGCCTAAGCCTTTAAGCAATCCAAGGTGCGACAAGGCAAGCGTACCTATAGCGGGCTGCGCCCAGCGTGTATCAATAATGGTTTTCTTCTGTGCCATCAAATCCACCTCATTAAACACCGGGATGGGATAAACCACATGGTTCAATTTTTTGCCTGGTTCAAGGCTGATGGCTGAAGCAAGATTCCATGGCTGCATGGCCGCATCGTATTGCATCACCAAATCGGCGCCCATGTTCAAATATTGGCTGCCCTGCCCAGCTGCCAGGAAAGCGATTTTAGTTACCGGCGCTTCCTGCGAATAATATATGCTACCCGCGATATCAAATTTTTGCTGGCCCCTGGCCAGCATATCTATCGCTTGTACTCCATATTTTTTTAATGCTTCGGCATCTGCAGCGAGTACTGATATCCGGCACAGCGCTGTGTTACCAAACGCTTTTTGCGTTTTAATAGCGGTTTCCATGAAGTTACCTTCATTGGTTTCCGTAGTAAGCGCTTTTAAATGGCTAACCAATTCAGTAACTGCAGGCGCGCCTAAAACAAAAAGCTCTTTCCCCGCGCGATATACCTTTTTGGTGCGGTTCGCAGCAGGCCGGTATTCTTCCATAGCTACGTGGAAGTTGGTACCACCAAAACCCATCGAACTTACGGCCGCCTTACGAGAAGTAGCCGCATCATGTATCCAGGGTCGTGCTGCTGTATTCAAATAAAACGGACTTGAAGTTATCTTCATGGCCGGATTTGGGCGATCAACTTTAATTGTGGGCGGAAATACGGCGTTGGATAATGCCATAGCCGTTTTAAGCACGCTAACAGCGCCTGCGGCCGATTTCGTATGTCCTATTTGGGACTTTACCGAGCCGAGCGCGCAATATTGTTTAGCTTCGGTTTCGCCATAGGCTAGTTTTAAACCGGCAAATTCTGCGGCATCACCGGCCATTGTGCCGGTGCCATGCCCTTCAATAAGTTCTATTTCATTTACATCAAAACCCGCATGCGTATAAGCGCGGCGAATGGCGATACTTTGCCCGTTTGAATCGGGGGCATAAATACTTTTCGATTTGCCGTCAGATGAGCTGCCGATAGACGTGATCACAGCATATATCTTGTCACCATCGCGTTCAGCATCTTCCAAACGTTTTAATGCCAGCATAGCCACACCTTCGCCCAGTACGGTACCATCGCCCGCGGCTGAGAATGGACGGCAATCTTCTGTTGGAGAGAGCGCTGTTGTTTTGCTGAAACACATGTGCATAAAAATATCGTTCAGCGCGTCCGCCCCGCCTGATATGACCATATCGGTAGTTTCTAACTGCAATTCCTGCACAGCCATTTTGATAGCGCCCAGGCTACTTGCGCAGGCAGCATCTATTACACAGTTTGTTCCATTAAGGTTAAAGCGGTTAGCTATCCTGCCGGATACGACATTCCCTAATAATCCCGGGAAAGTGTTTTCGTTCCATTTGGTATATGAATTGGCTATGCCATCGCATATCTCCTGCACCTGGCGCTCAGGGAGACCTTGCTCGCGCATTACTTTTGTCCACTCAGGACGGCGTATACGTGCCGACATTTGCCCGATAAGTTCGGTACCACCCGCTACGCCAAGTATCACACCTACATTTTTAGGATCAGTTTTACCATTTTGAAAACTGACAGTGTCAGCCAGTACATCGCGGGCAACAATCAACGATAGCAATTGCACCGTATCAGTAGTGCTGAGCATGTTTGGCGGCATGCCAAACTCAACCGGATCGAACGGAACGTCGTCAAGAAAAGCACCGCGCTTGCAATATATCTTGTCGCCCGAACGATCGTTAGGGTCATAATAATCTTCTTTAAGCCAATGGGTAGCAGGCACATCACGAATAAAATCGCGTTCGGCAAGTACGTTAAGCCAAAATTCTTTTGACGTAAGCGCGCCTGGGAACAGCGCACCTGTGCCAACAATGGCTATCTTATGATGACCACTTTTATTGCGTGCAGCCGATCTTTCAGTCATAAGCTAATTCTAATATTTCCGGTTTATAGTCGAAACCGGCTAAAGGGACATCGATCCCAAAGGTTCTGAGTTGTTGTGTACGCGTTACTACAGCCGCACCTTCCAATAAGTTCAGCGCTACCGCCGCTACGCTGCGATCTTCTACATTTTCAAGAAAACTGCCTTTTACCCATTGATTAAAAGCACCAAGCGCAGGTCCGCACCATATTTGGTAGTCCAGCTCGCGCCCGTCAGTTCCGGCAATTGGCCACTGGCTGGATTTGCCAATATACCAGCGGAACACCAGTGCCATTTTATGCTTGCCATCGGTTTCTGCCCTTTCAACCTGGGATGGTTCGGTCCGGCTGAAAAAGGCTTTAGTTTCATTCCATATATCGGCCAGTGGGGCACGAAAAATTTCTTTTTCCAATCGCTGCAAATCAGCAGCAGGCAATGCGTCCAGTGATGGATAATTCGTATACAGTTTGTACAGGTAATTTCCACGCTGCGGCATCATGGTTCCTTTACGCAGTACCTGTACCTTTACGCCCTGCTCAAACATATCCGCGCAGGCGGTTAATGTGCAATCGGCAATGCCGGCATACTCCAGCATTTTTTTAGCTTTCGCCGACACGCCGGATTCCAGGCAGGATTGATGGACAGATCCAACACAAATATAAGCAGCACCCATTGCATAAGCTGCAGCAACCGCGTTTGGCGTGCCCAGCCCACCGGCAGCGCCCAGCCTCGGAAAAGTTGTAAAACCGTGTTGCGCACATATCCGGTTTCTAAGTTCCATAATAGCTGAAAACAAGGGCCCAAGAGGCCGGTTATCGGTATGGCCGCCTGAATCAGACTCAACAGTTATATCCTCTGCCAATGGAAGGTTACGTCCCAGTTCCGCCTCTTCTATTGTAAGGCGTCCCTCATGTACCAATTGATCAAGTATGGTTTGCGGCACAGGTGAAAGAAAATGCGCAGCGACTTCGGGCCGCGAAATTTTAGCGAATACAAAATGCTTTCGGATAACCCTGCCGTCAGCACCACGGCGTAAACCCTTAAAAGCAAAATAAACAATGGCAGGGGATAACGACATAAATGCAGCCGCTTCTATCCGGCGAACGTCGTTTTGAATATAAAGGTCTACTATCCTGAATTCGAGCGCAGGTTCGTTAGGCGTATGGATAAGATTCATGCCCCATGACGCTCCGGCGGCGACGCCAGCTTTAATGGTGTCTATTTCTTTTTGTAAACGCTCCGGGGATATGCCTGCCGAGCCAAAAAAGCCAAGGCAGCCGATATGCGATAATGCAATAACCAACCCGGCAGAAGCTATTCCCCGAGCCATAGCGCCGCCAACATAAGCAAAACGTAAATTATGAGTTTCCTGGAATGAACGGTCGCCCAGCCACTCGGGGTAAAGTGCCGGAAGAACGCCCAATAAAGGCAACGACAGCGGAGACAACCGTTCGAAAGACAATTTACCATCGTAACTCACACCTATTGTATTGGTTTCTTCGTTTGAAACAATTACTGCCGGACGCCGAATTTCGGCTATTGACGCACTTATACCGTCAACACTAAAAACAGCATCCGATGTGCTTTTTTGCCAATAACCAATACTCATAAAAAAACTAAGTGACTTTGAGTTATAAAACTACTTTAATTTTTGCGATGTTAAAAACGTTTTTTACATTATATTGCAAAATAAATACTCGCACACCTTACAGGAATGAAATTTTGATATAATAAATGGATTTATTATATTTTGCACAATATGTGTACCGGCGGATGCAACCAGCAGATGTAATTAAGACATCGTACCAACAAAACATATTTAAAGCGATATGAGTACCCGGAGAATTGTTGACCAAATTAAATCCTGCCTTGACGGCGTTAGCGAGAAAAACATGCACGACCAAATGCTGCGCCATTATAAAGTATTGCATTTAATTGGGGAAGACGGTAAATGGACTACTTCTGAATTGCAGGCTATCTCCAACGTGCTACTCCCGGGAAATATAACAGAGGATACGTCAAAAAATTTCGTAGATAAAATGGTCGCTATAGCACTGCAAAACGCCTATTTGGTTGACTTTTTTAAAATTGCGGAGAAGGAAACTTTTACTAAGCTGTCTAAAAAAATGGAAGCCGAAGGCCGGGTAATTATTCCAAATGTAATTGCCTGGGCATTTGTACTTGAGCGGCTAACCAAAGCCATGTATGATAACCCAACAATTATACGTAATTGTGTTGCTATATTTCAAAGCTTAAGACATAGCAAAGACCTGTTTAAAGGCACACCCATATTTTATAAAATAAAACTACTATCCATAGAGCGTCCAATAACCAATAATTACTTAAAGAATTTTGAAACGGGCATAGTAAATCCCAGTGACGGCAAATGGACCTTACCTTTAAATATACTGGAAGCAACTATAACCGATTATCTTGCCGGACGCAAAGACAATGCAAGGGCCAGCCTGGCTTTAATTGCTAACGGGCCAGGCAAAAAACGTGATCCAAGAACCGGCGCGGGGCCATCGGACTGGTCGCCGGACAAAAAGGCTCCTTGCCGGTCGTCACCTTTACCAACAGAATGGGCTGACCTGTATCAAACCTGGAACATGGCTTTTGTAACGCACTTTCCTGCTTTCCCACAAATAATAGCCAAATTATTTATTCCTATAGTCGCAGATTACCAGGATAAACCAAAGGAATACCTGTATATAAGGGTTTTGGCGCTGTATTTAACCTTATACCATTTTGGCCTTGATAAAATTGAAAGAAACAAAAACAACCAGCCAGAAATTGATTGGTACGATGAGAAATTAACCAGGCTTTGGGGCAAGATCAATCTTGAAAGTGCAAAGAAATATAAAAAGGAAGTTTCGAAACAGAAAAGACAAAATGCCGCTTAACCAAGTCATTTGGCTTAGGGGTGACAAATTTGTTGCGAAGCTTGAAAATCATTGCACACATTGCCATCTTCCATCAGTCTTTACTACAAAGAATTTACTTTAAACCATAGCGGCAGAACAGTGAAGGCATGGATAACCGAACTCCAAAACGACAAAGATACTTCCGTCTCGTTTGATTATTGCCCGAAGCCGATACGCTAATCAAAAATAAAGGAACGTCAAAAAAGTCAAGTTAAAATCACGGTACCAATAAATAATAAACCACAAAACAAACCGCTATTCCCACTCCAACCAGGATAAACCCATTCAGGCGTTTCTTTTTCATGAAGCAGATCATCGCGATACCAGTAAGGGACACAAGAGAAAGAAAAATTGCAGAGGCATCAATCAGGAATGCCCATTTTCTACCTGTGTCACGTCCCTTGTGCAGGTCGTTCATCACGGCTACAATGCCCATGCGTGTTTCAGTAAGCTGATAAGTGCCATTATCACGATTAATAAAAGCGTCCGCGCTGTAACCCGGCCCTTTGAACGAAACAGAGCATTGGCTATCATCGATAATAAAATCACTTACCGCGCCTTTTATATGCTGGTTGTTTCGTAATGCCTCAACGATCTCCAGTTTGGCTATTTTTGAGGTATCTTTTACGTTTACCCAATTTAACTGCACTTTCCCGGTAAACTTTCTGATTTGCTCCTTGCCATCGAACCAGTCGGCGTGGTTAAGCGTGAGGCCTGTTATCGCAAAAAACAGGATGATCACAAAGCTGATCATCGACAAATAAATGTGAAGCCAGCGCGCTACCGATGCTGTATTCTTTTTCCATGGCGACTTGGGGGTCAATACGGCCTTTTTATGCTGCAGCCGGCCGCGAGACCTGATTAGATCGTTCGCCATTAGTTTTTCTTCGTGTAGTTAAGTGACGCGGACGATACCTCGGTATTTTCGGGTAATGTAACAGGCTGCACCTTTTTTGAAAAGTCCAGCGTCCGGGTCATTAACTGATGGGTGCCGTGCTCACGGGCCACTTCTATCATAATGGTGTAAGTGCCGCGTTTTACAAGTTCGCCTTTGTCGTCTTTACCGTCCCATTTCAGCGTATACCTTCCGGCCGGCCTTGTAGCGCTGGTGGTTGAGCTAATCGATCTGTCATCTTCCAAAAACCGCGAATAATATGTTTCATACCAGGCGCGCATTTCATCCAGGTAACGGGGTTTGCGGTACCAAAGCGCTATACTGCGCACCGGCTTTTTATCTTTATCAACTACCCATATGGCCACATAAGGGCTATGTACGCGAAAGCCTTCAAACTGCCGCAATTCCAGGTTAATTACCAGCTCGTAATTGGGGTCCAATGTATTATCGGCGGTAAAAGCGGGTGCTGCCTTTTTTGTTACCGGCATTTCAAGCACCTTCCAGCCGCGGCTTTCAACGCGCATGCCGTCGCTGGTTATCAGCATATATTCGGCGCCTGGTACAGTAGCCGCAAGGGCTGTACTTTCTTCGGGCGTAAGTACATTAAACGCGGTAGCCAAAGCGCCTGCGTCGGTTGCATTATCGGCAATTACAGTTGCGCTTATTACTTTATCAGCGGGCAGCCCCGTCCGTGGGTCGACAATATGCGAATGCCATTGTCCGTTTACAAATTCGCCGCGGCGGTAGTTCCCGCTTGTGGCAATGGCCTTATTGCTGATGCTAAGCCTGGCAATAGGCGCATCGTTTTCCGCGTCGGCTTTGGGGTCGCTAACCTGTATTTGTTCCGTATGGCTGCCCCTCACTACAATATCGCCGCCAATATTCATTACAACCGCCCGTACGCCGCCCGTAGCCATTGCCGCATTGCAAGCTTTATTGATGATGTAACTTTTTACAAATGAGTTCAGCATCAGCGGGGTATTATCCAGGTGCATCGCGGTTTGATTAATCTCATCCAGTTTCCAGTGAGGCTGTTTTACTGTGGCCACCGCCGCGGCCAGTTCAGTTGCCGCAGGTTGTTTGTTCAATTTGGCAGCCTCTTTCCAGGTTCTTACAATAACTTCGGCTGAAGCATCCAATGCCCCGCCGCTTTGTACCCGCCATTTATCAAACAGGCTTAATACTTCAAAAAGCTCCGGCGAAACTTTTACGGCCTTTTTTTCTCCGTGCACCCATTGGCTAAACTCGCTTGAGGCATTATACCCGCTTAATATTTTATTCAATCTGTCAATCTCCTTCATCGCGGCGGTTTCGGCTGTTTGCGCTTGCGCGGATGACGTTGCATCGATCTTCAACTCAAACGATGTTCCTAATACGTTTTCGTAATCAGATACGTATAAATTGCCTGACTTAGCAGGCGGCTTTGAAGCACTGGTGCATAATACCAGCAATAAAAAGCTGTAAATGATGGTTTGTATCAATTTCATAACTGTATGGGCCTGGCTTACCGATTCGAAATATAACGATAGGATAAAATAATAATTACTTTTAGAGTCAAGACCAAAAGGCGGTAGCGTTTGTTAAACTAATCTTACTATTCCTGTTTTCTGGTCTATCCTAAGTATTAAGCACACCGCTAAATTAATGTTTTAACAAATTGCTTAGATATTCGATTGTTCCTGCAATACTATTGTTACACATGAAATTTAACATTTTTTAAGAGTCGGCATGGATACTATGACAATCCTTTATACGTTTGCATAACCGTATATTTATTACACATATTAATTAAATTTCATACGCCCCTACGTTACCACATGGAAAAATCACTTACTATTCTATCAGCAATCTTACTATTATTCCTATCATTCGGCGCCGACGCACAAGACAAAGACACTAAAACTTACGCTAAAAGCTATTTAAGCCTCATCGGCGGTGTATCAACGCCGACCGGTGATTTTGGCCGGTATGATTATTCGAACAATAAAGCAGGATTTGCAAAAAAGGGCATAACCGCGGGATTGGATGGCGCCATTTATATTTATAAAAATCTGGCTATCGGCGCATCGCTGACCTTCCAGGACCAGGGGGAGCTAACTCAAAACGATGTTCAAAATCTTTCAAACGGTTACAATATTGATTTTAACAAGAATGAAACCACTGTTACCGCGGTTAACCGCTACCATAATTTCAATTTTATGGCTGGCCCGCAATATTCATTTACTTATGATAGCTTCACCCTCGATCTGAGGGCCGAGGCCGGTATCATAAAAAGCACATCAACCCCATCGTTCATCGTACTTTTTGATAATTCAACCACTACAACCGACGCGATTGAACAGCATAGTTCGGAGGCCAGGGCATTCGCCTATGGCGGCAGCGCGGGTTTACGGTATAATATTGGCGGCAATTGGGATATCGGCTTAAAGGCCAATTATATCAATAGCAGCGGCATAGCGATTACCAATGTCAACAATCCTGGCACTGCAGGCCGCTTTGTGACTAAACAGCCCATTTCGGAAGTTCAAACTACCTTCGGGATAACATTTAAGTTTTAGCGGCCCCGGGGTATTTTCCTACAGAGAACTTGCGCCAAAACAGTTTCAGGAATAATACTTTCTTTCAATCCTTTTATCCGGAATAAACCAGATACACGCCACCACGATATAAAGGCCGAAACTGATCAGGGAATTAACCCATGATAATGCAATCGCCAAGGCATAAATACCAATGGATATGTTGCCTTTCCAGTCCTTTCCTATCGCCTTGGCCAGTAATGAGTCTTTCCCGTGGTGTCTGATCAGGATTGCTACCAAGATCCCATAGGCGATCGCATTCATGATC
>JAQBOH010000002.1 GCA_028288125.1 Mucilaginibacter sp.
CATTAATCTTACGGCGATATATATCGCCAATGTTCCGCCTATTGATTTAGTGAACGATCAGCTGGGCGGTTCGGATAACGCTACGATGTATAAGCAAAAACTACCCTTTAACGTCGATCTTAATTTAAAAAATCAATTGATGAAACCCGATATCAGCTTTGATATTATTTTGCCCGACAGCTCATATACGGTTTCGCAGGACGTGGTAAATACGGTGGACGAGCGGCTTTCGCAAATACGCCAGGATCCGAATGAAATGAATAAACAGGTGTTAGGCGTACTGGTGCTGGGGCATTTTATCGGCGACAATCCATTACAGAGCCTGGGCGGCGGCACAGGCTTACAGGGCGCAGTACGCAATAGTGTAAGCAGTTTGCTATCTGATGAATTAAACAAGCTGGCAGGTAATGTTGGCGGGGTTCAGTTAACATTTGGAGTTACTTCCGGGGCAGATTACTCATCGGGCACCCAGCAAAACCGTACTGACCTGAATGTAGGCCTCTCCAAACAGTTTTTAAATGACCGGGTAACGGTAACAGTGGGTAATAACTTTGAACTGGAAGGCCAGAATCAGCCTGGTCAGAAGTCAACTGATATCGCGGGAAATATTTCTGTAAACTATAAACTAACGAAGGATGGCCGCTACATGGTGCGCGTTTATCGTCGCGATCAATACATCGTGATACAGGGCCAAGTAGTAGAAACGGGGGTGGCATTTTCCTTAACATACGATTACAACAAGTTTATAGAATTATTTAAAGGGCGTACCCCGCAAGAAAGAGCGATGCAGAAAAAATATAACAAGGATCAACGCGATCAGAAAAAACAACAAAAAGCTGCCGATAAAAAAGCCGATTCAACAGCCACGCAATCAAAATCTGCAAATCAGCCTGCGGCAACCAAACAAGCAATCGATTAACTATGTCCAAACTCAGCTACCTATATATTTTAACAATCATTTTTTTAAGCGGCTGCAGTACCACTAAGTTCCTGGCGCCGGGCCAAAAACTGTACACCGGCGGGCAGGTAAACATTGTTGATAAAACAATGAAGAAAAGCGACTCAAAAGCGATGAAAAGTGAGCTTGAAGGGTTGCTGCGGCCCAAGCCCAACGGTAAGATATTGGGTTTAAGGGTCAAACTGTGGATATATGAAAAGACAAAGACCACTAAAAAAACAGGTTTAAGGCATTATTTCAACTCCCACTTCGGAGAGCCACCTGTTCTATTAAGCTCGGTTGATCTCAATAAAAACAGCAGTATCCTGCAAAACACGCTGCAAAATGAAAGTTATTTCCAGGCACAGATTACGGCCGATACTGTTATTAAAAATAAAACCGCGAAGGCTGTTTATACCGCCACTCCCGGGCCTGCTTACATCATCAGGAAGCTGGCCTTTCCTGCAGGAAAGGATCCGGTTGACACCGCTGTGGCGGGTACAGCCGGCCAATCGTTGCTAAAAGTGGGCGACAAATATAACCTTAATGTGATTAAGGACGAGCGCATCCGCATAGATGCCCGCTTAAAAGAGGAAGGCTTTTATTATTTCGCACCCGAGGACCTCATTATGCGGGTCGATAGCACAGGCAAAGACCATCATGTGGATATATATGTGACTGTTAAAAATACCATCTCGGGGCTGGCCCGGAATATTTACAGTATCCGTAATATTTATGTTTACCCCAATTATTCATTAAAAGACACGTCGTTAAAATTAGACTCGGCCGTAAGATATCAGTGGTATAATGTGATCGATCCTAAAAACACCGTTCGTCCTTTTGTTTTTAAAAACACTGTATTGCTGCATCCCGGAGATGTGTATAATCGTACCGAGCACAATAGCTCATTAAATCGGTTTATTGAACTGGGGCCGTTTAAATTTGTTAAGAACCGGTTCGAAAACATTTCACCGGACTCCTCAAAACTTGATGTATATTACTTTTTAACCCAATATAAGCGAAAATCATTGCAGGCCGAGGTTACGGCCCGCCAAACATCTGCAAACTTTAGTGGTACCCAATTTAACCTTACTTTCAGGAACCGTAATACGTTTAAGGGTGCCGAATTATTTACGCTTAACTTTTTTGTGAGCAACGACCTGCAGTTCGGCCATACAAATAATAACCACAGTGTATACCAGTTTGGTGTTGAACCTTCGATATCATGGCCAAGAATCATAGGGCCGTTTAATTTTTCGCCAGACAATGCCTTTATACCGCGTACCATTTTGAGAGGCGGCTATACCCTGATCGACCGTACCGGGCTCTACAGGCTCAATTCATTTAATGCGTCAATCGGCTATCAATGGAAGCCCAGCCTGCACACCCAGCACACGCTAGACCTTTTTGGGGTAACTTACGTAGACGCAGCCAATATATCGCAGCTTTATAGGGATAGTATAAAACATACCCGCAACCCGGCCCTGGCACATGTAATTAATAACCAATTTACTTTTGGACCAAGCTATAGTTATACTTTTACCAATACCACCGAAGATTTCAGAACAAATACATATTACTGGATGAGCAGGCTAAGCCTATCGGGTAATTTATATGGTATATTAACCGGGGCAGATACCCCGAGGAGGGTTACCAAAATTTTTAATACGCCGTTCAACCAGTATGTAAAAATTGAAAACGAGTTCCGGTTTTTCCATAAACTGGGGCCGAATAACAAACTTGCAACCCGTTTAATTGTCGATGTTGGATTGCCTTACGGTAACTCCACCGTGATGCCTTACTCGCAGCAATTTTTTATTGCCGGGGCAAATAGCTTAAGAGGATTCCAGGCACGTTCCGTGGGGCCTGGCGCTTATAATGTACCCGACTCGCTTAGAAAGGGCACCAGTTTCCTTCCCGACGAGTCGGGCGACATAAAGATAGAGGCGAATGCCGAAATCAGACCAAAACTATTCAGTATTGTCGAGGGTGCTTTGTTTGTGGACGCGGGTAATATTTGGCTCCTGCGTAGCAATAAATATGTGCCGGGCGGGGCGTTTGGCAAAAATTTTATTAACCAAATTGCGGCTGATGCAGGATTTGGCTTACGTTTTAATCTTACCGTGCTGATATTACGCACGGATATAGGTTTCCCTATTATCAAACCCAGCCTGCCTGCCGGTCAGCACATCGTAATTAATCAGATAGACTTTGGCAGCTCAAAATGGAGAGGCCAGAACCTGATCTTCAACTTAGCTATCGGTTATCCATTCTAATAATTGTGATTTAGTGAGTTGGTGATTTAGTAATTTTTTGAATCGGCGATGTTTGAATGCGTGATTGACTAATATTGCATCTATGGATTCAGGCAAAATTTCGTTCACCGTGCCGTTGATAATAATCGACCTTCACGAAGATGGTTTCCATCCATTGGTTGAAATTTCGGTTTTCGGCAAACCTTTCTTTGTCGTCTTGGATACCGGCGCCTCAAAGACAGCTTTTGATCACACGCTGTTAATACGGGCCAATAGTGGAACGCAGATTATTGTAAGCGATCACCTATCAACCGGTTTGGGCACAAACAGCATGGCTTCATCAACCGCGGTGATTCATAATTTGCATATAGGAGATTTATTAATAACTGAATTTGAAATAGCCGTGCTGGATTTATCAACGATTAATATTGCATACCGGCAATTAGGCCATCCCGAGGTTTTGGGCGTACTGGGAGGGGATATACTAATGAAATATAAAGCGGTGATCGATTATGGACAGGAAATAATGATGTTACAAATTCCGTCCGGCTAATATACTCATGTATGCACTTCCGGTTTATATCAGCGGATTACCTAAAAGATATAGTTTAAGGTAGCTTGCGCAGAGGAAAGCTTTAATGAATAATTGAAATCCTGATGCTTGCCCCCAACATCATCAGTTATTGATGTTGGGAAGTTATAGGACAAGGAAATATCAATATTTTTATTCAAAATTATCCCTGCTTTTACCGGTATTGAGAACCATTGCTGATTCACCCCGCTATAATTGGTTTCAGTATAAGTAGTTACCGGATTATAAACACTATTGCCGCTGTATCGGGATAAATTCATTGATAGTCCGGCACCGAGATAAAACTTAAAAGGATCTGAATTATAAATACTATATTGAAACTGCGGGCTTAAAGATAAAGTACGCTGTCCAAAAGAATAAGTTGATTTTACATCAGGCTGATAATAATACAAATTACCGGTAGTTTGATAACTAGCTGTTGAATATGAAAGCTCAATTCTTATTATCGACTTGCCAACTTCCGGCACGGGATAAAAATTAAATCCGACGGCAGCCCTTGGCGTTACGGAGTTATGGGAAGGAGTCGTATTGTACATGGGGAATGTTCCGATCCTTGTAATTGTGTTAAAACTTAAACCTGCGCCCACAGTAAATCTGACTAACGACTTTTTATTACGATTTGCTTCTTTGTTTACGGTGTTATTTATTTTGGCGCAGATAAGAATAAGATCATGTGCGTCATAATTAGCATCTTCCATAGATGTTTTAAAACTATCACTATATGTACTAAACTTTTGCGCGATGTTTAATAATTGTTGTTTATAGGCATTTTGACTAACAGTGGAAACATTGTTTCGATCGTTCGGAACTCGATAAATTCTATAAATAAGTTCCGAAATTTTATTAGTTTGACTATCGTATATATAGAATCTTGTTTTTAAATCATCTGTGTAGGAATATAAGGTAATATTTTTTCCGTTTTGCTCAACTTTTAGAAAAACGTTATCCGTTTTTGAACTTGTGTCTCTGTAATCAGTAAGGTGCTGAATACTGACGTCGTCCAGACTAATGGAAGTAGTAAATTGCTTATAAGCAATAACTTTAAATATTTCGAAATAACTAATATCATTTACAGTGAAACTTTTCCGGTCAGACTTGTCCAAGGAAGCTTTAAAATTTACACTTGTTGGATTGCTACCCCATTCCCTTAAGTCTATATAACCTTTTAAAGTATCCCCTTTTAAGGTAATAACAAAGCCTGGTTTATAATTGCCTTGCGCTAACGATAACAGTGGAAACAAAATGGCCACTGTCAGTAACAACCTGAAATTAACTTTCATATAAATAAAGAATAGGTTTAATATCTCAAATTTACTTTTTAATTAAGTTAATAAGATTAAACACTGTAACATTTCTGATACAACTTTTAATATTTAACAAACAAAAATGCCCCGCTATTTAAAAGCGGGGCGCATATTAAAAGACTTAGTAAATTTATAACCGCAGTAAGCCTATTATAAATAAAACGATTAAATGTATATTCTCTCTATGTATCTATCCTTGCATACTTTGCGTTCTTCTCAATAAACTCGCGGCGCGGGCCTACCTCATCGCCCATAAGCATCGAGAAGGTATGATCACATTCGGCGGCGTTTTCAATGCTCGCGCGTTTTAACGTACGGGTTGCCGGGTTCATAGTCGTCTCCCATAATTGTTCGGCGTTCATCTCGCCCAAACCTTTGTAGCGCTGTATATGCACGCTGTCTTCCTTCCCTGCACCTTTTAACTTCTGAACTGCTACATCGCGCTGTTCCTCGGTCCAGCAGTACTCCTGCTCTTTTCCTTTTTTTACCAGGTATAACGGCGGTGAGGCTACATAAACATAACCGAATTCGATCAGTTCCTTCATATAGCGGAAAAAGAACGTTAGGATAAGTGTAGTAATGTGCGACCCATCGACGTCGGCATCCGTCATGATCACAATTTTATGATAACGGAGCTTACTTATATTCAATGCCTTATCATCCTCCGGCGTACCAATGCTCACACCAAGACCGGTAAACATGTTTTTTATTTCCTCGTTTTCATAGATTTTATGCTCCATGGCTTTCTCCACGTTCAGAATTTTACCTCTTAGCGGTAAAATAGCCTGGAATTCGCGATCGCGGCCTTGTTTAGCAGTTCCACCAGCCGAATCACCCTCGACAAGATATATCTCGCATAACGATGGGTCGCTGTTGGCACAGTCCGAAAGTTTGCCCGGTAAACCGGAGCCGCTCATCACGTTTTTACGCTGTACCATTTCGCGTGCCTTACGTGCTGCCGCACGGGCGGTTGCTGCAAGAATAACCTTATTAACGATCATCCTGGCTTCTCGTGGGTTTTCTTCGAGGTAATTGCCTAAAATCTCGCCTACGGCCATATCTACAGCTCCCATCACCTCGTTGTTACCCAATTTGGTTTTTGTTTGCCCTTCAAACTGCGGTTCGGCTACTTTTACCGAGATAACCGCAGTTAATCCTTCACGGAAGTCATCACCGGTGATCTCTACCTTCATGTTTTTAAGCAAGCCCGATTTATCAGCATAAGACTTCAAAGTACGAGTTAACCCCCGGCGGAAACCGGCAACGTGTGTCCCTCCTTCAATGGTATTAATATTATTTACGTATGAGTGTACGTTTTCCGAATAAGTATCATTGTATTGCAAGGCCAATTCAACGGGGATGCCTTGTTTCATGCCATCAATATAAATAGGTTCCGGTATTAGCGACGCACGTGTGCCATCAAGATATTTAACAAACTCACGTAACCCGCCTTCTGAATAAAACTCTTCACATGGATGAGTGCCATCGTCGTTTACTTCACGCTCGTCAGTTAACGAAAGGCGGATACCCTTATTTAAAAAGGCCAGCTCGCGTAAACGTGCTGCTAAGGTTTCGTATTTATACTCGGTACCAATTGTAAAAATCTCGGAATCGGGTTTAAAAACAATTGTAGTCCCCCGCTTTTCGGTATCGCCAATGATTTTTACATCAAATAGCGGCTTTCCTTTTTCGTACTCCTGCGTCCATATTTTTCCTTCACGGTATACCAACGCGGTTAAATGTATAGAAAGCGCATTAACACAACTAACGCCTACACCATGCAAACCGCCCGAAACTTTGTAGGTATCCTTGTCGAATTTACCCCCGGCGTGTAAAACGGTCATTACCACTTCTAAAGCCGATCGTTTTTCTTTGGTATGAATGGCGGTCGGGATACCCCGGCCATTGTCTTCAACTTTTATTGAATTGTCTTTTAATATCGTTACTTTAATGTAATCACAGTAACCGGCAAGCGCCTCATCAATTGAATTGTCAACTACTTCATATACTAAATGGTGAAGCCCCTTAAAACCCGTATCGCCAATGTACATCGACGGGCGTTTACGCACCGCCTCTAAACCCTCTAAAACCTGTATATTATCTGCTGAATAATTTGATTTGTCCTGATTTTCTTCGCTCATATTTACTTAAAAAAATAACCCCCGAAAATACGAATTTTAACCCGGATTTCCGCATTTGTTGATAAATAGAGCACGATATAAACACTCGTTTCAAAACATTAGGATACTTGCAATGAAAGTTTATCTTTGTCAAAAAAAATTTACTTTTAAACAATAAATTATTCGCATAAAACGCGCAATAAAATCAATAATTAAAATGAAAACCAACGCTCCTATTTTTTCAAAAATTGCATTCGGTATTTTACTTGCGGGGAGCTTAGCCGCCTGCAACAACACTAAAACAGACAACAAACCAGCCATTGCGGCTACCGGTAAAGAGACCATTGTTTTTGTTAACTCAGATTCTTTACTAAACAAGTATGACTATTTTAAGGATATGTCAAAACGTTTGGAAACTAAGGCCAATGCCGCAAAAAGCAATGTAGGCTCCAGAGGCCAGGCTTTTCAGCGCGAATATGCTGAATACCAAAAAAATGCCAGTACAATGGCCGCTGATGTACGTCAGTCAACCGAACAGCGGTTACAGCGCGAACAGCAGGATTTTCAAACTTATCAGCAAAATGAAGCTGCGGCATTTCAAAATGAACAAACGTCAGAAAACGCTAAACTTTATGATAAGATTGCCGACTTTGTAAAAGGGTATGCGAAAGAAAAAGGTTATAAATTGGTATTAACTTATTCTAAAGCAAATCCTACAGTTTTATATGGTGATCCCGCGCTGGATGTAACAGCAGATGTGGCAAAAAAACTTAATGATGCATATTCGAAGGATAAGAAATAAACTGTCCTGTTGAATTCCAAATTATAAATTTCATAACAACAAAAAAACTCAACTGATATAGCTGAGTTTTTTGTTGTAACCCGGTTAAAATTTTATCGCTTAAGCTACCAACACACCTTCCTTGATATTTGCGTTTGCCTTATTATCTAGTTCCTCAAATTCAGAATTTTTACTGATAAATTCAGGCACAATTTCCTTCATTTTATTTACGACAGCCAGCACGTTGTTTTGATCATTAAGCGTAAGCAGTTCGTTTATGTCTTCGTGTACTTGTTTGTAGCTATAGTCAATTACCTGCGATATTTTAATCTTTTCATGATAGGTAGGCATGGTAGATTCACCGTCATTCAAAAGTTCTTCGTATAACTTCTCGCCTGGCCTTAAGCCTGTGTAAACAATCTTTATATCCTTTTCAGGCTGTAAACCTGCAAGCTTGATCATTTTCAGTGCGAGGTCTGTAATTTTCACCGGCTCGCCCATGTCAAAAATAAAAATCTCTCCTCCTATACCCATTGTTCCGGCCTCCAATACAAGATGAACAGCTTCCGGAATGGTCATAAAATAACGGGTAATCTCAGGATGTGTTACTGTAATCGGGCCTCCTTTGCGTATTTGAGCCGTAAAGCGTGGTATAACCGAACCATTTGAGCCCAACACATTCCCGAATCGGGTAGTAATAAAACGGGTATTGGCGTTGTTATCCGGATTATTTTTAAGTGATTGAATATATATTTCGGCAATACGTTTGGTCGTTCCCATAACGTTCGATGGATTTACGGCTTTGTCCGTAGAGATCATAACAAATTTTCCAACATTGAAGGACACCGCAAGGTCGGCCACATTTTTGGTACCTAAAACATTTGTTAATACGCCCTCAGTTGGATTTTCTTCCATCATAGGCACGTGTTTATAAGCGGCAGCATGAAACACAACTTCAGGCCGGTAATCAAGAAAGAGCTTGTGCATTCTGTTATAGTTCCGGATATCTGCTATAAATATTTTTGCCGCAATTTCAGGGAAGTTTTCTTCAACTTGCAATCGTAATTCGTGCAATGGAGATTCCGCCTGATCACACAAAATGATCATCGCCGGACCGTAGCAAAGCACCTGCTGCACAATTTCGGACCCTATTGATCCAGCGGCCCCGGTAACTAACACTCTTTTCCCGCGCAAGTCTTCAGAAATCCGGGTTGTATCAATTTGAATAGGCTTGCGTTGTAGCAAATCTTCAATTTTTAAGTCTTGTATTTGCTGTAAATTGAGTTTCCCATATATCCATTGATCTGACGGTGGCACAGTTAACACCTGGATCCCCAGGGTAAGGCATTTCTCGAGAGCTGTTTTCTTCGTTTCCTCATCAAGATGATGATTCATAATGATAAGCTTATCCACCTTGTGCTTATCTTTAAGTTTATCTAGTTTGTCAATATCGTAAACTTTAGTTTGTTCGATTTCTTTATTGATTTTACTCACATCAGAGTCCACAAAGCCCACAACATCAAAGTTTGTGTTGGCACTGGCTTCAAGTGCTTGTTTTACTAACACTGCACTGTTATCTGAGCCATATATCAGTACAACCGTTTTCTTTGTATTTGAATAATTGGTGATGTAAAAAAATAAGCTTTTTACCCCGGTACGCCACATTATGAGTACTGTGCATGATACCGAAAAATTTATCAGCATTATCATGTTAATAGTTACCGAATTAATATAAAAAACAGGCATTACCCATAGCTGGATAAACAGCCGATAAATAAGGCAACTAATAAATATCGAGCTAAAAATACGCAGTACATCCCTTGTGTTTGAATATCTGATCAACCCTCTATGAATACGCATGCCATACATTACCAACACTGCAGTCAGGCAATAAAGCCCTGTATAGATAAAAAAATAACCTCTTAAAATATTTACAAACTCAAAGCGATATACAATAAAATAGGATGAGGAAAATGACCAGGCCACAATGAAAAGATCGAAAATCATGATTATCCATCTTGGCACAGTCCGACTTAAAAGTATATATTTCTTCATATAGTAAGCTATTCAAATTATCCTAAAGTAACGGATTATTTTTAACAAAACTACAAAAAAACTGATAAGATGCCTACCAATATACAAAAAACCATATACCATCGTTGCAAAAAACCTTCTCTTTCCGATGTAAAAACCCTCCCGAATCTTATGACTTATATGCCGTAAAGAGTAAATTCACTACTATTTAAGGTTAATTTAAATGAGCAAAAACGCCATTTTTCTTCTTTAAAGTACAATTAACTACTTTTAGAATACCATTAAGCGTCTTCAATTTGTTTACAAGCAAAAATGAGGTGCAGCTTTATAACTTGTAAGAAGCACACTAGTTAAGTTGGGGGGATACAAGGAATCAATATCGATTGTAATACAAGGCAAATATTAGTTCAACCCTCAATCTTTTCGGCCAATTGAATTTCAATTCCTTTCACAACAGTAGCTATTATATAATTAATTTGATTGTATTGTAATTGCGGATATATGGGCAGCGAAATTTCTATAGCGAAATTTTTATATGAATTAGGAAAATCAGCAATGTTATACCCCAAGCTTTTGAAAAGTGTCATCATTGGCATCGGTATAAAATGCACATTAACAGCGATGCCTTTTCCCATAATAAAATCAACAATCTTATCCCGTTGAGTTTCCGTAATTCCTTTTATACGCAATGGAAACAAATGATAGCTTGATTCCCTTGTTTCATCCTTTAAAGGAGGGTTGATAAACCATTGAAACGACTTAAATCCATCATAATAAGACATAGCCACGTTTTTACGTAGGGGTAGCAAATTAGTTTTGTATTTTTTTATTTGAGCCAAACCAATAGCTGCGTTCAAATCGGGCATGTTTATTTTTAAGCCTTGGAAAAGAATGTCATATTTCCATCCACCCGCCTTTGATTTTTCCAGCGCGCTTTTGCTTTGCCCATTTAGCGTGTACATTTTCAAAAAGCTAAATTCGCTTTGTATGTTGAACGCGTTGGGTAAATTGAGACATATACAACCTCCTTCGGCCGTAGTTATGTTTTTAACAGCATGAAGAGATAGTATAGTAACATCACATGAGACGGCTGCAGATCTACCTTTGTAAGTTGCACCAATAGAGTGCGCCGCGTCCGAAATCAACAATATACGCCCTAATTTTTCTTGCTTTTCAGAAGTTGGGCTAAAAAGTGATATTATTCCGGCTTCATGTATAACCTCATGAAGAGCGTCATAGTCACAAGGCCAGCCAGCAAAATCAACCGGCATAATAACTTTTGTTTTATTGGTAATAGCCTGTTTAACTTTTAGAGGGCTTATTGTAAAGTCATCCTCAATATCAACCATAACCGGTGTTGCGCCACAATGCAATACGCTTAGTGCCGTAGCGCTGTATGTATAAGCAGGTACAATCACTTCATCGCCCTCTTTTACCCCAAACCATTTCAACATCAAAATTGCTCCCGATGTCCAGGAATTCACACATATGGCAACCGGGCATTCGGTTAATTTGGCAATTTCGTTCTCCAGCGATTTAACTTTGGGCCCAGATGTTATCCAACCAGAATTAAGTGTGTCTACAACCTCATCAATTACATCTTTGTCAACAAACGGAGGTGAAAAAGGTATCCTCATTTTATTATTTATATTTTTTTACTTTATTTTTAACGTCATTTGAATAAACTTCTTCTATAAATCCTCTAACTCCAAAACTACCGTATTTAATATTATTCTTATTAAAGGCATTTTGGCCATTCAATACCTTCTTTAACAGAATGTTTGCCTCGTTAAATCCTAGCAATGTCCGGAAGGGAGTGGTGCCGGAAAATCGTGGGTTGATTTCAAAAATGTAAAGTTCATCATTCATTATCCTGCATTGAATATTTAGCGGCCCTTTTGACGCTACTTTCAAAGCAATATTTTGAGCCACTAAATCTAGCTTCTCAAATCGTTCACATTCGATAAACTGGGAAAATCCGTTGGCCAAAACTCTTTTCAATACGATTGAGCCTAGATAATTTCCCGAAAAATCGGAAAGCACCGAAATTGTGTATTCCTCTTCTGCCGTGCCGATATATTCTTGAATGATTATCGGAATATTTTTTAGCGAAAGGTATGTACAAATACAATCCAATTCTTCTTGCGTTCTTACCAAAAAAACATTTTTTGACGCGTTACCGATTATTGGTTTTACAATTAACGGAAATATATTCCTTTCGAAAAAGGCTCCATCATTTGGGCTTAAGGTGGAATCGGGCGTTTTAATGTTGAATGAGTTTAGTCTATTAAAGGTTTCCCATTTATTGTCGAACGTATTAATAACTTCCTTTGAATTTGCACAAATAATAACACCTTGCTCTTCAAACAATTGCCGGTTATTGACCAAAGTTACCAACTCAGGCTCAGAGCCGGGTATAACAATTTTAATATTGTATTCGTTACATATTTTTAAAACTATTTCGGAGTAGTTATCTGCACCGGCTTTGGGAACAATAAAGCTATTTTTAATCTCTTTAAAAAGAAAGAGAGAATTATCACTGCTGTTACACGAGTACAAATCATATTCCTTTAAGTCATGCAACGATTTATAAAGCCCCTCTCCAACACCGCATCCACCAGTCCCTGTTATTAATATATTATGTTTTAACATTTTGTATTTGATATTTCCCTAATAATTGAAAAGCGTTTTCAATATCTTCCAAGGCGTTGTAATTAAATAGCTTTTTATTTTGATATATTTTGCGATAATAAATACCAGCTGAATTTTCAACTAAATTATCCCATAATAATTCATCATTTACAGTTTTTGAAACAAACGCGTTTTTCCAGCTAAAATGTAATGTGGACGAAGTTATTTCAACTGTGTCATCTTCATAAGAAGCCACGTATAGCAAGTTATTGTAAGGAGAATTATTATTGACAGATAAAATAGCACCAAATTTAGTATTTATTGCCTTAATACTCGTCTCTTTTAAAGCGTTCACTGTGTTTTTTAATAAAAATAAGGAATGATTGTTTTTAAGTCGTTTTTTTGACGACCGACCAAAGTGTATATTATGCAAGAAGATTGGATTGATAAATTTATCATTTTGATACTTTTGCAGCGCCGGAACTATGTCATAATCAATGCGATGGTCAATTAATTCGTTATTATTGGTATTAAAAGAAATACCATGTGCACGGTAATCGCCGTTTCTTGGAAGTCCGACTGACCCGGGATTAATAAAAAGTTTATTAGACAGATTTATTGCAAATTGTAAATGAGTATGACCGAAAACAAAAACATTTGAATTTTTAAAAAAATCCATAAAATTGTTCAAAGAAGAAGGGTATATATATTGATTATATAAATCCTTTGGGCCACCGTGATACAACTCAATGTTTGTATTTCCGGAAGTATATTTGCTCGTTGCATTAAGTTTTTTTAACCAATTGTAAGAAGAAGAAGAAACGATGTCTTTCGTTTTTAACCAGGCTGTGTAATATGGTTTCTCTTTACTAATAGGCAGTAAACCAAGTAGAAAGGCATCATGATTACCTAAAATGCTTTTAACCTTGTATTGCTTTAATAATTCAATAATCTCGTTGACTCCTGTAAAATAGCCACTTAAATCACCACAGCAATAAATAAGATCGGACCCTATTTGTTTTGCATGAATTAAAATACGCTCCAGAGCAAATTGATTCCCATGGATATCACTGATGAAGAAAATTTTCATTTAACAAATTAAGTCATTATATAATTGCAAGCCTCTTTTTAATTTGACAGGGTCATAATTTATTAAATTTTTAGCCTTGGCTACTGAAAAATTCAAAATTGTCTCGGGGTTTATATTTTTATCTAAAATTTCTATTTGCGATGAACTATCCCAGGTTTTTTTAATTTGGGCTGCTAATGCCCTGTCGGTAACCGGCTCTCCAGATCCTATGTTTAAAACAGTGTTAAATGGCAACCCTACTTCTAAACAGCTTATGTTGGCATTTACAACGTCCTCTACGTATACATAGTCCTGAATACGATTTCCAGATCCAAAAATAGTTAACTTTTCATTTAAAGACGCTTGATTAATAAATATAGGCAATATAGAGTTTTGCCTTTGCCCTATCCCATAAATTGAAGAATATCTTAAAATGACCAACTCCTTCGAAAAGTTTTCTAATTTGCTTCTCAATAACCATTCAGCCGCCAGCTTTGATACTGCATATAAATTTACCGGACGCACTTCAGACTCTTCTGTTGTAGCCTTGTTATCTACGTAGTTTTCTTTATATACCGAACACGAAGATGAAAATATCACTTTTTTTATTTTTGAACTTAACACATAGTCGGCGAGACTACAGGTTGCTCGTATGTTATTGTTTGTAATCTGCAACATGCTGTCCGAGTTACTATCGAAATTTACAACTGCAGCGGTATGAAAAACGGCGTCTATGTCTTCGTCCAACGAAATTTCATTAATACTACATAAATCTACTTTAACGTTTAGCAAGTTTGGATGGGAAATATTTGTTCCATTTCTGCTCAGCGCAATTACGTTAAATCCTAAACGAAGGAGTTTTTCAACAATATGAAATCCCAGAAATCCGCTTGAGCCCGTTACCAAAACTTTCATTCCTCAGAAAGATGTATGTTAGATCTCTTAAACACGACAAAAAGCGTTTTTAGCATTATTAAGATATCAAGATAGAAGCTTCGTTTTTTTACATATTCCAAATCAAGGTCCCTTCTTCTATCCCATTTTATTCCATTTCTACCGTTAACTTGCGCCCATCCGGTAATTCCCGGCATAACGGAAAGTCTTAAAAAGTCTTTTTCCCTATAAAATTTAATTGCATCGAAAGGATCGGGTCTCGGGCCAACGAAACTCATCGACGCCGCTAAAACATTAAATAACTGTGGCAATTCATCAATACTTGTTTTCCTAATAAAACGCCCGATTCGTGTTACTCGCGGATCTGATTCACTGTTGAATGTTGAGCCATCTACGTTGCGGATATCTAATGAATTTACTTTCATCGACCTAAATTTCCACAACTTAAAAGGAGTTTGCCCCTTGCCCATCCGGATTGCGATATACAAGATCGGCCCAGGATCATCAATATAAACAAACAGACTAACTAAAATCAATAATGGCAATAAAATAACAATTAACACAAATGAGAGGATTAAGTCAATAATTCTTTTTGTTAATGAATATAACATTCTACAAAATAAATAAATTTAATAATTTTTGAAGATTAATTTCCTTTGAGAAATATAACTTTCCATATTCGTATGCGTTATTTCCCATCTTTTTAAGTGTATTTTGGGGCAAGTTCAATACTTGCCTAAATATTTGTATCAACTGTTCCTCATTTTCAGGTTCTATTATCCATCCACATTGTGCATCGAAAATGCATCTTTCAGTTTCAGAGTTTTTATCTACACATGCAATTATAGGTTTTCCTGAAAACATATATGCAGGCAACTTTGAAGGTATTGAACTATATGCACCTCCTTTAATCGTTGG
>JAQBOH010000022.1 GCA_028288125.1 Mucilaginibacter sp.
ACCTATGAATAAGACGCTTCACCAGGACATGTAAAGGTTGAAAAAGGCTCTATATGTGTAAACGGTATCAGCTTGACGGTCGTTAATTCAAAAGCCAATAGTTTTTCGGTAGCCATTATACCTTATACTTTTGAGCATACCAATCTTAAAAACGTGCGCGACGGATCCATTGTAAACCTCGAGTTTGATATTATCGGCAAATACGTTGCACGGCTGATGCAGCGTCAGCGGGCTAACTCACGTATTCGTCGTGCGGAGTAAGCTAGGTACGACTTTTGATCTTCGGGCGGCTGGCTTTTCAAATATTTTTTATAATACCTGGCGGCCATATCTTTATTTTTCATTTCAGTATCGTACAAGTTGGCCAACGCATAATAGGTGAGGGGCATAACGCCATACAACAGACTTTTTTGATAAGCGCTTACCGCGTTTTTTAATTGATGCATTTTATCGAATGAGTCGGCCATTTCGCCGTAGTATGAGTTTGCATTTTCGGATAAAGCTTCCTTTATAGCCTTATTGAAATAGCTTACAGCCCCGGCATGGTTACCCAGCGCCTTATAGCTCATGGCCGTATAATAGTAGGAGGTTTCGCTTGATGTTTTACTTTGCTCAAGCAGTTTAAAGGCGCTTATAGATTGGTTGTAATTTTTTAATTTGTAATAGGATGTGCCCAGCATGTTTATCACTATCCCGGTTTGACTGCCCGAACGGATCAACTTATTACAAACAGTCACCGTTTCGGGAAAGTTGTTCAGGCGATAATCCGTTTCAGCCTTTGCAAACAGTAGCAGGAGGTTAGCCGTATCGGCCCGCAGGGCCGTGGTAACCGTGGAATCCGCTTTGTTATAAAGTTTCAGGTTAATATAGAACGTAGCCAGGTCATAAGCTACATCCGGTTCAACCGGGTTAAGCTTGTTTGCCTTTTGAAAATACAATATAGCTTCGCCGAAATTGCCGCTGCTGCGTGATAGCGTTGCCATTTGTTTGTACACGCTAAAGTTGGTGCTGTCCCGTAACAGTATTTTTTTGTAAAATGAAAGGGCCTTTACGTTGTCGCCTCTTCGCGCGTTAACACTACCCAGGCTAAAAAGAACAGCAGTATTGGTCGTATCAGCGACGTACAAACGCTGGTAATAATCGCCTGCTTCGGGTAACCGCCCCGCCATTGATGATGTGTATGCCAGGCTTGATAGCGCTTTTATGTCTGTAACAGGCTCGGGATATATCTTTTTAAGATAATCGGCGGCTTCCGCAAATCTTTGCGTTTGATAATAGTCAAGTAATAAGGCGCCATCCGGTTTTATTGATTGTCCAAACGCCATGGTTCCAATGGCGATAATAACAAGGAAAAGAAAGATAGACTTCATTTAACTAAATTATTAGTTATTAATGGAATATCCAAATTTTCAAACATTTTAGGCGGAATAACGTTTTAACAGCATAAACAAACGAAGAACATTATGGATAAGTTAAAGAAGTTTGGGCTAATGGAAAAAATTGTCCATGAATTGGAAGACCTGAAAAACAGCCAGCAGGCTATCATTCAAAAACTGGCAAAAATAGAGGTGGATAATATAGACCTGGGGGATAAAAGGCTGGAAAAAGATTTGCCGGACATGCATCAGCGTGTTTCGGATAACCTGGATACTATCGCTGGGATATTAGAAGACTTTGCTACAAAGACCGATGAATATAATAGCCAAAATAATATTACTGCTTTAAAGGAGCAAGACGCAATAGATAAGCTTTAAGGATTTGTCAGACTTACGAAGTTTCAAAAACTTCGTAAGTCTTTCACCTTTCACCTTTCACTTACTCAACGCTTTTGCCCTTCATGGCAACGCCAATGGCCTGGTCCATTAACCGCTCGGCAAACGGACGGGTAAATTCATTCAATTCATCTATAGCCTTATGAATTCCGTCTTTATCACCTGTTGATAAGGTGTCTTTTAGTTTTTTGATCAGTTCGTTCGTTTCGCCAATCTCGGTTTCCGATAAAAAACTGCTGTTGTTTTGTAAAAACCGCTCAACAACATACACCATCTGCTCACCCTCTGTGCGGGCTTCTATGAGCATACGCTGGCTCACGTCATCTTTAGCATGGGTAATGCTGTCCATCAGCATTTGTTCCACCTGGTCGTCGGTAATGCCGTAGGTTGGTTTTACCTCCACTTCCTGTTTTACACCCGAGCGCAGCTCAACCGCCTGTATCTTCAAGATGCCGTCCGCGTTAAGCAAAAAATTGATATCCACTTTCGGGAAACCCGCAGGCATGGAGGGTATGCCTTTCAAATCAAACTCGGCCAATTTGCGGTTTTCTTTGATGAGATCACGCTCGCCCTGGTAAACGGCGATTTTCATATTCACCTGCCCATCCACAGAGGTAGTATATTGCCTGCCGGCCTTGGTAGGTACTTTTGAATTACGCGGAATGATCACATCCATTAAGCCGCCCATGGTTTCGATGCCGAGCGACAGCGGCGTAACATCCAGCAATAAAATATCCTTGCGGTTGCCGGCTAAAATATCAGCCTGTATGGCGGCGCCAAGCGCGACTACTTCGTCCGGGTTAACCTCGTCGTGTACGGCCCGGCCAAAAAATTCTGCGACCATTTTTTTGACAAGACCAGTGCGGGTAGAACCGCCCACCATGATCACCTCATCAATCTGGCCGACGTCCATATTGGCATCTTTCAACGCGTTACGGCAGCAGTCGATCGTTTCCTGCACTTTGGGCAGTATTAACGCCTCAAAAACCTTACGGTCGATGGTACACCAAATATCACCGATCTTATCGTTCACCATACTTTGATGGGCGAATGCTTTTTTTGCTTCTTCCGCCTTCAGGCGTAATTGCTGGACCAGTTTGTGGTCGGCAAGCACTTCGGCCCTGTTGAGTTGGTTTTTTTCGATCCAGTAATCAACAATGGCACGGTCAAAATCATCTCCGCCTAAAAAAGTGTTGCCATTGGTTGCCAAAACTTCGAAAATGCCGTTTTGTATTTGCAAAATAGATACATCAAAGGTGCCGCCGCCCAAGTCGTAAACGGCGATGGTTTTTGTTTCATCAGGGTTTAACCCGATACCATAGGCAAGGCTGGCAGCGGTTGGTTCATTTACAATGCGTAATACATCGAGCCCAGCCAGCTTGCCCGCGTCGCGCGTGGCCTGCCGCTGCGAGTCGTTAAAATAAGCCGGAACGGTTATCACCGCGCGGTTTACCGGAGTTTTTAACGCGTGCTCGGCACGTGCTTTTAATTCTTTCAATATTAAGGCTGATAACTCGATAGGAGTATAAAACTTATCGCCCACCTTTATTTTGACGAGGCTTTCGGTATCGTCGTCGATAACCTTATATGAGAAAAAGTCTTTATAATTTTCAATGTCGTGATACGAACGGCCCAGCAAGCGCTTTACCGAGAAAACGGTGTTCTGCGGGTCGGTTATCAAATAATCTTTCGCTTCGTTACCTATAGTAATCTCGCCTGCGTCACCAAAATGCACGACAGACGGCACCAAAACGCCCTTGCCGGTATCATTAATTACCTGCGGGTTTTTATCGGGATTGATAAAGGCCACCAGCGAATTGGTGGTCCCCAGGTCGATACCTACGATCAATTCTTCCTTTTGTATAGAGCCTGTTGCCAGGTTGATAGAGACTTTAGCCATGATTTATTGTAACAACCGGCAAATGTAGGGAGTTTTAGGGGATGATGTGTCATTTAAGTGTTTGGTATTATTTGGGATGCCGGAATTTCAATTTCGGATTTATAGGGGCTTTTTTATTTGAAATTCCCGACTCCGATTCAGGCAATTTGTGCTTACTTTCACGCCGATGAACTTCTTTCTGCGACAATTATCCCTGCTGCTACTTTTCACTACCACCGCCACTATAACCAGAGCCCAGGAATTTGGCGGCAACCCTCCATCGATAAAGTGGAAGCAGGTGAATACGCCGGCTGCTAAGGTAATTTTCCCGGCGGGGCTTGATTCAGCCGCGATGCGGGTGGCTAATATCGTTGAGCAAATGAATAAGGCCATACAGCCGACCATCGGGTTTAAGCAAAAGCAGATCAGCATAGTATTGCAGAATCAAACTACTATATCAAATGCCTATGTTGGATTGGCTCCATTCAGAAGCGAGTTTTTTTTAACGCCCGAACAGAATAGTTTTGATATAGGCAGCTTGCCGTGGCCGGAACAACTGGCCATACACGAGTTCAGGCATGTGCAGCAGTATAATAATTTCAACGTTGGTATGTCGCATGTGCTGAAAGTGCTTTTCGGCGAGGGCGGGCAGGCGCTGGGCAACGATCTTACTATACCCAACTGGTTTTTTGAAGGAGATGCTGTTTTTAATGAAACATACGTAAGCGGGCAGGGCAGGGGCAGGCTCCCCTGGTTTTTTAACGGTTATCGCGGTTTATGGGCAGCGGGAAAAGACTACAGCTATATGAAATTGCGCAACGGGTCGTACCTGGATTATATTCCTGATTGGTACCCGCTGGGTTATATGCTGGTTTCATACGGGCGCGAAAAATTTGGCGACGATTTCTGGAAAAAAGTAACGCACGACGCAGCTGCTTTCAAAGGAGGATCTTATCCCCTGCAAAAGGCTATAAAAAGATATTCCGGAGAGAATTTTACACAATTCAGGAACGACGGTTTGAATTTTTATAAACAGCAATTCAATTCGGACCAGGAATATTTACCGGCAAAAAAATCTTTAAAACTATCGTGGCATTTTGACGCCAACCGTGAATATCCGGCTTACATAAACGACAGTACGTTGCTGTATATGAAAAGCACATATAACCATATACCGGTATTCGTCATGAAAACCGGGAATATTGAAAAGAAAATAGCGGTTAGAAGCGTTTCGCTGGATAATTACTTTGCTTATCATGATGGGAAAGTAGTGTATGCCACATACCGGCCCGACCTTCGGTGGAATTACCGAGACTATAGCGAACTTATGCTGCTGGATGTTAACACCGGCAAAGAACATCGTATCACAAAAAACACCAAATACTTTTCGCCCGACTTTAGCCCCGACGGTAAAACTATTGTAGCGGTACAGGAAGGCACTAATGGTAAATGCGACCTTCATTTATTAAATGCCGCGGACGGTAAATTAATGGCAATTATCCCCAATAAGGGAAACCTGTTTTATACTTACCCTAAATTTTACGGGAACAAGCTGGTATCAGCAGTGCGGAATAACGCAGGTAAAATGTCGCTGGCTTTGATTGATATTAAAACAGGAAATCCCGAATACTTGCTTCCGTTTTCAAATCAGCCGATTGCTTTTCCGGTTGTTAAAGATGATACGGTATATTTTTCAGCAGCATCCGGTATGAATGACCGTTTGTTTGCTATCGGTTTAAAAAGCGGTAAGCTTTATGAATTATATGATTATAACACAAACGGCACTATCGGCAATTATCAGCCGGCAGTCGCCGATAATAAGCTTGCTTGGGTTGGTTTTACTGCTTATGGCTATAAGATTACAGAGGCTGGCAAAAACGAATTAAAGTGGAAAGAAGTTCCTGCCGTTATTCCCGGCGGACTTTCGGATATAGGCATAACCGCTTTAAAACGAAATAAAGCCGCCGATATGCTGGCAACTGTAAGAAACGATTCGCTGCCGGTTATCAAATACCGCAAATCATACCATTTATTAAATTTCCATAGCCTTATCCCAAACTTTAACGACCCGAATTATGAAGTGGCCCTTACCGGGGAGAACGTATTGAATACGCTGCAATCTCAGCTTTCATTTACTTATAACCGGGATGAGGGTTATAAAAAATTTGGTTTCGACGCTATTTATGGCGCGTTATTTCCCTATATATCCGGCGGAGCGGATTATACGGTTAGCCGGCGTGGATATAATAACGGCACAAATGTTTACTGGAACGAAACCGACCTGCATGGCGGTTTGGAGCTGCCGTTAAACTTTTCGTCGGGGAAGCATTTAACTGCTTTACAGGTTGGAAGTGATCTTTACTATACTCAAATTGCCTTTCAACCGGCGTTCCGGTCTTTATTCAGTGACAGGTCAATTTCATACAGTAATAATTACCTGATTTTTAGCAACCAGGTACAGCAGGCAAAGCAAAATATTTATCCGCACCTGGCGCAAAGCATCATCTTAAATTATAAATCTTCCATAAGCGGGGCAACTTCCGACCAGTTCCTGGCATCGGGGTTATTTTATTTCCCGGGACTGATGGTTAACCATAACCTGGTGATCAGCGCGGCGCATCAGCAAAAAAATAGAAACAGCGTGGCGGGCTATTCAAATGATTTTCCGTTTTCACGGGGGTACGTGGCCGAGAATTTATATGATATGAATAAAGCCGGGGTCAATTATCACTTTCCGATAGCATACCCGGACGCGGGCGTAGCCAATACATTTTATTTATCGCGGTTAAGGGGCAATATGTTTTACGATTATACCCATGCGACCGATTTTGATATCAATGGCAGCCAGTTTAAAGGGACTTTTCGTTCAACCGGCGCCGAATTGTATTTTGACGCGAAGCTGTTTAACCAGGCAGCGATCTCCTTTGGTTTCAGGTATAGTTATTTAATTGATAACGATATTTTTGGCGGGGCAGGGCATAACAGGTTCGAGATCATCGTGCCGGTTACAATATTTTAATAAACGGTAATTGGTATTTAGCTATTTGCCAGTTTTATTATTTTCTCTACCCGGTTTTTATCAGTTACATCTACACTGTACTCGTCCCCGTAGTTTTCACCCATAACAATACGGTCATTTTTAAACAGCATTTGGCTTTGCGAGCGCTTCCGGGCGGAGGCGTGTATTTCTTTGGCCCCGGTATAATGTACCAGGTCGGCCACGTTGGTTTCGCTGATGCCGCATCCCGGCATAATAATGATGCGACCTGTTGCCTTTTTTATCAGCCGCGAAATAACACCCGCGCCCTCCATGGCCGAGCTTCTGCCACCCGAGGTCAATATCCGTTCGCAGCCTATTTCAATAGTATCTTCAAGGGACTGGAACAGATCGGCCGACAGGTCAAATGCCCGGTGGAATGTTACGCCCACACCATGTGGTTTAGCCAGCTCGACTAATTTTTTGCAGCGCTCTTTATCTATCGCACCATCCGGATGTAATATTCCGATGACAATGCCGTCGCAACCGGCTTCAATGCAATAGCGTACGTCAGCGGCCATTACTTCAAACTCGACATCCGAATATAAAAAATCACCGCCGCGCGGCCTTATGAGTACATATAGATTAATGTGGAGCAGTTTGCGGGCTATTAATATTTCGCCATACGAGGGTGTTGTGCCCCCTTCGTACAAGTTTTCGCAAAGCTCAACCCGCACGGCGCCGCCATCCTGTGCTGCCAATGCCGAAGTAACTGAATTGGCACAAACTTCGAGTAAAACGGGATGATTCATTTTTTAATTAAGTAGCAGGTGATATAAATTCACGCTGTTATGCTTAAAATAGGGTATCATAATAGATATCTATTACACGCCTTTGTGTAAATATACTATTTACCATTAAGCAATCCCTTGAAATTAACGTTAGTAAATGCTTTTTCCTTTGACTAGTAAGTCTTGTTTTTCTGTATTACATACTGCAAATGAAAACCCCGGCTGAATGGCATAAGCGCCATACCGGCCTTTTTTATTGATCGCTAAAAAACCAACCTGGATATCTCTGGCAGTCTGCGGTTTCTTTTTGATAATGCGGTTAACCGCTTCCTTGCAGGCATCTTCGGGGCTGTAGCCCTGCCGCATCAGTTCAACGACCAGGAAGCTGCCGACATTGCGGATCACCTCCTCGCCAACACCGGTTGACGTTGCACCGCCGACTTCATTATCGACATACAAGCCGGCGCCGATGATTGGGCTATCACCAACCCGGCCATGTAGTTTGAAGGCCATGCCGCTGGTTGTACAGGCGCCCGAAATATTTCCTTTTGCATCAATGGCCAGCATGCCGATGGTGTCATGATTATATTGGTTGCCGGGTGCATGCTGTTTGTTCTCAATATTAATGACAGGCGAATATTTAGCGGTCTTAAGCCATTCTTTCCAGGCCTTTTCAGATTCGGGCGTGAGCAATTTTTCTTTTTTAAAGCCCTGCTCAACGGCAAACTGCGTGGCCCCGTCGCCAACCAGCATCACGTGCGGAGTTTTTTCCATCACCAGGCGGGCGACAGAAATGGGGTGTGCAATACCCTCCATAGCCGCTACCGACCCGCAGTTGCCAAATTCGTCCATAATGCAGGCGTCTAAAGTTACATGGCCGTCACGGTCGGGATAACCGGCCCTTCCAACCGTATGATTATTCATATCACCTTCCGGGATCTTAACGCCGGCTTCAACGGCATCCAACGCGCGGCCGCCTTTTTCAAGCGTTTTCCAGGCTTCTTTATTTGCAGCGATACCAAAATCCCAGGTTGAAATAACTATAGGAAAGCTATCGGCAGAATTTGAAACGCCCGAGGCAAATGAAGCGTTTGATAATGCTGCAAGCGAGGCGCCGGCAGCCGATACTTTTATAAATTTGCGGCGGCTATACATGACCGCTAATATAAAGATTAGGTGCTTAAAATCTAATGTAACTTAATTGATACAGAACGAGAAGGTGTATTTTTTGCCCGCTGTTATAAAAACAACTGGTTGGTATTATAAATTGACAAATTGCCGGCAGTCCTGCTGTATTTTCTACGGGCCCCGGCCTTCCTGCCTGGTATAACTGCCGCCGGCGCCGGGAATTTGCGCGTAAGCTTCGCACGAAATATTTTGATTGCAAACCAGGACCGTAATTTTTTCATGATGGAACAGATCAATTATTCTGTAAAAATAAAGTCCGGCGTCATCATATCACACCGTGTTTTCACGGTATTTAGCTGGTGTTTTTACGGAGCGGCTCACCGGCTGGGGGCAATGCGGGTTGCAAACTCACGGAAGCGGGGAAAAGACCCGGAGAAATACCGTGAAAACACTGTATTTATTACCCGGGGCGCTTAACTTTATAAGACAGTAGCGGATAGCCGGGGATGCCGAATTGGCTGGGTTGATGAACCAAGAAGTACCTCAAGAGAGAAAAATCCATAAAAGAAAACATCTCAATAGGATATTTCAGCTCAATGCTGTAAAATGAACTGATTGTTTCTTTTTTATCTTGATTCGCGGCTCTAATATCTTTACTCTTGATTCACATCACTAAAATGATAACACGACTCTTATGCGTCCTTATCACCACTCAATTCGGGGTGATAATGCAAACCGGGTGTTAGCCAATGGAGCAGCATTACCCTTGAATACCGAAAATTAAAAGGCGCGAGAATAACGCCTATCACGATAATAACAATCACGTACACCCATGGATTATTGCTCCCTGTTAAAACATGAATGGCTACTGCTAGTGTTATCATCTCGGCAACGAACATTGCATAGCTAATAAGCATCGAAACATAAAAATAGCCGGGTTCGCGTTCGTAAACTAAACCGCAATGCGGGCAGGCCTTGTTCATCACCTGCGACTTAAAACTATACATCGGCGTATCAAACATATTGCCCCGACGGCAACGGGGACATTTGGCATGTATGATTGCCGGCCACATTGTCAACGCGCGTTCCTGCTCTTCCATATTAATGTATTTATAGTAACCTATTTTGCATCATTCACTTCAATCCAAAAGCCATCGGGATCCTGGAAATAAAGTTGCCTGACATTGTCGGCACGCAGCTGAGTTTTTTTTGGCTCGCCAGTCCAATTGCCATATTTTACATTCAATTTATCGAGATGCTTAATAAAAGCATCAAAGTCCGGCACACTGAAACATAAATGGATGGCTATATCGTGCCTGTTCGTTGAACAGTCTCCTTGTATCACATGCAGGGCGGTGCCGTTTCCTATTTTAAACCAAACATGAAGTGTGTCGTTGAACGGATGATGTATTTTTTGAAGCTGCAATACTGTACTGTAAAAGTCGGCCGTTTTTCTGAGGTTTTTTGCACACAGGGCAAAATGATTAAACACCGGTTGATTACTGTTTTGCGCGTTACAAAACGACGGCAAGCAAAAGGCCAGGGCAAGTATCGCTAATTTTAATCCGGAAATATTCAGGGATGAGTGAGGTTTCATTTTGACACTGTTTTATAGCATCAAATATACAAGATATACCAGGAATAATGTCAATATTTATAAGACTTCAGACGCCCCTATTCTTACCACGCAATAACCGGAACAAGGCTAAATTTTGCAGCCGGCCGGGTGACGGAATTGTGTTGATTCCAGTCGTCAATGTCAATAAGGCCGGCTACTGTTTGATAATGCCTATCATCGTTTGAACATTTAACAACATAACCAATATCGCTAACCGGCGCAACTACCGGACGAGCACCGCATTCTTTGCACCGTTTACAATAAATTGTTTGCGGAATGTTTATATACCCTTTCATATTAACAAGTACGGAGTTAAAATGAGAATGGTTTGCTGACGACTATTTTTTTTTATTTATTGCAATAGCCTGAAGCCTGATAAATGATTATTGAACTAGCTAATTTGCCTTTCTTGTAACCAAAACCCAATCGACCAAAATTTTCGCCTGGCCGGCCTTTATCCGGTTAACTGAATACTGTGATAAACCCGGGTATGGAGCTTTTATCTTGTTAACACCCTCAGGATAACCGCCACCGAGGGCAAAGTTGAGGATAATGAATTTTGGATTATCATAAGCCCACTTTCCGTAGTGCTCAACCATTGGGCGTGTTACTGAATAAGTCACCTTGCCATCTACTTTAAAAATAAGGCTGTCGGCTGTCCAGTCTACTGAATAAACATGCCATTGGGTAACATCCTGCCCAGCCGGAAAAAAGGCACGATAGGCCAAAGGCGTATTGCCAAAATACCCGGGGCCATGTAACGCGTTGCTGATCCATGAGGAATCGCCAACGGTTTCCATTATGTCAATTTCACCGCAATCGGGCCATTTGCCGTTACCCAGAGCCCAAAAGGCCGGCCACATACCCGCACCCGACGACATTTTCATCCGGGCCGAAGCAGTACCATATGTAAACTCCATTTTTTGCCTGGTATTGATCCTGCCTGATATAAAATCGTATTTTTTATTATTAATGGTGAATCCGGGCTGGTATACCGGCTTTAATACCAAGGCTCCATTTTTAGCGCCTTCGGCTGCGCGGCCATGTACGAGGTAAATAGTAGCTGCCGAATCTACATAAGCCTGCTGCTCATTGTTAACTGTATGTACCCTGTTCTCAACATTCCATTTGCCGCGATCAAGTGTTTTTTCATTAAAATCTTCAAAAAAGACGGTGTCAATTTTAGGATGATTGTTCTGCGCCTTAACCGCGGTAAGTGTTAAAAGCATGGCTGCGCTGGTAAAAAGAAAAAGTTTCATAATAACTGATAATTGGCGGTTTAAAAGTAGATTTATTTTCTGTGAAATTAAGTAAAAGCAGTGTTACAATTTATTTAACTCGGTTACCAATAGTTTGCTTACCGCATTAAAATAGCGCCGCACACCAAATCCCATAACAGTTTGAATGCCCCTGCCGGCATTTGTTAAAAACACCTCGTCGGCCTCATATAAAATTTCAGGATTGATCTGCGCCTCGGTAACCGGGATATTATTTTGCCTGGCAAGATTGATGACCACTTGCCGCATTACCCCTTCAACACAACCTTCGCTTAAAGCCGGGGTATATAAATGATTTTGATATAAAACAAAAATATTCGAACTGCCGGCCTCGCATAAAAAACCATTCTGGTTCAATAAAAATACCTCATCCAGCTTGTTCTGTGTTTTATACAAGCCGGCCATCACATACACAAGCGCGTTACACGTTTTTATATTCGATAAGTAATTTGAGGGTTTGGGTATTTCCGTAAAAATATCCATTATCAAACCTTTTTCGTTCAGGAAGTAACGGGGTTCATCCAATGGCTGCATTTCCAGGCACCACCCGGCCTTATTTTGCGTCGGGGCGTACATGCCCTCCGAATCCCTGAATACGGTTAAACGCAGGCGGCCATGCTTTGCTTTGTTTCGCCGGGCAAGGTCTTCTGCCTTATCCTTCAGAAACCAGGTATCCAGCTGCGAATAGCCATCAATCTTAAGTGCTTTCATACCACGCTGTAAACGGTCGGCATGCATATCGGCAAACTTCAGCTGTCCCTTCATCATCCGCATACTTTCAAATAAGCCGTCGCCATACCTAAACGCCCTGTTGGTAACCGGCATCAGTTTAGCATCCTGCGGGTATATCTCACCATTAAAATTGATAAAAACCGGCACCATAGTTTAGCAAAGAGAGGTTGAATCAGGTTGCAAGATACAAGAACAAAATTTTACTGGTTATTTATTTGCTGTTAAAAATGCATCCTGTTGGTTCAGAGTACGATATTATTTTTTGTTTTTGACCCCACTATCCCGGCTGTTGATTCTGAACCTGTATCAATGCTCCGATCCCGAATATTTTTGCCATTTATCTAAAACCATTTCAAAATCCGGCGGCAGCGGTGCTTCAAAAAGTAAATTCTTTTTTAGCGTGGGATGTAAAAACCCCAGGGTTTGCGCATGCAACGCCTGGCGTGGCATCAGTTCAAAACAATTTTCAACAAACTGTTTGTATTTACTAAAAACCGTCCCCTTTAAAATTTTATCACCGCCGTAAGTGGCGTCGCTGAACAAAGGGTGCCCGATATGCTTCATATGCGCCCTGATCTGGTGTGTGCGCCCGGTTTCCAGCTGGCATTCGATCAGGGTTACATAGTTCATTCGTTCCAGGACCTTATAGTGCGTTACTGACCATTTACCTTTTTCAGGATCATCATAAATTGACATCACCCGCCTGTCGTTCGCGCTGCGGCCAATATAGCCCGATACGGTGCCATCATTTTCAATGTCGCCCCACACCAGTGCCATATATTTGCGGGTAATGGTATGATCAAAAAATTGTTTTGCCAGCCAGGTCATGGCCCGTTCATTTTTACTGATAAGCAGCAATCCCGACGTGTCCTTATCTATGCGATGCACCAGGCCGGGCCGTCCCTCGTTTCCGGGTAAAGTTGGCAGCTGCTGAAAATGGTAAACCAAACCGTTTACCAGGGTACCTGTATAATTATTATAACCGGGATGCACCACCATACCTGCCGGCTTATTAACTATTAATACATCATTGTCTTCATAAATAATATTTAGAAAAATATTTTCGGGATATACTTCTGTATCACGCGGCGGGTGCGGCAGTACTACCGAAATAACATCAAGCGGTTTAACCTTATAGCTTGCCTTTATAGTTTTATCGTTAACCAGTACATTTCCCAGCTCAACCGCGCTTTGTATCCGGTTACGCGAGGCATTTTCAACCCGATGCATCAAAAACTTATCAATTCGCAACGGCGACTGCCCCTTGTCAACAATAATACGGAGATGCTCATACAGGTCTTGTTCCTCCTGCTCAATCAGGTCGTTCTCAGATGCCATTCGGCAAAAGTACTTGTTTTTTCAGATTATTGATTATTTACCAAATATGTATACATTTATGTTTTAAACTTATCATATATGAAAAAACCTTACTCACTATTAACAGCTGCAATTTTATTTTTAACTGCATTTACTGCACGTGCCCAAAGCAGTGGGGGCGGATTTGATCAATTAATCAAATCCAGTCCCGGTGATGTCACCAAACTTGTTCAAAACTACGCCGAGCCTTTATTCAAAGGTTTCGGAACAGGTTTAAATGGCGGCTGGAATAATACCGCTAAAACCAAGAAATTATTGCACTTCGATTTACGCATAACCGCCAGCGGCGCTTTTGTACCCACTATGGATAAAAGCTTTGATGTAACCAAGATCGGCTTATCAAGCCATGTTACACCTGCCGATCCGTCAAATATAATAGCGCCTACTATAGGCGGAGCTAAAACCGACGGGCCTATCATGAACATCAATGATGACAATGGCAAAAAGATCAACAGCTTTACCATGCCCAAGGGCCAGTTGCCGCTTATTCCAGCCCCGAATATTCAGCTTACAGTTGGTATATTTAAAAATACGGATATTACCATACGATCTACTCCTACCATCAACCTCGGGTCGGATGCAGGCTCAGTTGGTGTGATCGGCTTTGGCATCAAACACGATCTTATACAGGATTTTGCTTCCAAGAAAAAGATCATTCCTTTTGACCTGGCCATAGCTGTAAACTATAACAAAATCACTTATTCAAAAACGTTGAGTGTACAGCCCGATGCCGGCTCGCAGCCAGCGCCCGGAACCCAGGCGGCTGATTTTTCAACCCAGCATGTCGACGCCCACTTCAGCGGATTTAATGTACAAGCTATCATCTCTAAAAAATTACTATTCTTTACACCGTTTTTATCGGTAGGATATCAGACTGCCAGCTCAACCTTTGGTATACTGGGTAATTATCCGATTACCTCAACCGCGCCCGGCCAGTCAGGCTACTATGTAACTGTTAGCAATCCGGTAACGATTAACGAAACCAGTATCGACGGTTTGCGTGCCGATGCAGGCTTTCAGCTAAATCTGGCTATTTTTCGTATCTATGCTTCATACAGCCTGGGTCAGTACCAGTCTTTTAACGGCGGTATAGGTCTTGGATTTTAATTGATTAGTGGGGATATCGGCCCTGATTTTTTAAGCCCTGTTCATAAAATAATTTATTTATTTGATGAACAGGGCTTAACCGTTTTTATCAAACGCGACGGCCGTAACTCACTCATCATCATCGATATTACGATAAAAGAACTTATTTTTCATAATTATCAATTATCTATCAAATATGTATATATTTAGTCGTTTAATTATAATATATGAAAAAACCCTACTCACTATTAACAGTTGTCCTTCTATTTTTAACTGTTTTCACAGCACACGCTCAAAACGGTGGGGGCGGATTTTCTCAGTTAATTAAAGCTAGTCCCGGCGATGTTACCAAGCTGGTTCAAAGCTATGTTGAACCGTTATACCGGGGGCTGGGAACGGGGTTGAACAGCGGATGGAATAATACCGCAAAAACAAAGAAACGTTTGCATTTTGATTTACGCATTTCGGGCAGCATCGCAATGGTGCCGGGAATGGATAAAAGCTTTGATGTAACAAAAATTGGCTTATCAAGCCATGTAACACCTGCAAATCCAGCAAATATTTTCGCACCTACTATTGCCGGCGCCAAAACAGCAGGCCCTACGATGTACATCAATGATGATAACGGCAACCATATCAACAACTTTATCATGCCGAAAGGACAGGTGCCACTGGTACCGGCGCCAAATATTCAACTGCAGTTTGGTGTAATAAAAAATACGGATATAACGGTACGCGCTTCTCCTACTATTAACCTAAATAACGGTGACGGTTCAATTAGTATGATCGGTTTTGGCATCAAGCATAATATCATCCAGGATTTTTCCACCAAAAAAAAGATCATTCCTTTCGATTTGGCCCTGGCGGTGAATTATAACAAAATCACCTATTCAAAACCGCTCGGGGTAACGCCCGCCACCGGCTCGCAGCCTGCTCCCGGCGACCCCGCTGCAGATTTTTCAACGCAACGCCTCGATGCCGCCGTTAGCGGACTTGACGTGCAGGCAATCATTTCTAAGAAACTGCATTTCTTTACCCCATTTTTTTCAGTTGCATACCAATCCGCCAGTTCCACTACTAATATAAGAGGTAATTTCCCTATCGAATCAACCGCGCCGGGGCAATCCGGCTATTATGTAACTGTGAGCAACCCGGTAAATATTGACGAAAATAGTCTCAGCGGTTTACGTGCCGATGCAGGGTTTCAGTTAGATTTGGCCTTTTTTCGGTTATATGCCTCATATAGCGTAGGTAAATACCAGTCGGTAAACGGCGGTATCGGTTTCGGATTTTAATTAGCTAAATGGATATCGAACTTGATTTTTTAAGCCCTGTTCACCAAATAAAAACTAAATTATTTGACGAGCGTGGCTTAACTGTTTTTATCAAACGCGATGATCTTATTCACCCCATCATTTCGGGGAATAAGTGGCGCAAGTTAAAGTACATTTTAAAGCAGGCCCGGGACGAAGAGAAAACCCGCCTGGTAACCTTTGGCGGAGCTTATTCAAATCATTTACTGGCGACTGCGGCTGCAGCGGCCAAATTTGGTTTTAAGTCGACAGGCATTGTGCGCGGCGAACAGGTAAATAACGACACGCTTTTTCTCTGCCGTTTGCATGGGATGAATTTACTATTCACCGATCGCGAAAGTTACCGCGACAAGCCAGCCCTCTTCAGAAAGTTTTTTAAAAATGATCCCGGCGCTTTTTTTATCGACGAAGGCGGCGCGTCGCCCCTTGGCGCCCGGGGCTGCAGCGAATTAATCGGCGAGCTGCCCGAAACCTACGACCATATCCTCTGCGCCAGCGGCACCGGCACCACCGCCGCCGGTATCATTAACGGTATTACGGCACAGCATCTTCAAACCCAATTCCATGCCGTGCCGGTATTTAAAAACGGCGAATTCATTAAAAACGAGATCGACAAGCTGCTAATCACGCCTGCTGACTACCATTTGCACACCGCCTACGATTTCGGCGGGTACGGCAAGGCCGACGACCAACTCATCGAATTCGTTAAGCAATTCGTAGCCAATACCGGTATCCTTATCGAGCCTGTGTACACCGGCAAAATGCTGTTTGCCCTGTACGATCTCGCCGCCAAAAACCACTTCACGCCCGGCAGCCGCATACTTGCCATACATAGCGGCGGCATCTGGGGATTGCTTGGAATGAAGGAGCGGTTTTAGTATTAGAGATTAAAGATTGAATTGAACATCCGGGGCCTTTAGCCGGTGCCCGATCAGCACCCAACCAAACACCTCTGTGGACCACCGTAAACTGCATCGTCAAATCGCCGGGCGGCTCTCTGGTATTTATGTGGGGATTACGTTAGGCCGAAAGCTTAAACCGTACACAGCCACGAGTTACAAACCCCTGTGAGGGAGGGGTATCCGTACATCTGCACATTAACTACCGGTATCCCATTGCCTGCAAATTAAACAGTTCGGCATAACGGCCGCCTTTAGTTATGAGTTCCGGGTGACTACCAATTTCGATAAGCTCACCTTTTTCGAGCACCAATATCCTGTCGGCCATGCGAACGGTGCTGAAGCGGTGTGATATAAGCACCGCCGATTTACCTTTGGTCAATTCAGCAAAGCGCTCAAAAACCGTAAATTCCGCACGGGCATCCAAAGCCGAAGTAGGCTCGTCTAAAATCAGCAATTGGGCATCGCGCATATAAGCACGGGCCAGGGCTACCTTCTGCCACTCGCCGCCCGATAGTTCAACACCCTGGGCAAAACGTTTACCCAGTTGCTGGTCATAAGCGCCGGGCAGTTTGGCAGCCAGTGTATCTGCCAGGCTTTGTTTAGCCGCTGCTTCAATTAAAGGACGGTTAAATTGCTGGCTGATATTTCCGACAGCTATGTTTTGGGCGAACGTCATCTGGTAACGCAGATAATCCTGGAAAATAATACCCACATTTAAACGGAGGTCTGCCAGGTCGTATTCACGCAGGTCAATCCCATCCAATAAAATACGCCCTTCCGTAGGGTCGTAAAGCCGGGCCAGCAGCTTTACCAGTGTGGTTTTTCCCGCGCCGTTTTCGCCCACCAATGCAAGCTTTTCACCCGGATGCAAAGTAAAACTTAAATGGCGGTTGGCCCAGCGTTCCGAATTCAGGTAACGAAAGCCTACATTGTCAAATGTAAAGCCCTGTTGTATGATTTTTGGAAAGGGAAGCGGATGAACAGCGGGTTTTATCTTTGGCTCTATTTCAAAAAACTCAAAGAAATCGCGCAAGTAGATAGCGCCTTGTGATACCGCGGTAAACCTGCTTAAGATGCCCTCCAGCAATGTACGCAATTGCCTGAATGATCCTGCCAGAAAGGCGAGCTCGCCAATGGTCACGCTGCCGTCAACAGCTCTGAGGATAATCACCACATACGCGGCATAATATCCGATGCTGCCCATTATCGCGAATAAGGTGCCCCACAATGAGCGGCTGATGGACAATCGTTTGTTTTCAAGATAAAACTTGTTGGAAAGATGCCTGAAGCGGTCAATAATGAAGTCAGACAAATCGAATATTTTTACCTCCTTGGCCGTTTCATCGCTTGCGCCGAGATAGCGTACATAATCCAGCTCGCGGCGCTCGGGCGTTTGACCCCGTGTGAGCGCGTAACTCTGGTCGTTAAAGTACGACTCTCCTAAAAAGGCCGGTATAATGGCAATCAATAATAAAATGATCAGCCAGGGGTTAAAAGCCATCAATCCGGCGGCAAGAAAACCCATCGTAATTAAATCCTGCACCTGGCTCATTACCTGCGAAAGCAGCATGGTACGCCCGATGGTTTGCTGTCTTGCACGTTCCAGCTTATCATAAAATACCGCATCCTCAAACTGGTCAAGGTCGAGTGTAGCGGCGTGGGCCATTATTTTTACCGAGGTATGGTTACTGAAAAGGTCGCCCAATAACGCATCCATCAGGGTAATGGCCCTGCTCAATGCATCAGTTAATATCGCTAGTCCGAATTCAACCCCAACCAATTGCCACAAATAGGTCGTATCCGCGCTATGATGACGGGTTAAAAAGATAACCTGGTCAATGATCAGTTTACCAACGTACAGCAATGCAACCGGCATTGCCGAGCGGGCAATGCGCAATAAAGCATTCACAACGGTCAGCCCCGGGCTGGTTTCCCATACCAGTTTAAAAAGAGCTGGCAGGTTGCGTAGCGCGGCAAGACGTTCTTTTAAAGTTAATGGTTCGGTACGGGTATTTTTAGGGGGGCGGATATTCAACGGAGCCTTTTAGTTAATGAGCTGTAAAATTACCAAATAATTAAATGGCTTATGAACGGCCAAAGTTTTGTGAGGAACCGATGACAAAACCACTTCCAAATAAATTCTTCTATTTTTGCCCGCAAATATGACAGCTTTAAAAAACAAATTTGATAGTATTGTTTTTGACCTCGATGGGACGCTCTGGGACAGTTCCGCGAATGTGGCCCTGGCGTGGCAGGCCGCGATTAACCAGGTTGACTACGTCGACGAGCTGATGACGCGCGAGAAAGTGCGCTCAATAACCGGCTTGGCTTACAATGTTATTTTTGATACGCTGTTCCCGTACCTTGATTTGGAAAAGCGGAACGAGCTAATGGCCATTTGCGCTAAAAGCGAACTCGAAGTGCTCTATAGCAAAGGAGGGGACCTTTATCCCGACCTGGACGAGACGCTGAATTACCTGCTAAAAAAATACAAGCTTTTTATTGTAAGCAACTGCCAGAATGGGTATATCGAGGTGTTTTTTAAGATCAGCGGCATGGCGCATTATTTTAGCGGGCACCAGTGTTACGGAACCAAAGGAACCCCGAAGGCCGAAAATATTAAAGATATCGTTAACGACCACCAGCTTACCGCGCCGGTTTATATTGGCGACACTATTGGCGATTATAATGCCGCGACCAAAGCGGGTGTACCATTTATTTTTGCGAATTATGGTTTTGGCAAGGTGGAAAGCGGACAGATAGCGACAATAAATACATTTGGAGAATTAATAACCTTATTATAATCGCGATCAGATTGTTTCAATTAAATACAAATATCAATCGTTAATCCACCTCATAGAGAATCAGTTCGTGTAAGAAATCCAGCTATTTTCATTGGTTCATCACTTGAACTACCAGGGCGATTAGATTATTATAAATCAGATGAAAAGCTATCTATTAAATTTTTACTTTTCTTGAAGCTTTGAAACTTGATATGCTTCTGCTGCTATGCAAAACATTTAATACTTCAATACGCCCGGGACTGATCCGGTAAATCACCATGTAGCTGCCATGAATTAAATTACGGTACATTTTTGATTTGGTCGTAAGATACCTGCATTCCGGGTGTAAAAAATAGTTGATAGAAAGTTGTTCTATTCTATAGATGAGTTCTTCAATGAAAACCGTTGCAGCCAGATAAGCAAATGTTTCAATACCATACTCGTAAATTTGTTCAAGGCTTGTTAAAGCCATATCACTAACAACTACTTCGAGTACTTGGCTTTCCATTTTGCCAGATCATTTTTGACTTTCTTCATCGTATGGAAAGGCCCGTTTTCAGCTTTTTTAATCATTTGTTCAAATTCCTGTTGATCCATAACATCCCCGGGGAAAGCAAAATTGATTTTGGCCGATTTAATCTTACTCATATTCAAAAATACGAAGTTTATAAGATTTAAATGTAAACCATCGCTTAAAACTTAAAAAAAAACTACTTTTATGTTGGTTAATTCATATTATGGCATTATCAAATAAATTCTCCCGGCGCGCCTTTATACGTACAGGTTCCCTGGGCATTGGGGCATTGGCATTGGGCCCGGCGTTATCGTCGCTGGCAGCCGTGTCATCAAGGTCAGACAAAAAGCTAGGGATCGCTTTGGTCGGGCTGGGTAATTACAGTTACGGACAGCTTGCGCCCGCTTTGCAACATACGCAAAACTGCTACCTGGCCGGTTTAGTAACGGGCACGCCGGCCAAGGCGGCTGACTGGTCAAAAAGATATAATATTCCCGAAAAAAACATTTATAACTATCGAACTTTCGACGAGATCGCGCACAATCCGGATATTGATATCGTTTACGTGGTATTACCGGTTTCCATGCATAAGGAATATACGATAAGGGCAGCCAGGGCCGGTAAGCATGTGATCTGCGAAAAGCCTATGGCCCTCAATGCCAAAGATTGCGCGGACATGATAGCTGCCTGTAAAAAGGCCGGTCGTTTGCTTTCAATAGGCTACCGGCTGCATTTTGAACCGCACACCATTGAAGCCATGCGTCTGGGGCAGGGGCACGTATTTGGAAAAGTTACCCACCTGGATACTGGTAATGGGTTTACCTACCGCGGTGACCCTAATGCCTGGCGGTTAAAAAAGGCCATGGCCGGTGGGGGTGGTTTAATGGATATGGGTATTTATAGCATACAGGGAAGCCGTTACACTTTAGGTCAGGAACCTATCGCTGTAAAGGCCACGCAGGAAAAAACACGCCCGGATTTTTTTAAAGAAGTAGATGAAACTGTTTTTTGGGAACTAGAGTTCCCCGGCGGGTTTAAGACCACGGGCAAATCGAGCTATAATCACGACTGGAGCTACCTGAAAGTTGAAGAGGAGCATGGCAAATTTGAACTTGGCCCGGCGTTTGGCTATGGCGGAATCGACGGCAGCGTTAATGGCAAACAAATGCCGTTCCCACAAATTATACAGCAAGCTGCCCAAATGGACGATTTCGCACAGTGCGTCAGGCAAAATAAAGTATCCCGCGTTCCGGGCGAAGAAGGGCTAAAAGATATGAAGGTGGTTGATGCGATCTATAAAAGCTTGGATTCCGGAAAATGGGAGAAAATCAGTTAGCAGTTATTAGTTGGCAGCAGCAGTTGAATCCATCACCAGTTCACTAAATCAATAATTCACTAATTAAACCTATGCTATTCACCGAAGATTTTTTACACTATGTATGGAAGTTTCGGTTGTTCAACCGCTTGAATCTCCGAACCGGCGATGGTGAAGAACTGGAAATATTTTCCGCAGGCCTGCATAACTCAGATGCAGGGCCGGATTTTCAAAATGCGAGGATACGAATAGGCAATACGGTATGGGCGGGAAACGTTGAGATTCATCTCTCCTCATCCGATTGGCAAAAGCATGGGCATACAACCGATCACGCGTACGAAAATGTAATTCTGCATGTGGTGTACCGCGATGACCAGCCGCTTGTATTGAACACCGGGCGTCGCGTGCCAACGCTTGAATTGCAAAGCCGTATTTCGGCCAATCTTTATAACCGTTATCATAACCTGGTTTTCGGCCATCAAACCATTATACCCTGCGAAGCTAATATTGCGTCAGTTGATAGTCTTACTATGCAAAACTGGCTTACCCGCGTATTGGTTGAGCGTTTGGAAAAGCGCTCGGCAACAGTTATTGCCGAACTTAACTTAAATCGCGGCGATTGGGAGGAAACCTTTTACCAGTTTTTAGCAGCCAACTTTGGTTTTAAAATAAACGCGCTCCCTTTTGAATTGCTGGCTAAGTCATTGCCGCAAAATATCCTGGCAAAACATAAAAACAATCCAATGCAAATTGAGGCATTGTTATTCGGGCAAGCCGGTTTTTTGACTGATAAGCTTAATGACCAGTATCCGCTAAAGCTAAAAAAGGAATATGATTTTCTGCGGAAAAAATATAAGCTGACACCGGTTGAAAACCATTTATGGAAATTTATGCGGCTGCGCCCTCAAAATTTCCCGACCATTAGGCTGGCACAATTTGCGGCGCTTGTAATGCAAGCAAACCATCTTTTTTCGAAGATATTGGAAATTAAAGAGGTAAAAGGGCTGCAAAATTTGTTTACGGATATTAAGCTAAATAACTATTGGGAAAATCACTATCGTTTTGACACTGAATCTCCGCCTTCGTCAAAGAATTTGGGAAAAGCATCCATTGATGTATTGCTTTTAAATACCCTGGGATTATTTTTATTCAGTTATGGCAAGCATAATCAAATGCAGCGTTACATAGACCGTAGTTTGCAGCTATTGGAAAGTTTACCGAGTGAAAACAATAATATTATAACAGATTTTGGTACCTTAGGGGTGAAAATAAAAACGGCTTTTGAGTCGCAGGCACTGCTGGAGTTAAAAAGTAGTTATTGTAATTATAAGAAATGCCTGCAATGCGGCGTTGGTAATAAGATTTTAAATTTGGGTTGATATGTTGCAAAGGATAATTACTTTTTTCGAGAGATACTCATTCGGGGTATGTACTTACCTGGGCGAAAAATTTAATATTTCTATCGGTAAGATCAGGTTATTTTTTATTTACTCGTCATTTTTGGCCGTTGGCTTTCCGCTGATATTTTACATATTCGCCGGTATCGTTCTTGATATACGCAACTATGTTAAAAAGGTACACACCAGGATAATGGATCTTTAAGCCCCACCTAAATCCTCCCCGGTAGGGAGGACTTATTCAAATAATATTTTAATGACGCTAGTTTTTAAAAGTCTCCCCCACCGGGGGAGATTTAGAGGGGGCCGGGTACAAATGCATTACCTGCCCGCCGCCCGGGGCAAGCAGTATACTTACTGCGGTCTCCCTGGTAATGTGCTTTATTTCTTTAACAAGATGGTTCAGGTTGGGGTCTGAAGATGGGGCATCGGCCCATATTTCGGCTGTATAATCGCCCTCAGGCAAAAAATCAAATGTTTTATTGAGTACGCGGTCGGTATGATTTGTAATTGCTCCCACGTACCAGTCATTACCCTTTTTCCTGGCAATGGCTAAATACTCACCGGGTTTAGCATCAATTACCCGTGTTTCATCCCATGTGGTGGGCACCTGCTGTAAAAATTCGAAACCGGGTTGGCCAATATAGGCATCGGGATTATCGCAAACCATTCCTAACGCGTTTTCCAACACAACATACATCGCCAGCATGTGGCAGCGGGTACCCATAACAAACGGGCGGGTATAGTGTATTTTAAATTGTGACGGCGACGCTGCCCTGAAGCCCCCTAAATGGTAATCGGTGGAACCCGCAAGCAAACGGGTAAATGCTATATTAACATCAGCATCGGGGGTTACCCAATTACTCCATTTATCATTTTCGTAGTTGAGCGTGCCCTCGCGTGTAAATTCATTTGGCCAGGTTCGGGCTTCGCCGGTTGGCTTATAAGCGCCATGAAACTGAATATGCAAATGATGCTGTGCCGCTTTTTGCAATATTTCTTCCTGCATGTTTACCATTTCCTGGTCATCGCGATCCATAAAATCACACATCAAACCTTTAATGCCCCATTTTTCGTATTGGGCGAAGGTTTCATCCAGCTTAGGATATAATGCATAAAAATGCACCCACACGCGTATGCCAACGCCCTTTTTAGCAGCCGAGTCGCATAACTGCTGCATATCCAGACCCGGAACCGCCTTTGACGGATCAGCATGCGGGCCCGGCTGAAAACCCGCTCCGTCATTAACATACCACTCGTGTAAACCATATTCAACTACCGAGTGGTATTCAATGCCATATTTAGCGCAGAAATCAACATAGTACATGTTAGTTACATAGTTATTTCCCGGCGCGTTAATGGAATCCGGAACGACGTTCCCATTCCACCAGGGAAACGTTGTTTTGCCCGGCTTTAACCAAGAAAGGTCTTTGATTTTGCACGGCTCATTTAGGTTTGTAAGGATGTTTGATTCGATAAACGCGCCGGGTTTATCGCTGATCATCAGCACACGCCAGGGGCTGTTATGCGGAAGCGTAGCTTTTACTTTTATACCGGTTTGACGGGGTAGAGGCGAAAGGCGGCTTTCCAGCACATTGTTATGCTTCACCAGGTACATGCCGGCGTAGTCGTGCAAATTTGCTTCACTTATCGCCAAATAGAGCCCCTTCGGATATTCAAACAGGACGGGCATGTCCATTAATGTATCTGATTTTAGATCGTTAAGATTTACTTTTGTGTATAAGCCCTCGTGCGATGTGGTATAGTTTGCACGCAATAGCGCGGTTACTACCGGATTTTGAGTTAAGTTGAATGAATCAACTTCATCCGTAACATTAACAACTGCTGCCCATTTATCCTGTTTGGGAATAACATACCTAAACGCCGCGCCGTCGTTGAAAACACGGATCTCGATATTCAGCATACGTTTAGCACCGCTTTGTTCAGTAACGGGAATAGTAACGCGGTTACATTCACTGTGCACTTTGCTGGCCTTGCCGGTTATCAATTCGTAATCTTCGGTTAGTTTTCCAGGGCGGGCTGACGAAATAATAAGATCATGATCAAAAGCGCCTCCTTCTTTAAAGCTGATTTTGAGCCGTGACCGATCGACCATTAAAACGCCTTTATAGGAAATTTTATAATACAAGCCATCTTTATCGGTGCTTAGCGAGAGTTTAATTTTGGCATCGGGAGAAGTGATGGCAACCTGTCTCGCGGCAAAAGCATTGGCCGAAATCGACAAAAGCAGTACAATAAAAAAACGGGAAATGGCCGGCATGGTTTATCGAAAGGTTAAACAATAAATGTAAACTAATTTATTATTTAATACCATAAAAATTATCGGAGAGCCATGAAGAATGGAATACGCTATCGCGGGAGCACCCGGCAAACCCCTAAAATGCAGGCACTGCAAGCTGACCACATATTTATTCGCTCTGCCCGCCTCGCGGCGGAAAGATCGCCGGGCATCCCCGCGATAACCATAGCTGTAGCTATTAAAGTAATTTTCCCGTTTTTACAGCATCCTGCAAATTGCTAACCCTGAATTTTGGCTTATAAATGCGTTGTGATAAACGTTTCACCCATGAAGATTGATAACCGAACAATGCCTTGATCACATTTACGCTTGCCGACCCTGTAGGATAACCATATTTGTACCAGCTGAATTTTGATTGGTCGATGCGAAATTGTTCGGCAAATTCGGCAATAAAAAGATCCATTTCGATATCGACAATATCCAGGTCGAGGTCAATACTGGTATTAAGGGTTAAAGAACACGGGTCGACCTTCCGTATCCTATACTTCATACAGTAATCAATAATAAATTCCTTTAACTGCGGATGTATATCTTCCATTAAAATAAGGCGTTAAGATCAATCAATCTATGAGACGACAATATTCCCGGAAGGTTGCACCTTACTTACTGATATTTCCGATATTTTTTTCCATCACGATGAGTTCGATGTGCTGCCTGGGCTCGCCAAATTTTTTACCATGATGAAAAGGTTCTATCTCGCCGGTTGCTTTAAAACCGCGCCGTTCGTACCATGCAATGAGTTCGTGGCGGGTGCTGATAACTGTCATTGTGAGGGTATGACAATTCAATTCTCTCGCGTAATCTTCTGCCGCCAGGAGCAGGGCACGGCCAATACCTTTATCCTGCAATTCCGGCGAAACGCTAAACATCCCGACATATAGTTTAGGCTCTCGCTCCTCGAGATATACACACCCGGTTATCTGGCCGTCACTTTCGGTATTTTTGAGAATGATAATATGCGGGTCGGCAAAATAGCCGCTAAGTGTGCTCTCATCAATCCTGGAGCCATCGAGCAGATCTGCTTCAGTAGTCCAGCCTTTTTTTGAAGTTTCGCCGCGGTAGGCGCTGTTAACTAAAACATTTAGGGTAGGGACATCTGTCCGGTTAGCTTTTGTAATGGGCATATTAATAAAAAATTAAGGCTAAACTTTTGAAATGTATTGCAACGCTCCTAACAGTAAGTTGTAGGGTTACTTCGGGGCTTGATTGTAACAATTTCAACGGTAACCGCGAGTTAAGAAAACTATTCCATGAACAGGGTGTTTTTTATGTAAATCAACGTATAACTACTAAATTTATGAAATATTTAAAAATCCTGGTAATTACAATCATTACCTTTTTTACAGTTGGAAGTGCCATGGCACAAGTTTCGATCAGAGCAAAAGTAGGCGGCGGCGACCGCCATCGCCGCCATTATCGCCACCATCGCGTATGGCATCCACGTCGTCACGATGACCGTCGCTAATAGAAAGAAGCCTTGTTGTATCGACAAGGCTTCTTTTTTTGCTGAAAGATCAATTTAAAGTGATTTATAATCTTCTCTAACAGGGCTAAAAATATCGATCAGTTTACAGTCGGTAATGGCCGTACCGCCATGCCACACATTCGGCGGGATAATGGCGAACAAGCCAGGTTCTAACAGCTGTGGCACATCGTTAACGGTGAGCTCAAATTTCCCTTCAATCGCAAAAGCGCATTGCTCATTGATATGTTGATGACGCGGCACCGAGGCCCCCGCCTTAACTTCAATAAAATTTATCGTGTTGGTATTGGTGTGGATCAATTTTGAAAGAAACCCGGGGGCAATTTCTTTGGTTTCGATATCGCTGAAGCGATGAAATATTGAAGTATCCATATGTATGGCAATGATTAAATTATTTGCTGTGAATTTAAATATTTATTGGAAATTTCAACCACGGGATGTTGCCGTGTTATTAGTAGTTTTACGGTTGTATAAAACCAAATAAGCTGAGATAAGTTTAAACATATAGCAGCAATACACCCTTTAACTATGGCATTTATTGATTATTACCAAACTTTAGGCATTCATAAAACAGCCTCGGACAAGGACATAAAAAATGCCTATCGTAAGCTTGCGCGTAAATACCACCCCGACTTAAACCCCAACGATACAGAGGCCAACAAAAAGTTTCAGCAGCTGAATGAGGCCAATGAAGTTTTGAGCGACCCCGAAAAGCGAAAGAAATACGACAAATACGGTGAAAACTGGGAGCGTGGCGAGGAATATGAAAAGTACACGCAACAACAGCAGCAAAGCAGGCCACAGGGTAATTATGGAGGCCAACAGGGCGCCGGTTTTGAGGGGTTTGGCGGTGAAGATTTCTCGGACTTTTTTCAGTCGATGTTCGGGCAGGAAGGAGGAGGACAGGCGCGTGGGCGGCAGGCAAAATACCGGGGGCAGGATTACAATGCAGAGCTTCGGCTCAGTTTAAAAGAATCTGCAGAAAGCCACAAGCAAACACTCACCGTTAACGGCAAAAACATAAGAATAACTATACCCGCGGGGGTAGAAAACGGCCAAACCATAAAAATTGCAGGCCACGGCGGCCCCGGTGTGAATGGCGGCCCGGCGGGGGATCTTTATATTACTTTCATCGTTGCTGACGACCCGCGCTTTAAACGAAACGGAAGCGACCTGTACGCCATAGCAAAACTGGATCTGTATGTTGCTGTTTTGGGTGGTGAAGTAACCGTCGATACACTCACCGGCAAAGTAAAAATAAAAGTAAAACCCGAAACACAAAACGGAACCAAGGTTAAATTACAGGGCAAAGGCTTGCCTGTTTATAAAAAAGAGGGCCAATTTGGCGACTTTTATATCACATATGATATCCAGGTGCCGGGCAATCTTACGGAAAGGGAGAAAAAGCTATTTGAGGAGTTAGCTAAAGAAAGAAAATGACCCCGAACGGCCCGAACAAAAATGGACTGATGAACAAACCAACAGTAAAATGGCACAGGAAAATTTAATCGCAGCAACAGAAATTTGCAAATATCACGAAGTGGAATACACGTTTATTCATTCGTTAGAGGAAGCCGGTTTGTTGCAGATCACTGTAGTGGATCAAGCACCATATATCACGGACAGCGATCTGCAAAAATTGGAGCGGATGATCCGCATGCATCATGAGCTCGACATAAACATCGCCGGGATTGAAGCGATAAGTCATTTATTGCAGCGGGTTGAGCAGATGCGGGAAGAAATACGTTTGTTGAGAAACAGATTTCCGGTATAACACAATCGGGGTGTTATTTTTTACCTTCTAAAAACCCTTGCAGTGCATGCTGGGTAAATTCAGATAATACCAATTCACCGCTGATCGCTGCGCGCTGGCTCAGCAACTCATCCCAATCTGCTGTACCTTCCCATAATATTTGCTTTAAACCGCTAAGCGCATCCGGAGGATAGGACGCAAGCTTTTGCGTTAGTTCTTCAAGGGCGATATCCAAAGCGGCAATATCCGGGTAAACCTCATTATACAAACCTTTTTCCTTTGCCCATTGTGCCGTTTGGAAATCGCTTGCCCGGATAGTAAGCTGTGAAAACGCTGGCAAGCCGATTTTCCGGATTACAGCGGGAGAGATAACAAAAGGCCCGATGCCGATAGCCAGCTCGCTTAATTTGATAGACGCGGCTTCGGTTGCCAGGCAATAATCCGCCGCCGCGGCTAAGCCAACCCCGCCGCCAACAGCTTTTCCTTGTAAACGGGCAATTATGATCTTCGGAGATTTACGGCAGGCATTGATTACTGTTGCAAAGCCTGAAAAAAATATGGCCCCTTCTTCTTTTGTTTTTATTTGCAATAATTCATCAAAGCTGGCCCCGGCGCAAAAGGTGCGGTTGCCCTCACTTTTTAATATGATGATTCTTGTGCCTGATTCGCTTCCAGCCTCAATGATTTTTTTTTCTAATTTATCCAGCAGGGCAGAAGGTAATGAATTTTGCGCGGGATGATAAAAACTGATGGTAGCAACACCTGTTGGACTTACTGACAGTGTTACATTTCCATTATCGGTTGCGGACATATATGTATGGATGAGATGGTAAATTTAACAATAATGGTTGATATAGAAACCGCACGGCAATTGCAATGGCCTTACCGGAAGGGCACGAGTGGGATTATTTCGTTGGCGCAAATTACCGTTTAGCTGGTAAAGGAAAGCCCATAGCAGATTTTATCAATAAAATTTAACTGTGGGGAAGGAGGTCGATGGGCCGATTTCATTGGCTTGAAATTAATTGAAGAAGTGGTTTAGTTGAATCAAATAGCATTTGTGCCTTAAAAAGGAAGCTAACGAACTTACTGCCATTACAGCGACTGGAAAAACAGCTAAAGCAAACCAAAAGAATAATAAATTTGAAATCGAATAGCCGAAATCAGTTAATCGCTTCCACAGCCTTCTTAAAAGTACTGTCATTGCTATTTATTGTTTCAAAATAGGCGTTGTCGCCCCATTTGAAACGGCCGGCGAAGGCTTTGAGGGCTATTTTGATGGCCGGGCGGGATACAAGCAGTTCATGGGAGTCCATCTCCCTGATGGTTTGGGAGGCATAAAGGATAAAGTTGTCAAACTCATCATCGCTAACGGTATAGCGTTTTACAAAGTCGTCCGCGGAAGCGTACTTGCTTAAAACATGCTGCAGCTTGTCAATGGTGTAAGCAGTAAACAGTTCCTGGTCGCTCAAATCCTGTACTAGCTGTAAGCTTTCATTGGTTTCAGCGGGCACAAAAATATCGGGCATAATGCCGCCTCCGCTGAATACCTCGCGGCCTTTTAGCGTACGATAGGGTGAAGGCTTGTTGAAGCTGCTGTCCTTCAGGTTGTTTTGTGCCGAAAAAAGTTCGCCTTTGCGCATACGCTGCGCTATTTCGTTATGGTAATCGCCTACGCCGTTTTTGTACGACTTTTGAATTGACCTGCCCGAGGGTGTGTAATAACGCGCGATGGTTAAATTAACCGCTGATCCGTCGCCAAAGCCGAATTGCTCCTGCACCAATCCCTTGCCGAATGAACGGCGGCCAACAATAGTGGCCCGGTCAAGGTCCTGCAAGGCGCCGGCCAGTATTTCGCTCGCCGAAGCGGAATATTCGTCTATCATCACAGCCAATTTCCCTTCCTGGAACATACCCGAATCGGTAGAGAAATAATCCCTCCGTTCTTCATGCATGCCTTTGGTGTAAACGATCAGCTTGTTTTTTGTTAAAAATTCATCGGCAAGCGCCGTGGCCGCGTTGAGGTAGCCGCCGCCATTTTCCCTGATATCCAGTACCAGCTTTTTAAGGCCCCGCGCCTTGAGCGTGGTTAAAGCCGCACGAAAGTCGGCATCCGTAGTTAACGCGAACTTGCTGATCTTAATATAACCCAAGCCAGGCGAAACCATGTAAGCTGCATCAAGGCTGCTCAGGTCCACATAGCCGCGTTTTAGTGTATACAGTTTTAACGACGGAGTGTTCGGCGGCAATACAACCAATGCTATTTCTGCATCCTTATCGCCCCGGAAAGCTTTATCTATCCGGTCGGCGGTGAGCTTGGTTCCCGAAAACCTTTTGCCATCGATGTTAATTACCCGGTCGCCAGCCATTAGCCCTGCTTTAGCTGCCGGTCCGCCCGGATAAATTTGTGTGATCACCAGTGTATCGCGCAGCAGCTGGTAGCCCAGGCCAATGCCGTTAAAGCCACCCTCGAGACGCTCATTGATAGACTGTGCCTGTTGCGGCGGAAGATACATCGAATGCGGATCTAGATTTTGGAGCAGGCTGTTCACCGTTATACCCTCAACGCTGTCTACATTTACCGAATCGACATAGTTATGTTTCACCAGGGTTAAAACCTTTGATATTTTATCGTTCCCCGAAAGGGAAAACCCAAGGGCGCGGCCGTTAAAATTATTATCACCGATCAGCAAGCCAATAGCTATTCCAAGCAACAGCAAGAAGGATGTCCTGAAAATAATAGCGGCCGTTTTTTTCATATAGTCTTACTACAAATCTAATAAATTGTTTAGTCAGATATTGATATGAGATGTGAGATATGAGATTTTTATTTGAAAATTTACACTTTGTAAATATTAATACGAATCTTCCCGCTGTTTTGATACAGTGTTTGTATTTGATTTCAATTAATCTCTTATATTGTACGTTATTTCCTTAGTAATTTAAACCTTACGTTAAAATGGACAAAGCTGCTAACCGGTTTCTTTCGCTGGATGTATTTCGCGGGATGACGATTTGTTTTATGATCATTGTAAATACGCCCGGCAGCGGCGCCACAGCATTTTCGCCGCTTGAGCACGCCGCGTGGTTTGGCTTTACGCCCACGGACCTTGTCTTTCCTTCATTTTTATTCGCAGTGGGCAATGCCATGAGCTTTTCGATGAAAAAGTTTGACGGAATGAGCCCCGGCGCTGTATTTTCCAGGATATTGAAACGCGCGGGCCTTATATTTTTATTGGGGTACCTGATGTATTGGTTCCCGTTTGTGCGGCATGGCGCAAACGGCTGGTTTATATTGCCCATAAGCCAAACCCGTATTATGGGTGTATTGCAGCGCATCGCGCTTTGTTACCTGTTTGCATCGCTTATCGTTTATTTCATATCCTCAAAAAGGGCGATTATTGTTATCAGCGTATTACTGCTGGTGGGATATTGGATCATATTATTAACCTGTGGCGACCATGCCGATCCATATGGCATGCTCACCAACGCCGGTACCTACCTTGACAAATGGGTGCTTGGCGACGCGCACATGTATCACGGCGAAAAGGTGGCATTTGACCCGGAAGGCATTTTAAGCACCCTGCCGGCAATTGTAAATATTATCTGCGGCTACTTTGCCGGTAAATTTATACAGGAAAAAGGGAAGGGCTACGAAACCATTTCGCGGTTAATGTTGTGGGGCAGTTTGTTTGTTTTTCTCGCTTTATGCTGGAACATGGCTTTCCCGATAAGTAAAAAATTATGGACAAGCCCGTTTGTGTTATTGACCGTTGGTATCGACCTGGTTATTATTTCAGGTTTGATATATGTCGTCGAAATACAAAAATGGAATAAAGCGAACTGGACGGCATTTTTTACAACGGTTGGTAAAAACCCGCTGCCCATCTATTTATTTTCCGAGCTTTTTGTGGTTGTGCTTTTTATGATAAAAGTACAGGGTACCAGTTTGTACGGCTGGGTAAACCAGGTGGCATTCCAGGTGATTGCGCCGGGGGCAATAGGGTCGCTATTGTTCGCCGTTTGTTATATGCTGGTTTGCTGGTTATTTGGGAAAGTTTTGGATAGGAATAAGATTTATTTGAGGGTGTAAAACTCAAAAAACTTACGAAGTTTTAAAA
>JAQBOH010000050.1 GCA_028288125.1 Mucilaginibacter sp.
TCCTCGGTTGTGCCGGTTTTTATGAGCGAACTCTCATGGGCATTTACACACATTTCGCAGCCGTTTACTGCCGAAACAGCCAGGCTCATCAACTCAAAAAACTCTTTACCGGTTACCGGGTTCATCATTATCTGCATGCGTATGCGTGCAGGTATCTGGCTGTATTTCTCTTTTTGGGTGAAATGGCGAAAACGGTATAACACATTGTTTGACGCCAGCAATGACGCACAGGCTGCCGCTTCGCCTGTTTCGGCGGCGGTGGCACCCTGCTCCGCGGCATAATGGGTAAAGAAAATCGTAAGCGGCCCGTTATTATTATTTACAGCAATCGAAAGCCCTAATAAGGCGCATTCTTTAGCACTAAGGTGCTCTGACGTTAATGTGCTGGTAAAATTCAGCTTTAAATCCCTTAAATAGCGCGATTCGCCTTTTTCAAGCAGGGTAACGGCGTTGGTGCGGTATGTTGTATCTATACTAAGGCTTTGCAGCAATTCGCCTATAAGCTCAGTTGACTCGTTCATGATTTGCAAATTTTAAATAATAAAAAAAGTCCCCGCATTATATATAACCCGAGGACTTGATATTAGATTATTAAACGGTTAAAGTTTCTTCGCCTTTAACCCAGTTGCATGGGCAAAGCTCGTCGGTTTGCAAGCCATCCAGTACGCGCAAAACTTCTTTCACATTGCGGCCAACGCTTAAGTCATTAACAGACACCCAGCGGATGATCCCTGTAGGGTCGATAATAAAAGTAGCACGGTAAGCTATTTTTTCGTTTGGCTCCAATATGCCCAGCTCTTCGGCTAATGATTTCGAAGTATCGGCAAGCATAGGGAATTTAAGGTCGCGCAGGTCATCATGGTTTCTTCTCCACGCGGCATGCACAAATTCGGTATCAGTTGATGCGCCGATCAAACGTGTGTCGCGGTCGCGGAATTCGCCGTAGCTTTTGTTGAACTCGGCGATCTCTGTCGGGCACACAAAAGTAAAATCCTTTGGCCACCAAAACATGACTGTCCAAATGTTATCTTCATTAACCAGGAAATCGGATGTGATCGTTTCAAACTCTTTTCCTTTTTCAATACTTACTACCGCCGTTTTAGAAAATTGCGGGAATTTATGACCTATTGTTAGCATATTAATAATATTATATTTTATTTATTGCAAAGATACCATTTTTTTTGCCTCCGGATTATATAAAGAATCGATAGGCACATAGATATTACCTATAATGCATGGTATTTAAAATAACATTTAGCGATATAATAAAAAAATCGATTATTACTGTTAATCTGGCAATGACGAGGGATATTAGGCTACGAGAATTGAGAAAATGAAAATACGTTTTAAACGAAAAAACCCGACGCTTGCCGGGTTGAATATCTTTTAATAAACGTCAATTACACCCCCAGCAACAACCGCGCAGGATCTTCCAGCAATTGCTTAACTCTTACCAGGAAGCTTACCGATTCGCGGCCGTCAACTATGCGGTGGTCGTATGATAGCGCCAGGTACATCATCGGACGGATAACTACTTGTCCGTTCACGGCAACCGGGCGCTCAATAATATTGTGCATACCGAGAATAGCAGATTGCGGCGAGTTTAATATCGGTGTCGACATCATCGAACCAAAAACACCGCCGTTGGTAATGGTGAACGTACCGCCGGTCATTTCTTCGATGGTCAGCTTATTTTCGCGTGCTTTCAAAGCCAGCGCCGCTACCGCTTTTTCGATATCGGCAAGACTCATGCTTTCGGCATTACGGATAACGGGCACAACAAGACCTTTGGGTGCCGAAACAGCGATAGAGATATCCGCGTAATTACTATAGATCACTTCTTCGCCGTCGATACGCGCGCCTACAGCGGGCCAGTCCTTCAAGGCTTCACAAACGGCCTTAGTAAAAAACGACATAAAGCCGAGGCCAACGCCATGTTTCTCTTTAAACTTATCCTTGTATTTGGCGCGTATTTCCATGATCGGCGACATATCTACCTCGTTAAAGGTGGTCAGCATCGCCGTTTCATTCTTTACGGCAACCAGGCGCCGGGCAACGGTTTTACGCAGCGACGACATTTTTTCGCGCCTGTCTTCCCTTGCGCCTGAGGAAACTGCCTCCGTTTTTGAAGCAACTGCCTCTGACTTCTGACCTCCAGACTCAGACTTCTGACTTTCCCTGGCAACCTGCGGGTTTTCGGATATTTTTTCAGCCAGCAAGGCGTCTTCTTTGGTTATTCTTCCGGCAACACCTGTACCGCTAACCGAACCGGCAGCAACACCTTTTTCGGCGAGTATTTTAGCAGCAGCCGGCGATGGCGTACCCGACGCGTATGTAGCTTGTTTATTGTTGACATCCGTGGCTGTTGAGGCTGCCGCAGAGGCAGCAGTGGCTGCAGGAGCAACAGGTTTAGCTGCTGAAGCGCCACCTTCAATGGTGCACACCACCGCGCCGATGGGCAAAACGTCGCCCTCTTTTGCTTTGGTATGTAATACGCCTGCTTGTTCAGCGGTAAGTTCAAACGTTGCTTTATCTGATTCAAGTTCAGCGATAGCCTCATCCATCGCTACTGTTTCGCCATCTTTTTTTATCCAGCGCGACAAGGTTACCTCGGTAATTGATTCGCCAACTGTAGGGACTTTTACCTCCAGCGATGCCTTTCCTGCCTGGCCATTCGTGGCAGCTACAGGCGCAGCGTTTGCAGGGGCCGGAGCCGGTGCGTTGACAACAACTTCAGGTTGAGATTGGGCAGCCGGCATTATTTCTTTTGCAGGAGCCTGCGAAGCGCCGTTTTCTTCAATAGTGCCCACAATCGCGCCAATGGCCAAAATATCACCCTCCTTAGCAACAGTTTTTAAAATTCCGGCTTTTTCGGCCGTAAGCTCAAAAGTGGCTTTATCTGATTCCAGTTCGGCAATAACTTCATCCATCTGCACTGGGTCGCCGTCTTTCTTTTTCCAGCCGGACAAGGTTACCTCAGTAATTGATTCGCCCACCGGCGGAACTTTGATCGTTAAACTCATATTCGTATTTGTTGTAGGTATTAGTTGTAAGTTGCAGGTTGTGTGTTGCAGGTATTAGTTGTAAGTTTCAGGTTGTTTGTTGTAAGTATAATTTGGTGTGCTATTAAATAACCTACAACCTTTAACTTTCAACTTACAACACCAATGTGGTGTGTTGCAGGTAACAGCCACTTACAACTTATAACTTTCAACATACAACACTCAATCTGCTCCCGCATTAGCCATTTTGTCGGCGGTTTCTTTTATCGCCGCTTTTACCTCTTTTCCCGGCGGCGCTTCAAATGCCTTTGAAATAATATATAATTGCTGCGCGGCATGCTGTTTGGCGAAACCGGTAGCGGTGCTGCTGCCTTCATGCCGCGAGATCACATTTACATTGATCACTTTATCATTATGGAATTTCCGGCAAATATATGGCCATGCACCCATATTTTCAGGCTCTTCCTGAACCCAGAAAAATTCGGTGGCTTTGCCATACTTCGCTTTAATTTTCAATATCTGCAATAGCGGCGTCGGGTATAATTGCTCAATACGTACGATAGCCACATCTTTGCGCTTATCTACCTGCTGTTTCTCCAGCAGGTCGTAATATATTTTACCTGTGCAAAGCAATACGCGTTTAACTTTCTTAGGATCAGCGTAATCATCATCAATTAATTCATGGAATTTGCCTGATGTAAACTCCTCCAGTTTTGACACGCATTTAGGGCTGCGCAATAAACTCTTCGGCGTAAATATGATCAGCGGCTTGCGGAAATCGCGCAGCATTTGCCGCCTCATGATATGGAAAAAGTTTGCCGGCGTGGTGCAATTGGCTACCTGGATGTTGCTATCGGCGCAAAGCTCCAAAAACCGCTCGACACGGGCCGAGGAGTGCTCCGGCCCCTGGCCCTCATAACCATGTGGCAGCAGCATTACGAGGCCATTGCCGCGCTGCCATTTGGTTTCGGCGCTGGCTATATACTGGTCTACAATAATTTGAGCGCCGTTAAAAAAGTCGCCGAACTGGGCTTCCCATATCGTTAAGGCGTTGGGATTGGCCATGGCATAGCCATATTCAAATCCAAGTACGCCATATTCGGATAACAATGAATTATAAATCGCAAATTTCGCGTCTGTTTCGATGGTATCCATCGGTATAAATTCATCTTCCGAATCAACCAGCGTTAATACCGCGTGGCGGTGCGAAAAAGTACCACGCTTTACGTCCTCGCCGCTTAGCCGTATCGGATGACCATCCTTTAACAGTGTACCATACGCCAGCAGCTCGCCCATAGCCCAGTCGAAAACATGGGTTTTGGTTACCATTTTATTGCGCTCGTCAAACAGTTTTTCAATTTTTTTGAAGAATTCTTTTCCGGGCGGAAGTTCGGATAGTTTTTTTCCGATAGCCAGCAGCTCTTCTTCAGGCACCGCGGTTTCAACAGGCGTAAAAAACTCTTTCGAGCTGGCAATATGCAACCCCTGCCACGCACCTTCAAACATTTGGTTGGTTTCGGTTATCCTGTCTTCAGCTTTTGATTCATCCAGCTTTTGCTGCAATTCTTTGCGGAAAGATCTTTCCAGCTCTGCGGCGAAATTAGCGTCAATGCTGCCCTCAGCCTGCAACTTCTGTTTGTATATTTCAAGCGGGTTTGGATGCGCCTCAATAGCCTTATACAATAATGGCTGGGTGAATTTAGGCTCATCGGCTTCATTATGACCGTACCGGCGATAACATAAAATATCGATAAACACATCTTCATGAAACACCTGCCGGTATTCCATAGCCAGGTTTACCACGTAAGCCAGCGCCTCTACATCATCACCATTCACATGAAAAACCGGCGAGAGAACAACTTTGGCAACATCAGTACAATAGGTGCTTGAGCGGGCGTCCTTAAAGTTAGTGGTAAAACCGATCTGGTTGTTGATCACAACATGAATAGTACCGCCTGTTCGGTACCCATCCAGTTTTTCCATTTGCAAAACCTCGTATACGATGCCTTGTCCGGCTACCGAAGCATCGCCGTGTATCAGTATCGGGGCTATTTTTGAATGGTCGTTGTTATATTTAAAATCAATCTTTGAACGGGTGATCCCTTCAACAACGGGGTCAACCGCTTCCAGGTGCGACGGGTTCGGGCAAAGGCTCAAATGCACATTTTTACCGGCTTTGGTCACCACATCTGTTGAATAACCAAGGTGGTATTTCACGTCCCCGCCAAAAGGCGACTCCTCGTCGTAATTCTTGCCTTCAAATTCGGAGAATATCTCTTTATATGGCTTTTCCATAATATTGGTAAGTACATTGAGCCTGCCCCGGTGCGCCATACCAATAATAAACTCTTGTATGCCCAGTTCCGAGCCGTTTTGAATAACAGAATCTAACGCAGGTATCAGCGCTTCGGCGCCTTCGAGCGAAAAACGTTTCTGACCCAAAAACTTGGTTCCCAAAAAATTTTCGAAAACGACTGCTTCGTTGAGCTTATTCAGCATCAGCTTTTTTTCATCCAGGTTAAACGAAGGCGTGTTCCGCTTACTTTCCATGCGGTCCTCGAACCATTTAATTTTGATCGGATTGCGGATATACCTGTATTCGGCGCCAATCGACTGGCAATAGGTATCTTCAAGCAACTGGCGGATATCGCGCAGTGTTGCCGGGCCCAGGCCAACTTCAACGCCCGCGTTAAAGACCGTATCCAGGTCGGCATCGCTTAACCCGAAGGTTTCCAACTCTTTACCCGGGTAATATTTACGCCTTTCGCGAACCGGGTTTGTTTTGGTAAACAGGTGGCCCCGCGCGCGGTAACCGTCAATAAGGTTAAGTACTTTTATCTCTTTTAAAAAGTGATCGGGTGTCTCGGCATTCGCCGCAGCAACAGGGGCCGGCGCCCCTTTTCCGAAATCAAACCCTTCAAAAAATTTTTGCCATCCAAAGTCAACTGATTCGGGGTCTTGCTTGTATGCTTCGTATAAAGAATCAATGTAGGCAGCGTTTCCGCTATTTATATAATTGAGACGATCCATGAGAAACCAATCTTTAAAACGGTACAAAAGTACACATATACGCTTATAAACTTTTAATTTAATTTGTAATTAGTTACAAGTTGATCGAGTTGAATTAAGTTGCTTGAGCTAAGTGGCCGTATGGTAACGGGTTGAATTCTTAACTCATTCAACTGCTCATCTAATTACCTTATCTAGTGCAAAATCTTATGCAGAAAACCGCGCAGGTAAGAAAGCCCTTCGAAAAGAATAGCAAGGATGCCGATAATAATGGTGTATTGTTCGAAAGGATTCATATTGGTAATAAGACGTAAAAATGTAAAAAATATTACATTTCATCTCACTTATTTCACGCCAGCAACGCAGGTAGCCAGGTATCTATAAACTCGCTTTTACTTTCCATCCCGACGGGCTGCTTGCCCGCTATTTGATAACGGCTTTCGCGCGCATCATTTATGCCGGCGATGAAGGCCCAATTGCCCCAGTTGCTTGCTGGTGAATAGTCGATCAGCTTTTCTTCAAAATAAGCCGCGCCTTTGGTCCAGTCAACCTTTAGCTCATTGATCAAATACCCCGCAACAACCTGCCGTTTACTATTGCTGATATACCCGGTGGCATTCAGCTCGTGCATAATGGCGTCAACCAGCGGAATGCCTGTTTCCCCGTTTTTCCAGGATTCAAAAAGCTCATCCTGGTTTGCTGCAAGTTTGGGCGATATCGCTGAAGTTTCCTTCGCGGCGATAAATTTTTGTCCGTGCTTTTTAAACATGAACCGGAAATAATCGCGCCATAACAAGTCGAGGACAAGCAAATTGCCGTACGGAGGCTGATGCATGATTACTTCCCAATACACCTTCCGCATGGATAAACAGCCCATAGCCAGCCACGGCGACAGCATCGACAGGTACTCAGTACCGGCAGCGTTACGGCTGCTTTTAAGCATACCGGGTTGGTCAGTATTTAAAAAACAGGATGATAACTGCTTCAACGCCGCGTTTTCGCCGCCGACAAACCGCGTTGCCGACCGGGGGTCGTCAACAGGCTCATTCAAGCCCAATTGAGCTACTGATGGCAGTTCGCCGGCATCGGTAATCTCTGGTGTAAAAATCCTTTCGGGTGTGCCAATGCATGGGCGCACGGTACTGTCGCGTTCTACCTTCTTTTTAAATACCGCAAAACTATCAGGAATATCCTTTATCGGGAAGGGGAGGTCTTCTTTATGATATAAGGTATGGCCTATAAAATGTTTCAGGTTCAGTTTTATTTTCCACAACGCGGTTTCAACCTGTTCCGATATATCTGTTTCTTCGTGGGCCACCTCCCTGTGATGGTACACCTCGTTCACCTTGTATTGTTCGGCCAGCTGCGGCAGTATTTCGGCAGGGTTGCCGATGCGAATGATTAACTCTCCGCCAATGCTTCGTAAATTTTCCCTTAGGTCCGCTACCGATTCGATCAGGAACCGGGCCCTTAGATTACCGGTTTTGGCATTGCCCGAAGTGTTCTTTTTAAAATAGAAGGGATCGAAACAATAAACAGGTAATACTTTATCCGCTTTACGCGCCGCTTCGAACAATATTTCATTGTCGTGTATGCGTAAATCGTTTCTAAACCAAACCAGTATTGTTTTTTCACTCATAGTTAATCATGCTGTTAACCAAAATGGGCTTACAAATTTGCAATAAATTTATCGCTTAGCGATAACCAGCCGAAATTTTTGACACGGGCACAACATTTTTCGATAATCAAAACATTTTTTGATATGCGACATTATATCCTTACATTTGGTAAAATTGTCGCATATTATGAGAATCGCTGAAAAAAAGCTAAAATTAAAACCAGAGCTGAATTTTGTTCATCTCCTTGGCGGGAAAAGCGTACTGACTAAACCCATCCAATCGGAATTTGACCTGATATCACTAAGCAACGAGGGTATCACTAAGGCTTCGCTTGATGCACTGATAGGTCACCTGGGTATTTCCAAAAAAGCATTCTCCGAAAATATCCTGGATGCTTCCGTTAAAACGCTTGAGCGCAAAAAAAACACTGATAGGCTGGATAAACGTACCTCCTCGCATGTAATTGAGATCGCAAAAGTGACCGACCGTGCTTTTTCGGTTTTTGGTGACGAAGAAAAGGTAAAAAGGTGGCTGAGTTCGCCAAACAGGGCATTAAACAATATTAAACCCATCGATCTATTTTATATCCCTACAGGGCTGGCGATGGTAACTACCATTTTGGGAAGAATTGAAGAGGGCATTTATTCCTGATTATCATGACCGTTTACCGGATTGCTAAATCGGATCTCCGCGCGGAAGATCTGTCGGGTATGGGCGCTTTCAAATATGGCGGCCGCTGGAACAGTAAAGGCATCTATATGCTGTATACCAGTATGAACAGTTCGCTGGCCTTTCTTGAAAATCTTGTTCATTTTGATGAAATGAATTTACCGCCGCATTTATTTATTGTTGCCATTGAAGTGAATGATGACCGATTAATTTACGAGCTTCCGGATAGTAAATACCCAACTACATGGCAGGTACAGGAAAACCTCGAAAACAAGTTATTGGGTGATCAATGGATGCTTGAAAAAAAGTTCCCGGCAATTAAAGTCCGTTCTGCCGTTAACCCTTCCGAATTCAATTTCCTTTTTAACCCGCTTTATCCCGAGTACCACGATAATTTAACCATTAAATCTATCAAACCGATAAACGTTGATGGCCGTTTAGCGCGGTAATAATGAAATTTAAATCGCAATAACAGCCAAATCCTGTCGTTAACAATAGATAACAATGGCATTTCCCGACGCGGGAATGCCGTATTTCATAGTGTAAATCATATAATCTACCTATTATGGCCACCATTGAAAGCATTCAGACCGCCTATGTTGATTTTGTGCTAACCGAAGGCGAACTGCCCAAGTCTGTTTATCTTTTTGCAAAAAGAAATAAAATGCCCGAAGAGGAATTTTATAAGTTCTTCAGTTCATTCGAAGCGATAGAGCAAAATATATGGACAGATTTAGCGGCAAAAACCATTGCTGAAATAGAAACCCAGGATACATGGCGCTTATTCACCGCAAGGGAAAAGACATTGTCGTTTTTTTACACCTTTTTTGAGATGCTGAAACGCAGCCGCAGCTTCGTGGTTTACAGCATTAAAAGGCAGCCGAAAACTTTTAGCTCATCGCAAATTTTTTTGGGGATGAAGAATATTTTTGAGCATTTTTGTAACGACCTGATAGTAGAAGGCATTGAATCGGACGAACTGTCGGACCGAAAGTTTTTTACCAGCCGCTATAAGGATGCACTTTGGGTGCAGCTGCTATTTGTATTGAACTTCTGGATAAATGACAATTCAACGGGCTTTGTGAAAACCGGCGAGGCCATTGAAAAGGGCGTCAACGTTACGTTCGACCTTTTCCAGCGCTCGCCAATAGATAACCTGCTTGAGTTTGGTAAATTTTTAACCCGCAATAGGAGCATTAAACACAAAATAAGCTTTGGCCATAATTAGAAGCCTCACCCAACTCTCTCCAAATGAGAGGGCTTCAGAAGAACGCGTAGAGGGGGCTTTTGCCATCATTTTTGATATGGATGGCACCCTGGTTGATAATACGCCATATCATTTTAAATCGTGGCAAGCCCTGTTTAAGGCGCACGGCAAGGGTGAACTAAGCAAGCAAACCTACGAAACCGAAATAAGCGGCGTCCCGGTTATGGATTCCATCAAAAGAATTTTTGGCGATGAGTATGACGAGGCGGGGCTAAAACAACTGTTCACCGAAAAGGAAGAGTTTTACCGGAAGGAATATGCGCCATATGCAGCGCCGGTTAACGGTCTCGAAAATTTTTTAACGGAATTAAAAGATGCCGGTGTGAAGATGGCCATGGCCACGTCCGCAACTGTCGACGATATCAATTTTATATTGGACCATGTGCCGATACGCGATGATTTTAATGTGATCATCAATTCAACTATGGTAACCAAACCCAAGCCGCACCCCCAGATATTTTTAAAAGCAGCGGAAAAATTGAATATGCCGCCCGAAAAATGCGTTGTTTTTGAAGATTCCCTTGCCGGGATAAAGGCGGCCAACGCCGCGGGTATGAAGGTTGTTGGCATAACCACCAATCACACGGCTAATGAGTTACACCCGGTTAACCTCGTGATCAATGACTATTCAGAATTAAGCGTTAAAAAGATGGCGGAGTTGTTTAAAAAGATTCTGTGTTAAAATGCAAATGATTTTAAATTTCTCATTTAGAAGGTTTTCTCGATCTATATCATATCACGATACTTGGACAATTTCGGCGAGACCTTTTACTTTTTTTTAAAGCATATTTGTTAATAAGCAAGAAGATAAGACTTATTTGGGGTAAAAAAGCAAATAGTTTCCGTATATAAAAAATGCGTTCCGTATCTCTCCCCGGAACGCACCACATAGTGTGTCAACTAAATCTCAGATTTCATGTTTACAAACCTAAGTTCTTTTATGCCGTTCATTCGCTCCTTAAACTTTTTACAGGATTGATCATCGACGCTTTCAGCGTTTGAAAACTGATGGTTATAAGCGTAATAAGCAAAGCAATGAATGCCGACAGCGCAAAAATCCACCAAGATAGTTCAGTGCGATAATAGTAACCTTGCAGCCACTTATTCATCGCCAGGTACGCAATTGGGCTTGCGATAAGCAACGCAAGGATGACCAGTATCATAAATTCCTTTGATAGCGAAGCAAACAGAGAGGCAACGCTTGCGCCCAAAACTTTTCGGATACCGATTTCCTTGACCCGTTGTTCGGTGGTAAACATCGCTAAACCGAGCAAGCCCAGGCAGGAAATAAATACCGCCAGGAAAGCGAACACGTTTGATAACTTACCGATCACCTGTTCATTTTGATACAGCTTTTGATATTCCTCATCCGCAAAGGTGTAATTAAATGGAAAACTGGGGTTCAATTCCTTCCAGATCGTTTCGAGGCTGCCCAGCACTTGTTTGGTGTGTCCCGCCTGTGTACGGATCACTGCGGCGCCGTATTGTTCTTTTTCGCCAAAGCGAATAACCAGCGGCTGGATCGGATCATGAAGAGATGTGAAATGAAAATCTTTTACAACACCAATAATAGTTCCTTTTTTACCCCAAAAAGTAAGTGACTGACCTATAGGGTTTTGATAACCTATTATTTTAAGAGCGGTTTCATTGATCACATAACCTGCGGAATCGGTTGAGAAGTCTTTCGAATAATCCCTGCCGGCCAGCATTTTGAGCTTCATGGTTTTGATAAAATTATAGCCAACCGAAGTTTGCGTAAATTTAGTGCTGTTGTTAGGGTCTTTACCGGTCCACATAACATCGCCTGTACCATTCTGTATGTCGGTTGGGGTTTGGCTGATGCGGGTGATAGCTTGTATTCCCGGTTGTCGTAACGCTTCATCTCTCAGCGTCCCATATTTAGTTGGCAAGTCGCCATCTAAGGGCAGGTAGATCAGATTTTCGCGGTCATAACCCAGGTTTTTGGATTGAATAAAATTGATCTGCTTGGAAATAATGAGGGTGCCGATGATCAGTACTACTGACAAAACGAACTGGAAAACAACCAGGCTTTTGCGAAACAAAGCAGCCCCGCGACCTAACCTGATGGTTCCTTTCAGCACCTTAACCGGATTGAAGGACGACAGAAACAAAGCCGGATAACTTCCCGCAACGAGGCCGGTAATCAGCGTGAGGCCTAGTAATTTCAACCAAAATCCAATATCACCAAACGGGAGTTCGATCTGCTTTTGGGTAACCTCGTTAAAAAACGGCATGAATAAGAGTACAAGACCCAATGAAATGCCGACCGCTATGATAGTGACCATGAGCGACTCGCCGATAAATTGCAGGATTAAAACTGACCGTATTGCGCCGACTACTTTGCGTACCCCGATTTCGGCCGCACGTTTGACAGACTTTGCAGTGCTCAAGTTCATGAAATTGATACAGGCTATCAATAAAATAAATACCGCGATCATGCTGAATAAATTGACGTATTCAATCCGGCCACCGGCAATTTTATCATCGGCAAAGGTACCGTGCAGGTACATCTCGTTATAAGGCTGCATGCCCAGTTTTACCATGAAGACCCCTTCCTTCATGTTTTTATTGTAGGTGGTTAGAAAATTCGTTATCTTTTTTGCAAGCTGGTTGTGATCAGCGTCACTGCGTAACTGAAGGAACGTATAGATCGGCCCTGCGTTGCCCCAATCTTTTGCCCATTGGTTCTCATCTAAATATTGTCCCCAGTTAATTAAATAGTCAAACTTTTTCGATGTTGCTTCCGGCAGGTCTTCAAATACGGCAGAAACGGTTAGCGTTTTTCTGTTTTCGAACCGAATGTTTTTACCCATTGCCGCTTCGGGTCTGCCGAAAAATTGGTTTGCCATTTTATGGGAAATGGCAATGCTCGGAAGTGTATTTAACGCATTTTCCGGGTTGCCCTGCAAAAGCTTGTTGCCGAACATCTTAAAATAATCGACCCCGGCAAAGGAGCCGTTTATTTTCAAAACTTTCTCGCCGACCTGGAAAGTGTACAGGTCGCCCCAGTCCATTTGTGTGGCGTATTGTACTTCCGGAAACACTTTCTTCATTTCATCCGCAGTTCGGGAAGGCGTACCGTAGGAGGCGGACGCCTTATGGCCGAAATACATGCGTTCATAAACAGCATATAACTGCGGGCCGTTTTTATGCCAGGCATCCATATCCAGTTCATTTTGCACCCACAGCAAAATAAGCAGGCTGCAAGCGATACCCACCGCCAGGCCCGAAATGTTGATCAGCGAATGTGCCTTGTTACGGGCGATGGTGCGCCAGGCTACTTTCAAATAATTTTTAAACATATAGTTGCGGTTTAATTTTTCGTGAGACCACCTTGGAGTGGCTTCGTGATACGAAATTACCGCAGCAGAAGGAGAATAAGGTTCCAAAAAATTAAATGGTCGCTCTTTTTTTAGCTCGTTCTTATATTCCGCCGGGCTTTTGCCGATTATTTCCCGGAAAGTGCGGTTAAAAGTAGTTTTGGAATTGAAGCCGGAATCGAAAGCGATGCCCAGCAGCGTTAGCCGGTCATAAGCCGGGTCCTTCATTTTGCGGGTCACCTCCCGGATGCGGTATTCATTGATAAAATCACTAAAGTTTTTTTTGAGCGCAATATTAATAATCCGGGATAATTCCGGGGGACGCAGTTCAAGCGCTTCAGCCAGCGAGGCTAAACTTAAGTCTGCATCCTGGTAAAACAGGCCAAATTCGACGGCTTTTTTTAGCCAAGTGCCTTTTTGCCTCAGTAACCCTGATGGCGACGGTTTTAAAAACAAAGGCTCCCGGCCCGGCACGCCAGCTTCCGGCCTTGAAAAGGCCGCAACCGCGATCCAGATCATCATTACTGCTAAAATGAGATACAAAGGATAGTAAGCATGTGGCCCTAACTGGTCGTGGTTATAAAAATATTCCCCGGCGGCGTAAGGTATCCACAATAACCATAGCACGGCGAAACCTGCCAGTAAACGTTTCAGCCAGCGCAATTCGTACCGGTACCGGTCACCCCCATTGAATTTGATGCGCTGATAAAACCGTTCGATCAGCCTGTGAGCGTAGTACACGTAGGTAACGATTGAAATAAACGCGATATATGGCAATACCTGGTTCTCCGGGATTGTCTGCTCGAGTAGTACCGGGATGAAATGCAGCAAGTCCTTCCGGCTAAATCTATATTCAGGCCGCGTTAATTTTAGCACATAAAAATAGAGGAGTGGCCCCAGCGCCAGCGAAAATTGCAAAGGTAACCAATTCCAGTGGGGATAGTAGGCGCCAAACTTGGTGTCAATGCCCAATATCAAGGCCATCCGCAAAACGATGGTTAAAAGTGCCAGGGCAAGAAAGCGGTTCGCGGTGCGGTTAATTCTTTTGGTGAACCATAATTGGAGGGTAAAAGTAAGACCAATAAATATCGTTCCCAGGAAAGCCAGGTCATAGGGGGTGATATGGAAAGTATATGCACTCAAGTAATTTTGTTGCCTCAATCGCTGTTCCAATTTGTTAATCTGCTGATATATAGTAATTAGCATTCGATTTACAATAACTATTGTAATGAAACCGAACATTGGATCGTGCGGTTTTGAATTGGGTTAAAAATCAAACTATGTAAATTGGATTTCAGGATAGTTAGCGTCAGTAATTTATTAATCTATGTATTTTGGACTTAAGAAGTGGGGGTTATAAAAGGTTTTACTTTTCCAAATTACATAAGTTAGTTCAAGAAGCTTCCTTTGTATTGCCACGGTGGCTTTCATTTTAATGCCATGCTTGGATACCAGTCGCGCGAAAATTGCTGAAAACCGTCCATCCGTTCGGATGGCTGCCAATGATGGCAAGTGCATAGCCTTGCGGACATGCCGGTTTCCTCTTTTTGATATTCGCGGTTTGCCTTTTACGGAAATGCCCGATGTTTTTTCTTTTTCATCTAATCCCGCGTAGCTTACAAGTTGCTTTTTGTTTCTAATGAGCTCGAATCCATTTGTCTCCGCTAAGATGATGACTGCAGTGAGTTTGCCGATACCTGGTATAGAGGTTAATAGCTCAATTCTTCTCGAAAGTTCTGTATCTTGTTTGACAATTTCAGCTATCTCCGATTTGATTTCCTTCTCTTGCCTGGTGATCAGATCAATACGTTCAATAAGCCTTGATATACTTCTTTGATTTGAATACGCTTCAGTTTGTTCGGCATGTAATTGATTTTTTAGCAAAGTGCGCTCGGCCACCAACTGATCACGCTCGCGGGTCAATTGTTTTAACTCCCTGAATACTTTTTGCGGTGGCTGCCATTGTTCTAGCTGGCGTTCCAGGCCAAACCGGGTAATAGCTTGTGATGCGCTTTTGTCTGTTACCGTTTTAATATCCAGCGTGCGGACATAGCTGCTGATCTTATTAGGCAAGACAATACTCAGTTGCTGGTTTTTGTCAAATAGATAATAGGCAAATGCTTCATGATAAATGCCGGTCGCTTCCATTACAAAATTTACCTTTGCATCTCCTGACATCATTTTATCAATCCAGATCAAAAGATCAGAGAATCCTTTGGGCGTATTAGCAAAACACTTATTTGCAAATACTTCAGTACTTGTATCCGGGTTCATTCTTCCCAGTGATACGACGAGTTCATTTTTGGCAACATCAATGCCAGCGACTTGCTTTAGCGGATTTATCATATTGCTTGAGTTTAAAATTGCTCAAGTGATAACCTTTCTTCATTTCTTCTCCTGATTGGATATGCTGACTATACAGGGTTACTGTATGACTTACATTCTGTTCAAACTCTAAAAGGCAAAAAAGAGGAGGCAGTTTCTTTTCTCGAATATACTCTATGGTTATTTGTAGCAAAATCTGCTCTCACTCTTTTCACTTAAGTATTGCAATATCAAACATAGGAGTAGCAAAAGAAACAGAAGTGAAAAAATAGGGGCTTGGGTAATAGTTTAATGGTTGTATGAGAAAGTAAGTTAACCAAAAACGTAATAGTCTACTGTTTACTTTAACACAAAACTCCACCTTTTT
>JAQBOH010000102.1 GCA_028288125.1 Mucilaginibacter sp.
CGATTTACAGGTTTTTGCGAGCTTTTGAACTCCTAATTTGCGGTGAGGGAGGGATTCGAACCCTCGGTACAGTTTCCCGTACGTCAGTTTAGCAAACTGATCCTTTCGGCCTCTCAGGCACCTCACCAGTATTTAAATAAACCCGTTTTTTTCGGGACTGCAAATATAGCAATTCGGTTAAGCGGTCAAAAAATATTTTGAGTTTGGTTAATAATCTATGCGCACATGGTAAATACTCATAAGCATGCGCTTGAATATGCTCTTGATCGTCTCTATATCCTTCAGGGTTATATTACTGTCTTTAAGCTGGTTTTGGTCGAGTTTATATTTTACGATACGATCTACCAGGTTGCTTATAGAAAGTTCGTCCGGCTCCTTTAACGAGCGCGACGCGGCTTCAACCGAGTCGGCCAGCATGAGCACGCCGCCTTCCTTTGAAAACGGAATGGGGCCGGGATATCTGAAGGTATTTTCGTCAACCAGCTTTTCGGGGAAGTTTTTAAGAAACGACTGGTAAAAATAATCCACCCGGGTATCGCCATGGTGTGTCCTGATAAAGTCGATCACAATTTCGGGCAGATTTGCCTTGTGCGCCATTTCAATACCCTTGCTCACATGCCGGATGATGATCTGCGCGCTTTCCTGGTAAGGCAGCTTATCGTGCGGGTTAAAGCCGGAGCTTTGGTTCTCAATAAAAAATAACGGGTTCTCCATTTTACCGATATCATGGTACAACGCCCCTGCCCTAACCAGCAAAGCGTTACCGCCAATGGAATAAATGGCATTTTCGGCCAGATTGGCAACTTGCAGCGAGTGCTGGAAAGTGCCCGGCGCCGTAAAGGCCATTTCGCGTAGCAAAGGCGCGTTGGTGTTGGTTAGCTCAATCAATGTAATATCCGAAGTGATCGCAAATACTTTTTCAAAAATGTAAATAAGCGGATAAGCCAGCAGCGTCAATAAAACACTTACTACGAACGGCAGGAAATCCATCCAGTCGATACTTGTAAAGCTGCCCTCGCGGATGAACGAGATCCCCAAAAAAGAAACGAAGTAAGTAAACGTTATGATCAATGCAGAGATGAGAAACTGCTCGCGCCGGATAAGATTCTTAATGCTGTAAATTGAAACCATACCGGCCGTGAGTTCAAAATAGGCAAATTCAAAGCTATTCGGAACAAAGAAGCCGGCTATCAGCACCACCAGCAAATGTATATTTAAGGCAAGGCGGGTATCAAACAGGATGCGGATAATAATGGGTACAATACAATACGGAATGAAATATAAATTCGGCAGCTGAAACCGTATGGCCATTGACAGGGTAAACAGCATCGCCGTAACAACCAGTAATATCAAACTGACCAATCGGTTATCTTCGTAAATATCCCGGCGAAACAGGTATAAAAATATCATTAGCAGGGCAATAGCTATACTTACCAGCAAGGTTTGACCCAGCAAAACCAGCCTTGGGTCGCCGTTAATCCGGGCGTTATCTTCAAAAGCTTTTTTGTACGACTGCAGCTTTTGATAAACCTCATCGCTCACTACCGAACCTTTTGCCACAATAACCTCACCTTTTTGTACCATTCCACGGGTTGTTGACAAGCCGTCAATCACCTCCTTTTCAAGACGCGAGGTTAATTTGCTGTCATAATTTAAATCAGGCTGAAGCCGGTTTGATATCAGGTCGAGCAGAAAAGTTTTATCCAAACCCTTCCTTCCGCTTAAAACCTGGTCGCAATAAGCGATAGCTTTTTCTCTGGTAAACAGGTCGGCGGTGTTTTTTTCAGTTGCTACATTTTTAGTTAATATGGTTACCGGGTAATTTTCGGCGTTTTGCTGGTATTTAGGGTCGGGCTTTAATATCCCTGTGTCATATATTCCCTTTAATAAATTATATCCTTCGGTGATGTATTTCGTTTTCTGCCGGTCGTTTATCCCGGCGTTATGCCATTTGATCTCCAGGTCGTTTTTAAACCCGTCCAGTTGGTGATCGCTTATGTCTTCGTCAAACTGGTATATTGGCTTAATACTGGCCAGCGCGCTTTTGCGGTCGCTTTCAATTTCCTGCGGCGTTTTTAATATGGCAAAATTGTAGGGCGATATCAGGTCCTTCTGGTTCCATATCCGGCCCTTCTCGACGTCGTAACTGAATTTGGCTTGTTTGGGCAGCGTAAAAACAATAAGGCCGATGCTTACCAGCATCATTAAAAACTTAACATTACCGGAGTATTTACGCAGTAATGCTTTTTGGCGCGATGTAGATAATTTTGCCATTAATGTATTTGTCGGTTCAAAATTAATATAAGTTTCGGTTATCTGCTTTTTTTCGTGAACACGCTGAGGAAAGTGTTGGGTCTTGAGTCTGAAGTCCTGAATTTGGTCTCTGGTCATACGAGGCATACATTTGAGATTTTGACTTAAAACTAAGGACTCAAGACTTTTGACTTAAAACTATGCATGCATAACATAAAAAGGCTAAATTTGCCGTTCCACTATATAACTTATGAGAGAAGTAGTCATCGTTTCGGCCACCCGCACCCCTATCGGCAGTTTTGGTGGCAGCCTGGCCGGTTTATCAGCAACCGAATTGGGCGGTATCGTCATTAAATCAGCTGTAAAAAAAGCGGGATTGGAACCCGGACATATACAGGAAGTGTATATGGGTAATGTGTTATCAGCAAATTTAGGCCAGGCGCCGGCTACTCAGGCTGCGATATTTGCAGGGTTACCTTCGTTACCGGCCACTACGGTAAATAAAGTGTGCGCATCCGGCATGAAAGCGATCATGCTGGCGGCCCAAAGCATCGCGTTGGGCCAAAATGAGATTGTTGTAGCCGGCGGAATGGAAAACATGAGCAATGTGCCTTATTATCTCGATAAAGCCAGGAACGGCTATCGCCTGGGCGACGGACAAATAACCGACGGACTGATAAAAGACGGCCTTTGGGACGTTTATAATGATTATCACATGGGTTCAGCTGCTGAGCTATGCGCCGTTGAATGCAATATCAGCCGCGGGGAGCAGGATGATTTTGCTGTTGAATCATACAAAAGAGCGCAGGCAGCCCAAAGCAGCGGTAAATTTCAAGCCGAAATAACGCCGGTTGAATTAAAGGACAAAAAAGGCGAGATCACGCAATTTGCCGGCGATGAAGAGCCTAACACGGTAAAATTTGATAAAATCCCTTTGCTAAAGCCTGTATTTAAAAAAGAGGGAACGGTAACGGCCGCCAACGCATCTACTTTGAACGACGGCGCGGCGGCAGTAGTGTTAATGAGTAAAGACAAGGCGGAAGAAATGGGGATAAAGCCCCTGGCGCGTATAGTATCTTATGCCGATGCGCAGCAAGCGCCCGAATGGTTTACAACTGCTCCGTCAAAGGCTATCCCTTTAGCACTGCACCGCGCAAATTTATCGGCCGAACAGATGGATTATTTTGAGATCAACGAGGCCTTTTCGGTGGTGGCAATTGCCAATAACCAGCTTTTAAAGCTCGATCCCGCAAAGGTAAACGTAAATGGCGGCGCCGTGGCCATGGGGCATCCCCTGGGTGCTTCCGGCGCACGAATTATTGTAACCTTACTGCATGTG
>JAQBOH010000036.1 GCA_028288125.1 Mucilaginibacter sp.
CTTAAAAGGAAGACATAATATAATGTGATTTCCCTGATCTAAACTTGCGAAATCGTTAAGCAAACTTACTTTATGGTCATCATTTGCTTCGACCACGCAATAATATGATTCGATATTCGCTGCCTTTAGCAATGCCTGGGTATAATTTACCAGGGCCTTACAATCGCCGTAGTTTTGTTTGTCAACCTCCGATGCTAAAAACGGCTGGTTACCTCCAATACCCACCTGCACACTTATATAATGTGTTTTACCCTGCATATACTCGTATATCTTTTTTGCTTTTAATTTAGGCTCGGCAATGTCTTTGGTGATCTCTTTTACATATTGCACCGTCTCATTGGAAAGTTCCTGGCGGCTCGCAATTAATTTATCATACTCCCATTTGCCCAGCTCCTTCCAGTTAGTGAAGGTTCCGTTAATACCATAATAGGTGAAACTTTCGGGAGCAATTTTCACACTGCTTAAATAATTTTCATAATACGGGCTTAACGGTTCATCCTTTATCGCTTTAAGATTGTTAACCCGCCAGGTATAAATTTTTAGCCCGGCCGGATTGGTATTTATTTCTGCCTTACCGGGTATATTAGTTTCCTTATAGCGGATTTTAAAATCGGGTTTACAGCTAAAAGTAAAGGAACTTTTTTCAACCGCGATACCGGCATTCGGATTAGGGTACCATTCGTCAAAATCAAGCGTTTGCTTTGAGCGCTTCTCGTATTCAAAGACTATGGTATAGGGATATTCAGTTATAGCCGGTAAAAAATGTTTTATCCGCGCATCCTCAAACAGGGAAAAATCGTGTCCGGCGCTCACGTCATCAAAGTCACTCTCCGAAAATTTCTTTATTAGTTTGCCAAATTCATTATAAGCCGCCCCTTTTATATTTTTTATGGTATTGGTTTTATCGTGGCCAATAATAATACGGGCATGCTCATCCCCGTTTTTATTTAAAACGGTGATCGCTTCCTGAATGTGGTACACGGTGTTATTCAAATCTTTTACCTCAATGCTTACCTCCTTATTCCTGATGACAGCACTCGCATAGGGCAACAGATCTTTTGGAATAAGACCGGCCTCGTAAACGCCCTGTGCCTTTAACGTACCAAATAGTACCAGCAGGCAGAAACTTAATATTATCGACCTCATTATTTTTTCTTGAAAATCATTTCAGCTTGTTCAGATTGGATCACTTTGTTATAAAGTTCCCTCAGGTAAGGATATTCTTCCGAACTGTAAACTGATTTATTGAACTGGATGACATGTGAAAAAGTAAACACGTTATTATCAGGCTCGTAACTTGTTAAAAACTTACCGCCATTATTTGGAAGCGCAAAAGCGGCAGCCTGTGGCGGCGTCTCTATTGAATATTGAGCGGGCAACCGCATTGTTAGCGTAAACCTGTCATCGGAAGCCATACCCCAGTCAACAGGAAAGGCGCGTTCGGATAATTTAAATGGATTGGTTGATATCTTATCCAGCAAAAACGGATTAAACGTAAGTTTGTTCCCATTAAGCTTATCATACAAATCGACTTCAATCTCGTATATTTCGCCCAATGGCTTATCCAGGCTGTCAAGATTGGTAATTTCTGATTTGAGGATCTTCAACTTCGGTAATTTACTGTTAAGGTCCTCTACATACTCATCCGTTGTATTGAATTTTTTTATTGCCTTTCGTTTTTCATATGCTTTATAACCAACCGAATAAGTGACCCATGTGCCTTTTATTTTGCCGTCTTCCTGCAGCGCTATATTAAGCGAATGGGTGCTCGTTTCCCTTTGCGGTAAATTCATATCCATCCAATAGGAGGGTTTATCCAAACACATAACGCGCCCTTTATCATTCAGGCACCGGAGCGGCAATACACCGAATGGCAGAAGCGGATCGGTGGCATCGAGCATGTAACTTTTATCGCCGATATCAACCCGGGCAACGATATAATTAAAGTCGCCGATGACAGGATATAACAAATTGATAAGGCCGTTGTCGCGGGTTGATAATAAAACCGCGCTGGCATTTAAGCCAGCCGCATTTAACGCAGTAACCAGCGAAAGATTTATGTCGGCGACGCTGCCGCTATGCGTGTCAAATGCTTTGCTTATTCCATCTACACTATATATCCCGTAATGGTCATTCCACTTGAACCATTTTTGCTGCGCGGCATAAATCGCCTTTGCTTTCTCAAGATCATCGGCTTTGCCGGCAATAATTTGCGCAACGCGGTCCTTCACTACTCCTTTTCTTTTTAGCTGGCCGCCAAAATCACTATAATTCTTAAGTTGATAGTCAATATCTTTCCATTCTTTGGTCATCTTATTCTTAATGCCATTGTATGGGCTGGTATATTCACTAAGCTCAAAGTTGACAGCCGACAGGAAATTTTTTGGTGCGGTCATATAATCTTCTTCAATAAAAGCCGGTATATCCTTCATGCCATAAACCATTTCCGAACAATCACAACTTGCGCCATGTGTCGAGAAACAATGACTTTCGACTTCACCTGTATTTTTGGTTAACTTAAGAGCTCCCTTTAACGAGATGTTGTAAACATAAAAGGCCGGGATATGTACTTCATATTCGGAATATACCTTGGGTATATCACTCTGAAAATGCCAGGAATGGAAGTTCTCAAAATAGGGTGATTCTATGCGGTATTTATATTCAATAACGCAGCCATTTCGTAAACCCGGCAGTGCGAATTTATAATTGGCCCAATGCTTGTTTTCTTTTACCGGATATATCTTTCTGTCTTCAAGCTCAACTTTTTGAGTTAGCCCGTTATCATCCTGGTAATAAGTTACACCGGCAATATCATCCGCGTTTTCGTAGGAATCAGCATCGCCATTGTTATAAACCGGGATTTGAACAGTTCCGTTATCGAAGCCCTTGGTGTCAAATATTTTGATTTTAACATGGTATTCGTATATCAATTTGATATTGTCATCACTGGTCACATCTATTCTCGATTTACCATATTCCTGTAAAACAACCGCATGCGCCGAAGTATCTTTAGCGTATTTTTTCATGCCCATTTCTTCCGCGGTGACTTTCCCGAAAGGAAAATTCTGTGCAATTGCCAGTTGTGCCGCCCCGAATAAAATAAATAGAATAAGTAAAGTTTTTCTCATGATTTGCTTTTAAGTTTAGATGATCACAAGTTAATATTATTAACCGAATATTTAAATTGATTTAAAATTTATTGTGCTGATTCTTTTTTAGACATTTGCGATCTTTACCAGTGGTGCAATTTATTGGTAAGATAAAATACAACCAATTAACCCTGCATAGCAAAGAATTTTGAGTAATATTAACAGATGAAATTGAATTTAAAACGGCCCCTGGCTTTTTTTGACCTTGAAGCTACCGGAACCAATATCGGCGCCGACCGTATTGTTGAAGTATCTGTTATAAAGCTTCATCCCGACGGCAGCGAAGAGGTAAAAACCTTTCGTGTAAATCCGGCAATGCCTATACCGCTGGAATCATCGTTGATACATGGTATTTACGATGAACATATAAAGGATGAGCCTGAATTTAAAGCGATAGCGCAAATCTTAGCTGAATTTATAGACGACAGCGACCTTGCTGGCTACAATTCGAATAAATTTGATATACCCATGTTAATGGAAGAGTTTTTGCGCGCAGGGGTTTCCTTTAGCCTGGATAACCGTCATTTTGTTGACGTGCAAAATATTTTTCACCAGATGGAGCAGCGCACCTTAAAAGCAGCATACCAGTTTTATTGCGATAAACAAATTATAAACGCCCATTCGGCCGAGGCGGATACCCGTGCGACCATGGAGGTATTGCTGGCACAAATTGAGCGGTACGAGAAAATAGAATGGGAAGATAAAAAGGGAAACCGTTCGTTCCCGGTTGTGAATGATGTTGAAGGGTTACATAAATTCACAAACCTGACCCGGCCGGTTGACTTTGCCGGGCGTATGGTTTTCAACGAACAGGGCGAGGAAATTTTTAATTTTGGAAAACATAAAGGCAAACCTGTTGAGGAAGTGTTCAGGATTGAGCCTAGCTATTACTCGTGGATGATGCAGGGCGACTTTCCGCTTTACACCAAGCGCAAGCTGGAAGAAATTTATGCCCGGTGTAATGCAAAAAAAATAGCCGAAAAACAACCAAAACCTGTCGCTCAAAATGAAAAAGAACCCGCCCCCGAAGTGCAAAAACCGGCAGCGGCATTTGCTAAAAATGAATTCCGCAAACCAGAGGTAGCCAATAATCATTACGCAAGGCCAGATAATAAGCCTTTTAAAAAGAAAGATGAAGGCCCTGCATTGCCGGTAAATGACGACATGCTAAAGCAGCTGGCCGATAAATTTAAAAAGGGTTTGTAGAATTGGTATTATTTAAGGCAGGCAGCCGTTTTATTTTAAGAATTCAATATTTCGCTTTAAGCCTTTAAATTTTGTTCGTTTTACAGCTGAGTTTTTAAATATTGCTGTAAAAATATCTTCTGTGATATCTTCCCAATCGCGGCTGTTAAAATTCAACAATTCGGGGTGCGGTTCAAATGCAGGCTCTTGGTGCAGCAGCGAAAATTTATTCCATGGGCAAACGTCCTGGCAAATATCACAGCCGAACATCCAGTTATCCATTTTGCCTTTAAATTCCCCGGGGATTTCGTTTTTTAGTTCAATTGTCAGGTAAGATATACAGCGGCTGCCATCAACAATATAAGGGGCAACAATTGCTTCAGTAGGGCAGGCATCAATACAACGTGTACAAGTGCCGCAATGGTCAGCAGTAGCCGGAATATCATATTCCAGGTCAATATCAACAATCAGCTCAGCCAAAAAAAAGAAAGAGCCATAGTTTTTATTGATCAGGTTGGTGTTTTTAGCTATCCAGCCCATACCCGATTTTTTTGCCCAGGCTTTATCCAGCACCGGCGCCGAGTCGACAAATGCACGGCCGTTTATTTCGCCGATCTTCTCGTTTAATGTGCCGAGCAAATCCTTCAGCTTTCCCTTAATAACCTGGTGATAATCATTGCCATAAGCATATTTTGAGATCTTCGGAGAAAGAGGGTCGGCTTGTTGCTTTTCGGGATAATAATTAAGACCCAGGGATATAACAGATTTAGCGCCATCAACCAATAGGCGCGGGTCCAGGCGCTTATCGAAGTGGTTTTCCATATACCGCATTTCGCCATGCATACCATTTTTGAGCCAGGCTTCCAGGCGGGGCGCCTCTTCTTCTAAAAACCCGGCTTTTGCAATCCCGCAAAACATAAAGCCGAGCTCTTTTGCTTCATTTTTAATAAGTGAACTGTATGCCGCCCTGTTTTGTGCCATGTTACGCAAAGATACTATAAAACAAAAAATCCAATATTAACTTTAAATTAAATAAATTGATTTTATGGATAAATGTGGCTTAGTTTTTGCATAATGTTGGTATTATAAATTAGAAGATGCTGAAGGTTATAAACAATTTGCCGCAACATGTTGCGGGGGTACATGCTTATGCAGATGTTGATGAGCTGGAGTACGAAAGTACACTGGAACGGTTGTTTAATCATTTTCTTAAACGGCACAATAAGATTAATTTCTTATTGGTCCTTGAAACCGAGATCAACAATTTTTCGCCGGGGAAATGGTGCGGAAACATCAAGCTGGGGCTGAAATATTTTTTTAGGTGGAATAAGGTTGTACTGGTAACCGATAAGAAATACCTGCACGGGTTTAGCGATCTTTTTAAATATATATTACCAGGCAAATTCAGGAGTTTTTCGTTAGATCAACTCGATACGGCTATCAAGTGGGTAACTGAGGCAGAATAAATTCGCCGGTATTGTTAATAAAAAATAATAAAACATTATGCAAAGTTCAAATAAACAACAAAGCGCTAACACTGGCAAATTAGCTAAGGGCAATCAATCAACAGTTCAAAATAAACCCGACGAAAAAAGGGTACCTACGGTTACACCGGATAATGATAGCGGTAAGCCTGGCCCTTCCAGTGAAAAAAATTCGTCTAATAAAGGACAGGGCCCGGCGGGTGAAAACCTTTAACCACTTTTTCCCGACTGACTGGGTCACATCGAATTGATTTATTATGCTGGGCGTAGCGAAGTATTTTCTTTGAAGACACATCGTCACATGCAAGTGCAGAAAGTGCTTCGCTACGCCCAGCATAACAAAGGGTGAGTGTATTTTGCAATCGTGTCGGCAATTGGATTGGCCCGGTAAGTCCGCTTAAAAAAAGCGGTCTCTTTTCTTTAATCAAGCTTCTTAAAAGCTGTGCCTCACATTATTGCTGAACGTTTTGGTGGTCCAGTAGCCACTGTCCAGTATGCGTCTCACCGTCATTAAAGGGTCCAGCGGGTAGCGTTTATCTGCCAGCTGAAATGCGAGTTTAAAGCCGCGTTTATGCAATTCGGGCAAGTTCTGCGCATTCCATACGCCAAACGGGAACGCGAAATATTTTACCGGTTTACCGGTGATGTCTTCAAGCAGCTTGGTAGGCTTGTCCAATTGTATTTGCCAATCTTTACCGGTTATTTTTTTAAAGTTAGTGTGGTTCCAGGTGTGGCTGGCTATAACATTTCCCTCGTCGGATAGCTGTTTTACCTGTGCCTTGCTCATATAATGTTTTTTGTTGAGCGATACTGTCATGATAAAAAACACGCCCTTAAAGCCGTATTTTTTCATTTCGGGCCGGGCTACTTCAAACTGGTCCAGGTCGGTGTCATCAAAAGTAAGCATGATGGGTTTGCTGGGAAGGGCGGTGCCTTTGGTCAGATAATCATATAACTGATCGGGCAGAATAGTATGGTAGCCGCTGTCGGCCAGCATTTTCATGTGCTGTTTAAAAGAAGCGACAGGTATGATATAGTCTTTTGAAGTTTTTGAATCGGTAGGCCTCCAGTCGCGTATCTGGTGATAACAAACAATGGGTACCTGTTTGCGTGCCATTATAGTGGCATTATTTCCAGTTTGCGCGAAAGTAATTAAACTTAAAAGGCAGAAAATTGAGAGAAAAAAAAGTTGTTTGAACATAACGATAGATTTTTTTTAATGCGGACTAAAATAGGATAATTTTTCTTTCGACTAAAGATAAATTCTTCAATTTAACTAATCTTTGCCGGTTTCAGAGTGTAATCCGCCTGCCTTCTTTTATCGAACGTTTCGCCGCATCCAGTATCTCCATCACGATCACATTGTACTTTAAGGACGAGCGGTCATCATCGCCCGTGATCTTTTTTTGCAGCACGGCTGTAAAATAAGGGATAGGGTTATTGTAAGGCGATTGTAACGGCTCAACTTTTTTTACGCTTTTAATGTTCTCGCGCATACGCATCGTTAAATTATTGCCATCCAGGGCATGTAAATAGCCGGTTTCGCCAAATACCTCCATGTCTTTGATACTAAAAGGCCAGTTCCATGAAGCTTCGATCTGCCCGGTTGCACCAGGATATTCTACTAGTATGGTCGCATCGTCTTCCACTTTTGGATAAATATTTGGTTTGTAATGACGCGCCACGGCCGTTACGGCTACCGGCCGTTTACCATGCATCAGCCAGGTCATTAAATCAGCGCCATAACAGCCAAAATCATTCAGTGCACCGGCACCATTTAAAACAGGATCGGTCAGCCAGCTTAAAAACTCTTCGCTGCATCCAATTTCGCGCGGGCCCTGGTGCCCGTCGTGCACTACCATTTTGCGGATAGCGCCTATGCTGTCTTTATTAATGATATCGTATGCTGCCACAACAGATGGGTACCAGGTCGTTTCGTAATTGGTTAAAACTTTAATATGATATTGATTGGCAAGGGCCTCCATTCGTTTTGCCTGACTCAACGTCGCCGCCAGCGGTTTTTCAACCATAACCGCGATGTGCAAAGGGGCGCAAACCTCAACAATGTCAACATGGTAGGCTACAGCGTTATAGCCCAATACTATAGCAGGCTTACGTTTAGCGACCATCGTTTTCAGATCGGTAAAAAACAACGAATCGGGCAAATGGAATTGTTTGCGGTATTTTTCCTGCAGCGCCTTGCTTGGCTCGGCTATGCCCACAATATTTACCCTGCCATTGGCGTATTCGTTTAAAATACCATAGATATGATTGTGGGTTAAGCCGGCAATGCCAACACGGGGCGCGCTTTGGGCATCAGCCAGGGTGGCGAAACTAAAAATTAATGCTGATAAAATGAGCGCTCTTTTGAAGTTGATAAGAATGTTATTTTTCATTGATGGGGATATAATAATTTTACGCTTTTGTCATTCTGAGGCAGTGATGAATCTTCCTTCGATAAGCAGTCATCATACTTTCACATAGAAGACCCTTCGCCACCGCTCAAGAGGACAAACTTGTATAACGCTGATTTTTTTAGTTCCGGTTAAAATAACGACGGATTGCCGCCCAATTTTATTTTGCCTAAATGCTTATAAGCGCTTTCAGTCGCTTCGCGGCCGCGCGCGGTCCGCATTAAAAAGCCTTCCTGTATCAAAAAAGGTTCGTACACTTCCTCAATAGTGCCTTCTTCTTCACCAACGGCTGTCGCTATCGTTTTTAATCCGACAGGCCCGCCTTTAAATTTATCAATAATAGTAGTTAATATTTTATTATCCATTTCATCCAAACCATGCTCATCTACGTTTAATGCATTTAGGGCATATTTAGCTATTACGGTGTCGATATTTCCATCGCCCTTTATTTGAGCGAAATCCCGTGTGCGGCGCAGTAAAGCGTTGGCTATACGGGGCGTGCCACGACTGCGGCGGGCAATTTCATAGGCGCCTTCGTCGCTTATGGGAGTTTTTAATATAGATGCCGAGCGTAGTACGATAGTCGTTAATAATTTTGCGTCGTAATATTCCAGGCGTGAATTAATGCCAAACCTGGCGCGCAGCGGGGCTGTCAGCAAGCCCGACCGCGTAGTAGCGCCAACGAGCGTAAAAGGATTTAAGGATATCTGTACCGAACGCGCGTTAGGGCCGCTTTCGAGCATAATGTCAATCTTAAAATCTTCCATCGCCGAGTATAAATATTCTTCAACCAGCGGACTTAGACGGTGGATCTCATCTATAAACAAAATATCCCCTGTCTCCAGGTTAGTCAGTAAACCGGCAAGGTCGCCGGGTTTATCTAAAACAGGGCCGGAAGTTATCTTTATACCCACACCCATCTCGTTGGCAATGATATAGGACAGCGTAGTTTTACCCAATCCTGGAGGGCCATGCAGCAGCACGTGATCGAGTGCCTCGCCGCGCTGGCGGGCAGCCTGAACAAATACTTTTAAATTGGCTAATATTTTATGCTGACCGGTAAAATCCTCAAAAACCTGCGGGCGCAAAACTTTTTCAATATCACGCTCAGCAGGGGAGAGGCGTTCACCGTCGGGATCAAGGTGTTCGTTCATCACTGACGAAATTAATTTTTTTATTTCGGATTTTTCGCTGTTTGTTGTTTTTTAAGGCGCTCAAGAGGACTTCGCCGTTTCGGATGTTCAATTTTGGATTTAGAGAATTACCTGGTTTTAAAAGTAGCGCGTCCAGAAAAAATCCGAAATTACCCCTCCGGATACTTCCTGAATATGCTGTTGATCTTCATGTGGATAACGCCAATAAATGCTTCCCTGAATATGCTGGTTGACATTTTTGAGGTACCGAGAGTACGGTCGGTAAATATGATCGGAATTTCGACTACTTTAAAACCGTGTTTTACCGCGGTATATTTCATTTCGATCTGGAAAGCATACCCCACGAATTTTATCTTGTGCAAACGCACCGTTTCCAAAACCTTTCGTTTATAACACATAAATCCCGCCGTAGCATCCTGGATTTTCAAGCCTGTTATAAAACGCACATACACCGAGGCAAAATAGCTCATCAACACCCTGCTCATTGGCCAGTTAACCACGTTTACGCCGTTTATGTACCGCGATCCGATGGCTGCGTCCGCGCCCTCAATACAAGCCTGCCGTAATTTTAATAAGTCGTCGGGATTATGCGAAAAATCAGCGTCCATCTCGAAGATGTAATCATAATGCCGGTAAATCGCCCAGGTAAAGCCGTGTATATAAGCTGTGCCTAATCCCTGTTTTCCGGCCCGCTCTTCAATAAAAAGGCGCCCGGGGTATTCTGGAATTAATTGTTTTACAATGTTTTGCGTGCCGTCCGGCGAGCCATCATCGATAATAAGTACGTGAAAATCATGCGGCAAAGAGAATACTTTACGGATCATCCGTTCAATATTTTCCTTTTCATTATAGGTGGGTATAATAACTAAGCTATCGGGCACTAAATAGTTGAATTGAGCCGGCTAAAATAAACGATTTCGGCGTCATTAAAAATAAAAAAAGCAGATAGTGATTGTAACTATCTGCTTACTACGATAATCTGTTTTGTTATAAATTATTTGTATCCGCGATTACCTCGTTTTCAACGTATGGATCGGTTATATAGCTTCGCTCTTTTAACCTTGGAGCGACAAACATAAACACGATTACAAAAAGCGTGACGATGCCCACGAAGAACCAATAAAAGTTTGCCCCGATAAGATAAGGGGCCAAAAATCCATGATTTGAGATATTGCCGTTGACTGCCGCGGTAAATAAATTACCCAGCGAAACTACCAAAAACCAAATCCCGGTCATGGTACTTTTCATTGATTTTGGCGAGTGTGTATATGCATATTCCAAACCGGTTATAGATACAAGCACCTCGGCTGCTGATAATACCATATAGGCAAATATCTGCCACCAGATCGAGGGTGTTCCGCCGCCATCGATATTTGCCTGTATCAATGCAATAACGACAAATGATAAAGCGGTTAACACCAGCCCGACGCCTAATCGTCTTAGCGGGGTGGTTTTAAGGCCCATTTTGTCGAATAAGGGATACAGCCAGTAATTAAATATCGGAATAAATGCTAATAAAAACACGGTATTAACAGTTTGCACCTGCCCGGCCAGCACCTCGAATTTGGTGAAGCCGAGGTTGATGGTACGATTCATTTTTGCAGCTTGTAAAACCCACTCCGAAAGGCATTGATCCCAAACGGCCCAAAACGCCAGGGCGAAAAAGAATACGGTCATTACGCGGTAAACGGCTTTAACGCCTTCTACCTTCTCGGGACTGTGTTTTGCCTTGGCTACATCCAATAACGACTCCCCTTTTTGTTTTTTACCGATGTTAAACAAAGCATATAATGATATAAAAACAAAGTTGTCTCTATTGATACCGGACGGAGGCAACTTTACATATAATTTACGGCCCGAAAAGAAAATAATGGTAGCTAAAGCCATTAAAATGCCTGGGATACCAAATGCCCATTTTGCGCCATAATTGGCGTAGGTCCATGGAATTAAGACGGTTGAAACCATTGAACCGGCGTTAATACTAAAGTAAAACCACCCATAAATTTTTGAAAGCAGATCCTGGTTAGTGGAATTAAACTGATCGCCGACATTGGCCGACACACATGACTTTATACCACCCGCGCCAATAGCAACCAGTACCAGTCCGGCTGTAAACCCGTTAAGATTCGTATCAAACATGGATAAGAACAAGTGCCCCAGGCAATACACCATCGAAATGTACAAGATGAGCTTATATTTTCCGGTGAACCAATCGGCAACCAGGCCGCCTACAAATGGCAATGCGTAAGCCAGTGTCACAAAAAAATGTGTGCTTTCATTGGCGTGAGCCTCGGCAACAGTTGTCAGCGCTTTACTGTGTGTTGGATTATAAAATTGGTCAACCAAAAAAATAACGAGGATGGAACGCATGCCGTAAAAACTAAAGCGCTCCGCCGCTTCATTTCCAATTATATACGGAACACTTTTTGGATATCGGGATGTAGTCGCTGCTGCGGACGGGGCTGGGGCTTTCTCCATTATTCAGTTGTAAAAATTTTCTCTAAAGTAATATAATTTTTGAAATTGGTTATGGGTTGATTGAGTTGGATTAAGTTGATTGAGTTAGTTGTAAAAGTTAACATATCAACTAAAATAATACCCAACTGCTCACTATTAACCATTCACTTAATTAACTAATTATCCTTCGTCGCTTTATCTATGGCTGCTTGTTTTTTAGGGTCCAGGTATTCCTCATCGTGGTTATTGGGCATGTTTCTCATATCCAGGTTTTCAACATACACCCACTTGCCATTTTTTAGGCGGTAGCCATCATAACTCATATCCGGGCCGTACAATTCATGGCGGTTTTTTAATTTAGGATCGGGGGGAGACAGGTGGTCGAACACAATTAAATTTTGCTCGGGCACATACCTCAATAACAGCGATACCTGCCTTGCATATTCAAAAACAACACGGTCGCGTGTTTTACCGTTTCCGACAAAAACCGGCATACCTAAAACCGGCGATCCGTTTTTAAACGATAGAACCTCAATTACCTTTTTTGTCGAATTTACGTTGTTGCCTTTCCAGCCTAGCAAAACATAATAAAGCTGCGGCGTATAAACAGGGATGATCTTATAATATTCAGCACCCAGCCACTTACGGTTATCGGTAATTGTGTCCTCGGGATGCTGAATTAATGGGGTATAATCATCAAGAGGGAATAATTTTAATTCACCGCCTGTATTGATCTGTATTGTACCGTAAAAGCGGTAGCTGCCGTCCTGGTTAACAACGGGCCAGCTAATGATGCGAAAACGATTGTCGGGCGAATTGATGATCCGGACACTTTTTACGGAATCAAAAGGATAAAGAAACGAGTTTGGGACTTTTAAAGCACTTACCAGAGTTTTGATAAATGTGTAATTGGCGTTTTTACGAATTAGCTCTTCATCATCGTTAACCATTTTTTTACCTAATGAAGTAAGGCTATCCTCATAAACTTTCAATTGTTTAATACGCACGGTTTCATCGGAGTGCTGGGCGAAAATGAGATGCGGTGCTATCAATAGCAGAAAACAAATAACTAGTAGCTTTTTCATTAACCTAATTAACGTAAATTTTCGATAACCATTGCGCTTGCCCCGCCGCCGCCGTTACAAATTCCTGCCGCACCATATTTTCCCTTATTCTGCTGCAGCA
>JAQBOH010000137.1 GCA_028288125.1 Mucilaginibacter sp.
CGGCGTTATCTCTTATTCAAAAGTAGTTACCATGCAATATTCGGCCCCCGGTGATAATACGGCCTTAGCAAGCAATACAATCATTGTTTATCCCAACCCCTCAACCGGCATTATCAATGTGGCTGTGGCCGGAGAAGCCAAAATTAACCCTTTAACCCAGTTAACCATCAGTTCCCTGCAAGCACCCCTGACAGCAACGACAGCTGCTGCCGCACCGGGCACGCAATCCTATAACATCACCATCGTGAACAGCAACGGCGCAGTGATCAAAACAACCAACTCCAACCAGGCCAGCTGGCAGGACAATGTTAGCAGCATGCTGCCAGGTACTTACCTCATCCAGGTGGTTAACAATAAGGATAAAAGTATCGAAGGTAAAGGCAAGTTTGTTAAACTCTAAAGAGCGGAAAGCTGAAGGCTGAAAGCAAAAAGCGTTAATGTTGCTTTAGCTTTCTGCTTTCCGCTTTTGCCCTTTCAGCTTATTACCCGCATATTCACCGGATCCCAGTGTATCACTTTGTTTTGGAAATAGCTATCGTTGCAGGCTAAACATGGCGCCGCGGCCCTGAAACCAAAGACAGCATCCTCAACAACGGGCTTGCCGGTGCGGATAGCGTCAATAAAGTTTGCAAAGTGTTCGTTGGATACATTATAGCCCGGCGGCACGCCATAAGTGACATTGGGAATGGCTGTCGAGTGCTTGTCAACATCAGAATATTTTTGGTTATACTCGTCCAGCAGCGCTTTTTGCATCGCTTCGGGATAAGTAGATAGCGAATCCCATCCGCCAATGCCGGGCGCTACAGTCATTTTTCTTTTGCGGATAGTAAAGCCATTTTCATCCGACAAGTCCATCACACCTTCCGACCCGGTTACCCGTGTCGACGAGTGCTCGCCATCACCACTTACAAAATTAACCCGGAGCGACACCTCGAACGCCGGGTGCTCCTTACTATCCGGGTACTGTATCACGGCATTCATTACATCGGGAACATTCCTTCCATCCTTCCAATAGGCAAGCTCGCCAATTGAATATATTTTGCTCGGCCCCTTTGACCCGGTTATAAAATGGATCCCCGAAAGGAGGTGCACAAAAAGATCGCCCGCTACACCTGTACCATATTCGCGATAATTGCGCCACCTGAAAAAGCGGTTGCTGTCATACGGCCGTTTTATTTTTTCTTTCGCCTGGTAGCGATCCCAGGCCACAGTTTGCGGTGAAGCGTCGAGCGGAATGGTATACTGCCACGCACCAAGGGCGCTCTGCCGGTTAAAGGATGCCTCAATAGAATTGATCTGCCCGATTGCTCCGGCCGCCAGCATTTCTTTTGCTTTTTGAAAGGCTATACTGCTCACCCGCTGGCTGCCCACCTGGAAAACCGCTTTGGTTTCCTGCTGGGCCTTTATCTCGCTCAAGCCCTCGCTGATATAGTGCACCATTGGTTTTTCGCTATAAACGGCTTTACCCTTGTGCATAGCCGCAATGGCTATCGTACTATGCCAGTTATCGCTGGTGGCAATGATCACCGCGTCAATATCCTTTCGGTCGAGTATTTCATGGTAATCGCTGGTCGTAAAAATATCGGGACCGAAAACCTCTTTCGCGCGTATTAACCTGCCGGCGTACAGATCGCAGCAGCCAACAAATTCAACTCCCGGGCACGATAGCGCGGCCCTGGTATCATTAAACCCCATAATTCCCATCCCAATGGTGGCAATCCTTATCTTATCATTCGGGCCGGTACGCTTTTCGGCCTGTAAAATCTTTCTTTCATGATCTTCCATAGCTGCAAAGCTTGAAAGTGAGGCCGAAGTAAGCACAATGGTGCTGCCGAGCTGTCTTAAAAATTTTCTGCGATCGGTTGACATAATTGAGATTTAGTTGGTTTATAATGCAATGTAATACTTTAGTCGGAAAAGTCCGGAAAGTCGGGAAAGTCCGAAAGAAAAAAATAATACTTTAGTCCGGAAGTCGGAAAAGCCCAAAAACTCCGGAAGAAATTATAACGTGTCTGGTTGACGCAATATAATAATTATTAAATCGCGATTTTATGTTACAATTACTTTTTAATATTATTTAAAAAGTATAATTTGCAATCTGTTTCTCCAATTAAACCTCTTAAAACTCCAATATGAAAAGATTTAGCCTGTTACTATGCTGCGGTTTTATAACTTTTAATTCATTCAGTCAAACCACCAAACCGGGCCTGGCCATTATCCCCGAACCGGTAAAAGTGATCACCAAAAAAGGGCATTTCACATTGCCAGCCCGGACTATTATTGAAGCAAGCTCACGTACCGGCGTAACAGATGTCACCAATTACCTGAAGAATAAATTAACAACTGCCACGGGTAACAAAGTGTCCATAAAGAATACATTTACTACACCTGCTGCCATTAAATTAATGCTATATGCCAAACCGGATACGTCATTGGGTAAGGAAGGTTATCACCTGCGGGTAACTGCAAAAGGGGTTACCATACAAGCTAACGAACCTGCAGGTTTATTTTATGGCGTACAAACCCTTGTGCAGCTATTGCCAAAGGAGATCGAAAGCGCTGAGGTTGTTCATCACATATCCTGGACGGTGCCGTTTGTTGATATTAAAGATTATCCAAGATTTGCCTGGAGAGGGTTGATGCTGGATGTTTCGCGGCACTTTTTTACCAAAGAAGAGGTTAAGCAATACATCGATCAAATGGTGCGCTATAAATTTAACCTGCTGCATATGCACCTTACCGACGATGAGGGCTGGCGCGTTGAAATAAAAAGCCTGCCACGTTTAACCGAAGCAGCAGCGCATAATGTTAAAAAGATAGGCGAATTTGGCAGTTTTTCGACGCCAACTGCCGATGAGCCGCGCACCTACGGCGGGTTTTATACACAGGACGACATAAAGGAACTGGTGCAATATGCTAAAGAACGCTTTGTAAATATTTTGCCCGAAATAGATGTACCGGGACATAGCCTTGCCGCCGTGGTCGCTTACCCGGAGCTATCCGTTACCGCCGGTGCAGATAAGTACCAGGTGCGTTCGGGCGAGCGCATGCGGGTTGATAATACGCTGAACCCTTCCAGCGAAAAAACCTATGCTTTTTTAGATAAGGTAGTAACCGAAGTAGCCCAGCTGTTCCCGTTTGGATATATCCACATGGGCGGCGACGAATGCAACAAAGCCTACTGGGCCAAAAGCGATTCGGTTAAAGCCTTAATGCAACGGGAAAACTTAACCACTTACGAGCAAGTTCAGAGCTATTTCGAAAAGCGTTTGGAGAAAATAGTGGAGTCGAAAGGTAAAAAATTTATGGGCTGGGACGAGATCATTGAGGGTGGCCTGGGCCCCGACGCGGCAGTAATGAGCTGGCGCGGAATGAAAGGCGGTATTACCGCGGCCAAAGCCGGCCACGAGGTGGTAATGAGCCCCACCACTTTTGCTTACCTTGATTATATGCAAAGCGACAGGATAATGGAGCCGCATGTATACGCCACGCTTCGCTTAAATAAAACCTACGAGTTTGAGCCGCTGCCCGACAGCGTGGATGCCAAACTAATACTGGGCGGGCAAGGCAACTTATGGACCGAACAAGTATTCAATTTCCGCCAGGTAGAATATATGACCTGGCCGCGGGGCATGGCCATTGCGGAAGATGTTTGGTCGCCGAAGGAAAAGAAAAACTGGAACAATTTTTACCCCAAGGTAGAAAAGCAATTTGCCCGTCT
>JAQBOH010000201.1 GCA_028288125.1 Mucilaginibacter sp.
TCGTTAGATTGTATGCTGCGGTCCTTCTCATAATCCAAACCACAATCGATGAATATTTTAAATTGGCCAACTTCCAGCAAATGCATGCTTCCGGGGACCTGTCGGGCTGCCCCGTGTATTGTTAATCTCATTTTCCTTTCAGTCGTTCACTGGTTTATTTGTTTGGTTATTGGTCCGTTTCAACATATTCGAAATGCTATTAATAAACGAATGAACAAGTGAACCAATAAACCAACCGCAAACTTATTATTATTGTTGTAAGAATTTTCTTTGTTAATAAGTAATTTTAACCATTATAAACAACCTTCATTATTGAACCTGCTTAAAAAATAAAATATGGACGAGATAGAAAATTATTCGGAACACATTCATGAGCAAAGCAACGAGCACGCCCATCATATGCTGGAGGAAGGTAAAGAAAAATGGGTGCTGTATGTGGCATTAACTACGGCTGTATTTGCTGTGCTAGCGGCAATATGCGGGCTTTTGGCAGGCGACCATGCAGACGAGTCTATGCTGGCCCAAATGCGCTCATCAGATCAATGGGCCTATTACCAGGCAAAGGGAATTAAAGCAGATGTGCTGGCGTCTTCCAATAAACTGATAGTGGCATTAGGAAAAACTCCGGCGCCGCAGGATACGGCAAAGGTAAAAGCCAATAAAAAGGAGCAGGCAAAAATAATGGAGCAGGCTAAGGAGTTTCAAAAGGAATCGGACGGGCATGTTGCCAGGCATAAAATACTGGCCAGGGGCGTTACCCTATTCCAGGTTGCCATAGCTATAGGAGCGATCTCCATCATTACCAAGCGAAAAAGCCTATGGATAGCCAGTATGTGCTTTGCGCTGATTGGCGTATTCTTTTTGCTGCAAGGCACCGTGTTTTAAAACTCTTTTCGGCCTTCAACTGTTCAGTCATTATGTTATACTTTAGTACGATCCCTAATCAATTTAAAGCCCTTTTTATTTTGGTGCTGTTAGGCATCACCGGTTTTACAGCTTCGGCACAACGCTCCCGGATGTTTCCGTTAAAATTAAGCCCGAACCACAAATATCTTACAGATAGCAGGGACAAACCCTTCCTGGTTAAAGAAATATCCGCATGGGGACTCATACAGGCTTTATCTGAAATGGATGAAGCTGCTTTTATGGATAGCGTAAAGCGCAAGGGCTTTAATACCCTTATGGTAAGTATTATTTCGTTTGATACACGGTTTGCAGGCGGGCCGCCCAACTGGCAGGGTATTCCGCCTTTTAAAACCCTAGGCGATTTCTCAACCTATAACACTGCTTATTTCGATCATGCCGACCGCTTTTTGCGCATGGCCCAGGCCAAAGGCATCGAAGTATTGCTCGTGCCGTGTTACCTGGGTTATAAAGGGGATAAAGGCCAGGGCTGGTGGTCGCAATTGCTTGGTCCGGCTAACAGCGTAGCTAAAAGCCGTTCTTACGGCCAGTTCCTGGGACAGCGCTATAAGGACTTTTCGAATATTATTTGGGTGGCTGGCGGCGATAACAAAGGAGACAGCTCGCTGAACCCTCACATGGATAATATTATCCAGGGCATCAAAGAATTTGACAAGCGTCACCTGTGGACCGGGCATTTCGAGTCGAAGCAGGGCACCAACTGGTCATCGGAAAATCCGCTATATGCACAATATATCGATATCGATGGCTTGTACGTTTTTATAGAGCAAAATTTGGGGAAGGACGCTCCGCAATATAAAACTGAACTGACTCATTACGAAAAGGGGAAAATGATGTTCCAGATGGATCAAAGCTATGAGCATGATATACCTCATGTGGCTGATAATGAAAATCCGCAATGGATACGCCGGAAAAATTATGACGGCCTGCTTAGCGGCTGTGCGGGCACCAGCTTTTGCCCCGGCTTGAAGGATAATCCTGAATATGTGTTCAAAAACTGGCAGCCATTAATGAATACCGGTGGGATGATTGAAATGAACAACTGTTTTAGTCTCTTCGGCTCACGTGCATGGCAGCGGCTCGTTCCTGATACAAGCAATAAAATAATAACCGACGGCCGCGGTAAGTCCGGCAGCATAAATTATGTATGTGCCGCGCAAACAACCGACCACAACACATTTATAGCCTACCTGCCCCTTGGCGGGACGTTGACCCTCAACTTCGACGCCTTGAAAATTAAAACGGCGAGAGCCTGGTGGTACGATCCCCGCAATGGCCAGGCACTGCCTATCGGCACCTTTGCCGCCAATGGCACAAAAAAATTAACTGCTTTTACCAGCGAAGACTGGATTCTGGTCATCGATAACGCAGATATACAACTGCCGAAGCCAGGTAAATAAGCTGGTATTCCATGTCATTTTAAAGGCCGGTGTTTTTAAACTGGATATTTTTTGAACACCTGAATGAACACTAAAATAGACACCTTTAAAAGTGTGTGCTTTTATTGTAATGATCTATTCACACATCTTTTTTAAGCCGTCCGGACTAATTTCCACCCAAATTTGTAGCTAACGCAGTATCCAAAAGGCCGACGATAATTTATTGAGATTATTTGTGCCGGGGTTAAAACATTTTCTGCAATAAATATATTTATGGCATAGTAATGGTTAATATTTATCCAACGATTAAATTTTAAAGTCAATTTTACAACTAAAATCTATGAAAACTTCTACATTAACTGCTCTTCTTCTTGGAAGCCTATCAATTATAGGAATAAGCAGCTGCAAAAAACTCGCTCCAGCGAAACAAGGGACGCAAACCACAGTAGTGACAATTAATCCAAAAATCGCCACCGCTGTTTGCGACTACAATTTTGATGAAACCTCTCTTACCGGCAGCGGTTGGACAAAGTCATTCGATGATGAATTTGACACTGACCTGTCAAAGTGGTACGCTTATACCGGTGGTGTTCAAAACGAACTGCAATGCTTTGAACCTGCTAACGTGACAATCGTAAACGGCGTTTTACAGATCGCGGCAAAAAAAGAAACCGTAACGGGCCCTACCACAGTTAACAGCTCATCAAACAGCACATTTAATTTCACTTCAGGTTCAATTGTAAGTAATGCAACTTTTGGGCCCAGTACTGCAACGCCAAAAATACGTATAGTAGCCAGGGTGAAGATCGCTTCAGGAAACGGACTGGTTTCGCTTTTTGATTCCTATGGACCTAGCTGGCCAACAAATGGGCAGATCAATTTGTTCCAGGTGGAAGGAAACGACGTGAAAAGGTACCAGACAAATTACTTTTACGGTACACAACCCAACCAAAACCTGGTAAATAACGGGATGTTAAATAACCCCACCGACTCGGACCTGTCGGCTTGCTGGCATGTTTTCACAACCGAATGGACCCAGAATGCACTTAACTACTACCTTGACGGCCAGCTGGTTGAAACCAAAACAGCAGGCGGGTATGTTGGCGGCATGTTTGGAAAAGTACAAAATCTTTCGCTAAACTTATTAATAGGCGGGTCTTATTACAACAATATTGCACCGGCAGACGTTCAAACCGGAACAATGTATGTTGATTACGTAAAAGTATTTACATCAAAATAATTAGTCAATTCAATTAGAAATAACATCTTAAATATTGTGTATCAATCGAGTATCCGGGGCCTAAGGCTCCGGATACTTTTTTTTGGAGCAGCTTAAGGCCCTGAACCGGCATGATAAATACAAATTCTTTTAAAAAATATTTGCGGCGGTAATTTTAAAACTTACCTTTGCAAACCTTTTCGGGGTGTAGCGTAGCCCGGTATCGCGCCTGGTTTGGGACCAGGAGGTCGCAGGTTCGAATCCTGCCACCCCGACAAAAAAATTAGATCCTCACCTGCTGAAAGCAGGTGAGGATTTTTTGTTGTGCAGTGCTGTAAGCAAAGCTTACAAAAACGGAAAAACGAAAAAGCCTCAAAGCATAGCGCAAGGATTTGATTTCTTTGTAACACCCCACTCACAGGATCGCCGAAGGCAATCCTGCCACCCCGACGAAGTAAAACAGAGCCTTTCTGTTGAAAACAGGAAAGGCTCTGTTTTACATTTCCGTTTCCCAAAGATCGGTCAACTATTCATACATAAATTCATGAGCCTTTCTTGTCGATGTTTGCATAATATTTTGTTACTATTGACCTAACCCATTGACTTTCTTTCAACCCTCTCTTTTTGCTATCTTTTTTTATCCTTTCTTTTAAATCTGCCGTTAGCGGCACCTGTATTCTATGACTCATCTTAAAAATTGGGTAGCCCGGGTAATATTATTCAACTAATTGGAATGATTTTTTGAACAATTTGTTACTAAAAAAACAATCCACAAAAATTCAGTACTGAATACTTTTTAAAGACAACATAATCAGTACAGCCGTAAAGTTAAATTATATGGTAAAAACTACTTGCTTAGTTAAGTAAAATATAAATAGATAATTTTAAAATTGTTGTTAACATGCTGATAATAAGGATATAATTTATAATTTTACCCTATACCATATAGAATAAATATAACCGTAGGAAGTCATTAATTTTCCTTTTCGCTATTGAGCAAACTTTTTAAACGCATTTACTGGCCATATTAAAAATTCTTTGGATTGTTAGTTGCATGATTTTTTTTTAGCTTTGCTAATTGGGCATTTTTAAATTATGAACATTAACTCCCGTTAATAAAACATGAGTGATTTTAGTAAGCTTTCTGACGAGGAACTGGTTGTGTTATTGAAGCAAGAGAGGCTTGTTGCGTTCAGGGAGATATATAAGAGATATTGGAAGAATTTATACGGCGCAGCCTATAAACGCTTAAAAAGTAAAGAGCTTGCAGAAGAGATTGTTCAAGAGTTGTTTACCAATTTATGGGTTAAAAAACAAACCTTGCAAATAAAAACTGCTTTGGCCGGATACCTGTTTACGTCAGTAAGCCATTATATTATTGATCATTACCGCAAAGAATTGGTAAAAGCAAAGTATACTGAAGCGTTTAAAATAACATATCAAGAAACTGATCATTCGACAGAAGAAACCATTCTGTTACGTGATCTGACAGATACCATTGAATCTGAAATTAACCAGTTGCCTGATAAATGCCGCTCAGTTTATGAATTGAGCAGAAAGGAATACAAATCGAATAAAGAGATTGCCTTATATCTCGGAATATCGGAAAAAACCGTAGAAAATCATCTTACCAAAGCACTTAAAAAACTACGGATGGGGCTTACCCATTATATGATGCTGGCCTTACTTCTGCTGATCCGGTAATCTTTTTTAAATTTATTTTTTTTTCAGGTAGGGGCTACGCCCGGCCTAAACGTCATATCTTTATAAACCGATTCCTATTTTTATGAATAAACCCATATCCGTTGAATTACTGGAAAGGTATATCAATGGGAAATGTACCGCAGAAGAGAACGTATTGGTTCAGGAGTGGTACTTTTCCTTTGAACAGGAGTATGACCTTATTTCTGAGATGTCAGCGTCCGGCCAGGAAGAATTGGAAGAACATATTTATAATCATGTTCTTTATAATATCAGCGCTTTGGGTGATAATGTTCGCGAGTTGCCGGCTAAGAAATTTAATTTCCGTGTTTTAAAAACATGGTATGCAGTTGCTGGTGCCGCCGCGTTATTTTTGATCTTTATAAGTGTTCTTTATAATAACCATCCTCATGTAAAAAATCCGCAATATGCTGCTGTAAATACGGCGGATCTTGTGGCTATCACAAATAAAACCAGGCAAATTTATAAATTAAGGCTTCCCGATAATAGTATGGTATGGCTTAGTCCGGGTGCCCAGCTCACATTTCCTAAAACATTCGGTGCCCGGCTCAGAGCGGTATCTATGTCGGGAGAGTGTTTTTTTGAGGTAACAAAAGATCCTTCGAAGCCATTCATCATCAACAGTCATTCTATAGTGACCAAAGTTTGGGGTACAAGTTTCCTGGTGAGAGATGATATTCAAAGCAATTCGGCAGATGTTTCGGTAATTACCGGAAAGGTATCTGTTGCCATCAATGGAAAGAACAAGGGTACCGGTGATATCCTGAAGTTGGGGCAGGGCGAAGTTATGCTTTATCCGCATCAAAAAGTTACCTACTTAGCTGATCAGCATATCTTGAAATCGGGAAATACCGGAAATGAACCGGCCCTCCAAATTTGGAATCGTGTCAATTTAACTTTCGATAACCGGCCATTAAGGGAGATAATCCCTCTGCTTAATGTTAAATTTCATGTTCATATTAAAGTGGTAAATGAAAAACTGAACCGGTATGTGCTAAATGCAGATATGGCAGGCTTTAATTTACCTGACGTTTTGGAAGCGCTGAAAAAATCTTTGAATGTAGATTATGAAATGAAGAATAATATAGTAGAATTAAAATAACCAAAACCAAATCAATTAACCAATTAATTAACTTAAATGATTAACCGCGATGTATAAACCACAAACCTAAAAACCGAAAGTCCCCGGTACCATAAAACAAAAAAACCTAGAAGTGTTACGAGCACTCCTAAGTTTTGGATCAGCCCTCCACGAAAGGACACCATTAGATGGTGAGTAGGCTTTAATTGTCTCATTTTTTACATTTAGAAACATAACAAATATATGAAATTTTGTTTACGAAAATCTGTTCCCTGGTTTCAAGTCATGAAGATTACATTTAGTCAAATCCTGATTTCGATAATGTTAAGCGGTCTTGCCTATTCAAATCCATTGAAAGCACAGGATATGCTTGACAAGAAAGTGAATATGTCATTAAATAATGGTACGCTGCTGGATGCAGTTACCTATTTGCGAAAAAATAATGGCGTAAAATTTATATACAGTAAAAGTATAATTGATATTTCGCAAAAGATATCCGTAAATTTTGAAAACCAGCCGCTTAAAGTTGTGCTGGACCAGCTTTTTAAAAATAACGGTATCGATTACGAGGTATTGAAGGATAGGGTCATTCTCGGAAGACTGCCTGATGCCAACAACGTAACTGTTAACAATATAACCACAGCGCCGGATAAAATAACGATTACCGACGAAGCGGTAGCAAGTATTCCGGTGTCGGGCAAGGTTGTTGATGAAAAAGGGCTCCCTGTTCCGGGAGTAGCCATTGTTGAAAAAGGAACTACCAATGGCGTTACGACAAGTTTGGACGGTACATTTAAATTGAATGTAAGCGGCCCGGGCTCTGTGTTAGTGATCGCATTTATAGGTTACATTAAACAGGAAATTGTTGTGGGAACGCAGACTGTTTTCACGATTGCATTAGCGGAGGACTTGCGAAATCTTAACGAAGTGGTTGTTGTGGGCTACGGTACGCAAAAGAAAAGCGTTACAACGGGCGCAATTTCCGGTGTCTCTGCAAGAGATTTTGAAGATCAGCCGGTTACACGTCTGGAGCAAACCTTACAAGGTAGAACCTCTGGCCTTACCGTTACAGCGAATGATGGCCAACCCGGTTCCGCTTCTACTGTGCGTGTAAGAGGTATCACCACGTTTAACAATAATAACCCTTTATATGTGGTTGACGGCGTTGTGGTTGACAATGGTGGTATTGGCTACCTAAATCAATCTGACATTGAGTCCATCGAAGTATTAAAGGACGCGGTTTCGCAGTCTATTTACGGTACACGCGCTGCAGCCGGTGTAATACTGGTTACTACCAAAAAAGGTAAAGCTGGCCGTACACAGATCAATTACTCCGGCTACTATGGTATTTCGGGCCCGGCACGAAAACTTCAATTGTTAGACGCTACGCAGTACGCTACGTTGATAAACGAAGCAACTATAGCCGGCGGAGGAAATATTGTTTATCCAAATCCGGCGGCTTTGGGTAAAGGTACCGACTGGCAGTCGTTGATATTTAATAATAGTGCCAGGGAGCAAAGTCACGACTTAAGTGTAAGCGGCGGAAGCGATAAGTCGACTTTCTATACCTCATTTGGTTATTTAGACCAGCAAGGTATCGTAGCGACACCAATTTCACACTACACAAGGGTGAATTTCAGAACCAATGAAGCTTTTAAACCTTCGAAATGGATAAATTTTGGTGATAACATCGGGTATTCGTATGAAAAGAATATAGGTTTGGGTAATACCAATAGCGTATTTGGCGGCCCGTTAAGTTCTGCTATAAATCTCGACCCTATTACGCCCGCAGTGCAAACGGATCCTACTTTGGCTTCCGCAGCTCCATACTCAACCAATCCTGTATATCGGAATGCGCAAGGATATCCTTATGGTATATCTACTGCTGTAGGCCAGGAACTTACAAATCCGTTAGCTTACATCCAAGAGCATCTGGGAAATTATAACTGGGCGCACAACGTAGTAGGTAACGCGTTTGTTGAGGTCGATCCATTAAAAGGGTTGGCGATAAGGTCAACCGTGGGTACCAAAATAGCGTTTTACGGTAACGAAAGTTTTACGCCTATTTATTACCTGAATTCGTCAACCAGCAATTTGGTGAATACCAGTTACAATAGAGGTATGAACCGGATTTTTAACTGGAATCTTGAAAACACAGCGTCGTATGCACACGCATTCGGTAAACATAATTTAAATGTTTTAATAGGCCAGGGAGCATATGTCGACGCCGCTACAGTTAGCGTGGGTACTACCAATTATGGTTTACCTGTAAATAACTTTAACGATGCTTCATTAAATTTCCCTCTGCCAGCCGTTCAAACGATCGGTTATGGCGGTGAAAGCCAGGAGCATCATATCAGTTCGTTATTTGCCCGTTTAAATTATGATTATAATGAAACATATATTTTACAGGCAGTTGTTAGACGGGATGGTTCTTCAAGATTTGGTGCAAACAATAAATACGGTACGTTCCCATCGTTCTCATTAGGATGGGTACCTACCAAAGAAGCTTTTTGGCCAACCAATAACGTGGTTGATTTCCTTAAGTTTCGTGGCGGTTACGGTGTTGTCGGAAACGATAATATAACAGATAACGCATTCCTTTCAACAATTGGCGGAGGCAGAAATTATAGCTTCGGAACCGGCGATACCTTCCTTACGGGTAACAGCCCTAATGCCCCGTCCAATCCGAATTTAAAATGGGAACAAACCGCACAAACAAATATTGGTGTAGACATGGTATTGTTCCACGATTTTAATTTAACACTTGAGTGGTATAAGAAAAAAACAACCGGAATTCTTCAGCAGGTTAACATACCCGGGTATGTAGGTGCTGTGGGCCTCCCTTATGCCAACGTAGGCGATATGGAAAATACCGGCGAAGAACTGCAATTGGGCTATCATAAAAAAATAGGTGATTTTAAAATTGGTTTTGATGGCAATGTATCCCATCTTAAAAACATGGTTACCCGTTTGGCCCCAGGCCAGCTGTTCTTATCCGGGGCAGGCTTTCAAAGCATATCGGGTAATGTAACTCAATCTGTTGTAGGTCAACCATATGGTTCCTTTTATGGATATCAAACCCTTGGGATATTCCAAACTCAGGCCGATGTTGATAACTATGTGTCACCGAAGACAGGGCAGAGAATACAGCCTAACGCCAAGCCCGGCGATTTCAAATTCGCCGACTTAAATGGAGACGGCACAATAACCGGCACCGACCGTACCTATTTAGGCAGTTCGTTTCCTAAATGGACGTATGGTTTAACTTTTAATGCAGCCTACAAGAACATTGACCTTGTAGTATTTGGGCAAGGCCAGGGTGGAAATAAGATATTTCAGGGCTTACGCCGTTTGGATATCAACTCGGCTAACTACCAAACCACTGCCTTAGGAAGATGGACCGGACCGGGAACTTCAAACACTTATCCCAGGTTAACCACCAATGATTCTAATAATAATTTTACCAACAATTCAAATTTCTATCTTGAAGATGGAACCTTCTTCAGAATAAGGACCATTCAGTTGGGATACACCTTCAATAAGAATATATTAAGTAAAGTTGGACTACAACGGGTGCGTGTGTACGTAACAGGCGAAAATTTAATAACCTTTACAAAATACACAGGTTATGATCCGGATGTTGCCGGCAGTATTGACCAGGGCGTATATCCCCAGGCTCGTACCTTTATACTTGGTTTAAGTGCAGGATTTTAAAATAAAAGACATATGAAAAAGTATTTAAAATATTTAGCAATTTGTACGGCAGGCATTCTGGTGATCCCTGCATGTAAAAAAAGTTTTTTGACTGTTGCCCCCAAAGGAACTAGTCTTGAATCTGCGTATTACCGCAACCAAACGGAAGCCTTTAGCGGCCTTGTAGCGGTTTATGACGTAGTTGGCTACCAGGGTAGTAATGACGTAACCAAGCTTAATACGATGGACGTCGGCAGCGACGACCAGATCACAGGTGGCGGTGGCCCCTCGGATGTAAACGAGTTACAGTTGTTTAGTACTTACAGGCATGATGAGAATCAGGGACCTTCAAGTACATTATGGTCAAGTTCGTATCAGGGCGTATTCAGGGCGAATGTGCTGTTGTCAAAGCTGCCGGGTGTTCCGATGGACGCAAGTTTAAAAGCCAGGTATGCCGACGAGTCTACCGCATTGCGCGCGTATTTTTATTTTGACCTGGTACGTTTGTTTAAAAACATTCCATTGATATTGAAGCCGCTGGCCGCCAATGAGATAGATAACGTAACACAAGTGCCACCAAGCGCTGTTTATACGCAAATTGAAAACGATCTGCAATCTGTAATTACTAATAAAAACATCCCTAATACAATAAATGTAACTACTGACGGCGGCCGATTGACAATGGGTACTGTACACGCGTTGTTGGGTAAAATTTATTTATATGACAAGAAGTATAGCCAGTCGGCAGCAGAATTTGCACAGGTAAATGGTACCCCGGGTCAGCTAAATGCAACCTATGGCTATCAATTATTACCCAGTTTCGCAAGTTTATGGAATGTGCATAATAAGTTTAATTCGGAATCGATATTAGAAATCGCGCATTCATCCAAATCAGGCGGTAATTGGGGATGTATTGCCTGTTCAGAAGGAAATATTTTAGATATAATGACTGCGCCAAGAAATTATGTGGCTTTAAAACCCGGCGCTCCCGATTATGTTTCCGGTTGGAGCTTCTTTGATTTTACCCCCGAATTTTTCAACTTCATACACTATGATCCGCGAAATGCGGCTACAGTTGCCAATCTTGACAGCCTTGTAAGAGTTGGCGTTGCCAGCTATTCAGGTTCGCCAACAGCATACCAGAATACCGGATTTTACCTTAACAAATTTATGGGGCATGTTGCAGATATAACCACTGGCGGCGGCAATTTCGAGTTGAACTTTGCGCAGGATGTTTACGAGATACGTTTGGCTGATACATACCTGATGGAAGCCGAAGCATTAATCAGCGGCGGAGGCGATCTGGCACGCGCGGCTGCATTAATGACAGCGGTACACACCCGTGCATATAACGACGGTGTTACACATCCGCTTCCGGCAACAATGGCTGCACTTAAAAACGAACGGCGTGCGGAACTGGCAGGCGAAGGACATCGCTGGTTTGACTTAGTACGTTGGGGCGACGCGCCTACAGTACTCGCATTTAAAGGATTTAAAGCCAATCATGACGAGATATTGCCGATCCCGGCCAATGACTTAAATGCTACACAATTAAAGCAAAGCAAGGAATGGGGCGGCACCTTATAGTTTTTTTAACTAGCTAAAAACCATATAGTTTTTTAACCATTAAAAAATGAGAAAATGAAATTAAATTTAATTAAAGCTTTTACCCTGGCATTGGGTGTATTAGCAATCGGAATGTACGTTGGCTGTAAGCCTGACGCCGTTGGGGCCGGAAACGGATTAACACCTAAAAATCTTACTGCCTCTTTTACAGTAACACCTGTTGCCGGTAAAGCGAATTATTATGTAGTAAAGGCAAATAATAGCAGCGTACTTGCAGTAAAATGGAACCATGGAGACGGCAGCGGTAATAATTTAGGCAAAACAACTGATACCGTATTCTATCCGGATGCAGGGGTATACACACTTACATTAACGGCAATTGGGGCGGGCGGCGTTTCGCAAACAGCTACCCAAACGGTTACTGTACCGTTATCCGACCCAACCTCGGGCAACCTCGTTGTTGGAGGAAAAATGCTTGCAGGCGATGATGCTAAATGGACGCACATCACAATTAGTTCAGGTGTTACCATGATAATGGATCCTGTAAAAAATGTAATGGTAGCATCAGGCGGCAATTATGGACATGCTGCCGTTTACCAGGCCGTAAACCTTACCGCAGGCCAAAAGTATATGGTCGACATGACTATTTCCGGGAGTGGCGCTACCGACACCTGGTTTGAGACCTATGTAGGTACCGCGGCACCTGCCAATGGTTCCGACTATACTTCGGGAGGTATTAAAATAGCGTTGAATACATGGAACGGATGTGGAAAGACAGCTTTTAACGGACTGCTTTCTACCATATCATGTAACGGAGGGGGGAAAACATTCACTCCAACCGTAACAGGAACCTATTACCTGGTTATTAAAAGCGGGGGCTCTAATTTGGGCACCACTGGTATTTCGTTTACCAACGTGCAATTACGGGGAACCAAATAATTACATACAGCAAAGGCTGCCTGATTTTAAGGCGGCCTTGCTGTTATTTAAACTGCTGCTTTATGAAACTTTTTTTGTTTAGGATATGCCCTATGCTTATTTTAAGTATGGCATCGTGCTCGAAGAAACCTGCTGCATTGCCTGTCTTTACACCGATTGTACAACCCCCAAAAGTGTATAGTTTTGATACGAATGTCGCCTGGGGTGACGAGTTCAACACAAATGGCGCACCTGATCCCAATAACTGGGGTTATGATGTCGGCGGCGGCGGATGGGGAAATAATGAGTTGGAATATTACACCAACTCAACCAACAACGCCAGTATTACCAATGGCATACTTACCATAACAGCTAAAAAAGAGAGTTTGAACGGTATGAATTATACTTCCGCCCGGCTCGTGTCGAAAACACCTGACATGCTTTATGGACGGGTTGAAGTAAAAGCTAAGTTACCGGCAGGCACCGGAACCTGGCCGGCCATCTGGATGCTGCCGAACGATTATGTATATGGTGGATGGCCAAAATCAGGTGAGTTGGATATTATGGAAATGGTGGGCTATAATCCCAACGTGGTTTATTTTACCATACATACCGAGCTTTATAATGGCGCTATCGGCACCCAAAAAGGCGGAAATCTGACCATACCTACGGCAAGCACCGACTTTCACCTTTATCGTGTTGATTGGACACCTGATGCTATTAAGGGCTATTACGATAATGGGCTTGTGTTTACTTATGCAAACGATGGTAAAGGATCGCCATCGTGGCCATATGATCAAAAGTTTCATTTATTAATGAATATAGCCGTAGGTGGTAACTGGGGAGGAATTAAAGGAGTTGATGATACGGCGTTTCCTACCACTATGCAGGTTGATTATGTGCACTATTATAAAATGATCACTAACTAAACACTACACGTTAGTTAAATTTTGAGCCGCCTCTTATAGGGATGCTGCATGTTTTAATTTATCGGACCACAAAAATTAATTAGATATGATCAGGAAATATATACCAACCCTTATTAGCTTTGGCTTACTGGCTCTTATAATGAGTTGCAGCAAAAAGCCCCCGGTGGCACCGGTAGCTACCGGCCCAATACCCCCGGTAACGCCTGTAACTCCGCTTAAAACCGACGTATCTATGTGGCTTACCGAGGCCGACCAATCCCAGCTATTTAAAAAACAGAATGTAGCCCTGCTGTTTACTAGCGGCTCAAATCAAAATACGACTATAAATGTAGACACGACTCAAACCTATCAAACCATTGATGGTTTTGGTTTTGCTTTAACAGGCGGCAGCGCCTATTTACTTAATAGTTTGAATGCTGCCCCAAAAGATGCATTGCTTCACGAATTGTTTTCGGCGGACTCAACCGGTTTAGGCATCAGCTATATCCGGATAACGATAGGCGCATCGGATTTAAGCTCTTCGCCCTTTAGTTATGATGATGTGCCAGGTGATATTACACTGCAGAATTTCAGTATTGACCGGGAAAAAACCGATTTAATACCTATACTTCAAAAAATAATCGCGATTAACCCGAATATTAAAATTTTAGCCTGCCCCTGGAGCGCGCCGGCCTGGATGAAGGACAGCAACAGCTTTTCCGGCGGCAGCTTACAACCCACAAACTTTGGCCCCTATGCTAACTATTTTGTAAAATACATACAGGGTATGAAGGCCGCCGGGATAACCATAGATGCGGTTACGCCGCAAAACGAACCTTTAAATGCCTATAATAACCCGGCGATGCTGTTGCTGGCGGCAGATGAAGCAAGTTTTGTAAAAAATAACCTTGGACCTGCCTTTCAGTCTGCCGGTATAAAAACCAAGATCATTGTATATGACCATAATGCCGATCATCCCGAATATGCTACCAGTATATTTGCTGATCCGGCTGCTAATGCTTTTGTCGACGGTTCTGCATTTCATTTATATGGCGGGTCAATAAATGTTTTATCGCAGGTGCATGATGCTTATCCGGATAAAAACCTTTACTTTACTGAGCAGGCAACATTCGGCGGCGGGAATTTTGGGAACGATTTGTCCTGGCATATCAGTAATTTAATTATTGGGGCCACCCGCAACTGGTGCAAAAATGTGTTGGAATGGAACCTGGCATCAGACCCGACTTACGGGCCGCATACTACCGGCGGATGTAGTACCTGCTTAGGGGCTGTAACCATTGGCTCATCAGTTTCGCGCAATGTATCCTATTACATTATTGCCCATGCTTCGAAATTTGTACGGCCGGGCGCTGTAAGGATATATTCTGATCAGCAAAACACCTTACAGAACGTGGCCTTTAAAAATACAGATGGCACAAAAGTGCTTATCGTATTAAATACCGGCACCGGGGCACAAACATTCAACATTAAATTTAATTCAAAAATTGCATCCTGTTCGCTAAATGCCGGGGCTGTAGCCACTTATAAATGGTAGCTTTTTAGTCAGCGTTTTACCGGATATTATTGCGTAAAAGAATACTTTATTTTGATGAAAGTTAACCGTATCTGTTTGCTAACGGCGATCTTTTTGGGGCCGTTGATTGCCATATTTACGCAATGTGTGAATGTGGATAATAAAGCGGATGCGCGCGGAGAGGCATATGCCGGATCGGATAAATGTATAAAGTGTCATCAAAGAATTTATAATTCATACCTCCAAACGGCACACTTTGAATCATCGCGGCCCACATCAATTCATAGCATTCATGGAAGCTTTGTTCAAAATCATAACCAGGCTGCTTTTGGCGACCATTCAAATGTGGTTATGGAAAAGCGGGGAAACAGCCTTTACCAGGTGCTTTACCTAAACGGAAAAAAACTACGGGAACAGCGTTTTGATATTGCTTTTGGCGGAGTAAAGGCCGAAACTTACTTGTACTGGAAAGGCGATGAACTGTTTCAGCTTCCCATATCTTATTTTAACGCCCTGGGCAGTTGGGCAAACAGCCCCGGCTTTTCTGCTCAACACGCATATTTCGACCGTCCAATTGAAATGCGTTGTTTTGAATGCCATAGCAGTTACATTGACCAATTGCCGCAGCAAAGTTTTAGCCTCGCGAGGCAAGACTTGACCGAATATAATAAAAGTTCGCTGATT
>JAQBOH010000034.1 GCA_028288125.1 Mucilaginibacter sp.
CCGTTATATTTTTTCTCAGGTGAATCCTGATTTACATACGGGGTATTGGGAAATGGGTTTTCAGTTAAAAAAAATTTATCGAATTTTCTGTTTATAATTTCTTCAGTAATTGAATCTGAAGCCTTTCTGAAAATTTTATTCATTTTTATTTGTATTTATCTCAATTGCTATAATATTTTTTACTTTACCTGATATAAAAATAGGATCTCTAACTAAATATATTGCTTTTTCAGACGGTAATTTATCGACTTCCAATGAAATACTAATACTCAGTTGCCCTTTTAAATTTAACTCGTACGCCTCACTTAAAAGGTCGCTAAATTTTTTATTGGATATCTTAAGTTTGTAGCTGACCATATCGCGAAGGTCATTTAAATTAACAAAATAACTTCTATAAGATCGCTTTAATTCCAAATAAGTTTCATATAGAGTTGAGACAAAACTATCGCCAAAACGCGGATTGTGGATGTATAATATTTCTTTGTTTGGATATTCGAATATCTTCTTGAAATCGTTTGATTTTACGTTTCTAAAAATTATTGATGTCGGATAAACCATTTTACCACTAACATTTGGGTAGAACTCGGTGATATTTATTAAACCAATTTGTTTCGCACGATAAGCCCATAGATCGAAATAACTTATACTATTGATATTCTTAAAGTTGTATATGTTCCTTAAAAAATGGTTGGCCCAAAAATCTCTGACTCTTTTGACTATGAGATTGTAATCTTTTGAGTTTTTAAGATTATAATCTTTATTTATCAGTCCCGTTTCTACTAATTTATCTACTAAATCGTTGTTCGGAAAATTTAAGTTGACATCCTTATTCAGATGTGTTTTTATATCTAAAACGAGTTGATCGCGTAAGCTGTTTAGATAATCGATAAATTTGTTGTTCTCAATGATATCTTCTTTAGAAAAGTGGAGTTTTAACGGGGAGTAACTTGGGAAAATCAATGTGCCCCCATTATTGGGATTAATTTCGAATAATGACGATACCAGATAATGAAAACCATTGGTTCTACTTTCTATTAAAATAAAAAGTTGCTCAATAAAGCTCTCAGGATTATTCGCTTCATATATTTGAAGAATAGATTTACCCTTCTCGGTTAATATAAAATTTCCGTCGTCAAAGTTAATTAGATTTAAAGACAGCGATTCATCAACTACCTGTTGAAAAGTATACCTATAGCGAAGTAGCTGTTTATCAGTTATAATATCAGAGATTGATCCTATTCTTTTATATTTTGAATCGCCTAGATTTAACGCCTCTTTCAAATTCTGAAAATGAAAAAAAATCCTTTCCTTTTCTTCAAATTTCTGAACAGATTTCAACAAGATATAGAAGTATTCAAAAAAGTAAAATTTTTTAACTTCAGATAACTTATAATTTAACTGATCAAAGATGTTTACCATAGAGTAATTCGATATTAGGGATATAAACCATGAAATATACTAAGAAAACTAATGAGTTGTAAATTTACAGCATATCTATTTATGCAACTTTGAATGCGCACATCCCCTATTAGCGCTATAAATAAAAATGCTATATATATTAAGAAGACATTAAAGTCTTTCAAGTTGAAGGAATTAGAAGTTATTTTTTGATATAGAATAAATATCTCATTACAATAAGTGGCAATCGACCAATTTGCAGAGTTGTAACTGATAAAACGATATAAACTGATTTAGACAAATTTGCTTCTCCGTGAATAAGTATAGTTGTTAATACCCCTAACCATAAAATAGTTAAAACAAAAGCCAATAACGCAAAGAGTTTTCTCAAAGAGTTATTTTGTTTATCTTCTTCCATATCTAAAAACTGCTATTCAATTTAATAATCTTACCGCATCATTCGCCCACTTATATTGGACGTGATTAAAGTATATTATGTTTTAAACTCCTTAAATTTCTCGAGAAAACGCAAATCGCAACTAACTGACAATCAAGATATATTTTTTAATTCTCGTCAAAACAATTGATCGTATTAATTTATTTGATTAATTTCTATTGGCAATAAGCATATAAAAAGCGTATAAAAAAATTAAATGATAAATTATTTTTTTACACACCAAGCCTAGGTCGAGTATGCGCTCCTATAGCACTTTGATTGTCGGGAAATAATATTTTATTACCCTTGCTATAATTGTGCCAATCAGAAGGGAGTCAGTGCTCAACAGAATTTTAACGCCCAGGGAATTAAGCAACAAAAAATTCGAGCAAAACAGTAAGTAAACGTTGATAACAAGAAGTTTAATAGTAGCAATAACAATAATCCAAATTGTTATAAGTCTTCTATTTTGAGAGTCTAAGTTTGAAAAGCTTTTCGATTGCCCTTTTTGTATTGTGCTCATAAGATTAATAAATAAAATCATTAATCAAAAAGCACTTCGTTTTAAAAGTACCACTTCAATCTCAATTTCTAAAATATTTTTAAAAATTTTGATGAAAAAAAGAATCGCTAGTAATTTTTAAAAATTTCACAGAAATTTCTTTACCCAAACTTGGCGCGAGAATGCCGCGCAGGCCAAAAGCGCTGAGTTCTCGTGCCCCGCTGGCAGGCAGCCGTTATAACTGGTGGAGGTTTTTATTCAATCCGCTTTACCACATTATCCAGGTGGTCAACCACTATATTGAAAATTATTTTGTTATTCGGAAACAATTTCTGCATGTCATTTCTCAGTTGAACGAATACTGCTATGGCCTGCGGGTTGCTTTCAACGGATTTGCCGCACGAAATTGAAATTTCATAATTGCTGTTGTTTTTCTTTACATAAACATACTTTGCAATAGCATGGTCGAAGAAGCCGGTTGTGGTGAAACTGTTTGCAATTTGATCAACTTCACGTTCGGGTATATTTTTTTTATCAAAACCAACCTTGTTATTCATCACCCCATAAGTTTTAACGGTTTCGGTATTTGTTACAGTATCGGTAAAATAAGCAATGCCTAAAATGGGTGCAATTGTAATTACAGTTCCGATTAAGCCTATACCTAGCGCCCGCCACCAATTGTACGTTTGCCCGCCTCCGTTAATATGCTTTTCAATGTTGGGGCCCTGGTAATGTATCACAAGGTAGTAGGCTATTGCTGTGTAAACAAGCGGAATAAATTGCCGGGGGACTTTGTCGATGTCGGGAATTAAAAAAATACCGCCAAAGATCACCACAGTGGCAATGATCGCATAGATCCAGGCCTTTTTGGCTTTATCCGGTTCATTAAAAACTTTAAAGTTTTCAGCCATCAAATACCCGGCGACTAAAGGCCCGCCGAGAAATGTCCCAGCCCAAATTGCCCGGTCTTTATAAATTTTTTGCGCAGGCAATTGAATGTTTGTTTGTTCCATGTATGTGAGAATAGTTTAAGGTTTAAATGCAGATTGGAAGCCAGTGCAGGCGTAGTCGGTTTAAAAATACTCATTTTTTTGTTTGAAAGGTCCTCGCCCATTTAAGCGTCGATTTCTCTTTCCTTCAGCAGAACAGCTTCGGCCGAAATCAGGCAAATTATTTCAGCACACAATCATTTATGCCTACGCTCACCCTTCGAGTGCCTCAGGGTGACACCCGTTTTTTCTCTTCCCTTCAGCAGACCAGCTTCGGCCGAAATCAGGCAAAACGATGGTGGCCCAAAGAGAGGCAGGGCATAGCAATGTTTTGCATGCAGGGTCTCAAAGCGAAAAGTTCACCCCGGCAAAAATATTGCAGCCCCGGTTTTGCCTGATTTGCGGGGCAAAGGCCCGTGCAGCAAAGAAGCCTTTCTGCTGAAAGCGTTTTTGGTTACTTTTGTCGCCACAAAAGTAACTAGGCCTCCGCGGCCATGAGCGGCACCAACATTGTGCGAACCATACATACAATCATGCGAAACGTAGTGGAGCATCGATACGCCTGGTAAGACTACAGCATGCATAGGCGAAATACTTTAAAACCATTTGAAATCAGAAATAAAAATTAAGTAAATTTGTGTATGGAAACATTGATCATGCATCCCCAAAGTAAAGACCAGCTTTTAGCTTTAAAGGCCATTGCCAAAGCCTGGAAAATAAATGTAGAAACAAGCCCGTATGATCCCGATTTTGTGGCAATGGTAAAAAAAGCAGAAAAAAGAGGTAATTATAAAGAGATCGATCCAACTAACGTATGGGGAAGTTTAGGCTTAAAATAGAAGAGTTAGCGAACGGCACATAAAGCAGCATTTTAAGTCGGGCGATAAGGCCAGCATCAAAAAAATTGAAAAAATACTTATCGAACTTACCGAAACCCCTTACACTGGCATAGGAAACCCCGAACCATTAAAATATGAACTCTCCGGATTTTGGTCGGGAAGAATAAATCTGAAGGACAGGATAATTTATAAGGTCGAAGAAAACATCGTCACCGTTTTTGTTATATCGGCTATGGCCACTACGGAAACAAATAACTTCCTTCCATTTATGTGTCCGCAGTGCCTCCTATGCTATGTTCGAATGATATAGTCTTGGAGTGACGATTTCCCCTCTCAGCAGAACAGCTTCGGCCGAAATCAGGCAAAACAATGATGGCCACGAGCGCGGCAGGGCATAGCAATGTTTTGCATGCGAGGTCGCAAATCGCAAGGGTCGCCCGGGCAAAAATATTGCAGCCCCGGTTTTGCCTGATTTGCAGGGCAAAGGCCCGTGCGGCAAAGAAGCCTTTCTGCTGAAAGCGGTTTGGTTACTTTGGCGCGTCAAAGTAACTAGGCCTCCGCGGCCATGAGCGGCACCAATATTGTGCGAACCAAACATATCATCCATGAGAAACCAAACCTGGCGAGAGAAGCCGCGCAGGCCAAAAACGCAGAGTTCTTGTACCCCGTTGACAAGTTTCCGCTATAATATGCTCCCTTAACTAAGCTGGAAATCTCCCCCGCTCACCCTTCGAGGGCCTCAGGATGACACCCTTTTTTTCTTTTCTCCTCAGCAGAACAGATATGAGCTTCGGCCGAAATCAGGCAAAACAAACAGGTGCGGTTATTTTTCTTCGATGGAAGGCAGGCCTTTAGCCAGCCGGCTTGGCCGCAATACATAATAAACACCAAGCAGCGCCACGATAAGGGAGATAATGTAAAATGATCCGGGCAAGAAAACGGCAAGGGTTTTATCCATGGGAAATACCTTTGTTAGCTGCTGGAAAACAGTTTCGCGCAGGCCGGCGCCGCCCACGGTTATGGGCAGGACGGTTGCCAGCGCCGAAACCAGGAAAGACAGCAGGTAGGGAGAAAATTTTCCTGAAAAGTCCTGCCCGATCAGCACAAATACAATAGCCATTACCTGCAAGCCCTGCACCACCACGGCTTTGGCATGTGCCGCGAAAAAGAATTTGGTATATTCCCTGAAAAACCGGTAGGCAACGAAATAATATATGGCCGATCCGACCGCGAATATCCCCAGGGGTATCGTTATCTGAACGTCTATCTGCGGGATCAGAAATATAAGGGCTACGATGATCAAACCGATGGCCCAAAGGCCGCTCAGCCTGTCGAACATGATGGCCCAGAACACTTTTTTAGCGGGAAGCTTATAGCTTTTATTGAGCAGGTATATTTTGTAGCCGTCGCCGCCGATGCCGCCGGGAAGCAGGAAGTTATAGAAGAGGCCAAGCAGGTAAAGGCGGAAATTAAAGCGCGGGTCGAGCATAAGGCCGATCGACCGGAAAAAGCTGAGCAACCTGCCCGACGCCACAATTATCGACAGAAAAAAGCTGACCAGCGCGGCCAGCATCCACCAGTAATTGGCATGATAAAGCCTGTACTTAACATCGGCGAAATGAACATTCCTGAAAACATAATACAGCAGCGCACCCGATATAACTATCTTTAAAATGGTTTTAACGGCCGTCCAGAAAATGTTCTTCCAGTTTTTGGGGCTAACCTCGTCTTCAACCTCGTGAATTACCGCGTCTTCGATTTTTGTCATTGACCGCAAAACTAAGAAATAAGTATGAAGTAGGGAGTCAGGATTAGGAACCAAGAGTCAAGAACCAAGAATCAAGACATAAGGCACTTTCTTGATTCTTGATTCTTGGTTCTTGGCTCTTGGTTCTTGACTCTATTTTTTCTCGTTCCTCTCCAGGATGGCTAGTATCTTATCAAGTTTTTCAATTTCAATATCGTCCAGCTTTTTAATCAGCTCCTCAATTTCTTTTTTTGCCTCTACGTTTGTTCTGAAATCTGCGTCGGCATGTGCGCGGTCGCGTTGGTTTTGCCGGTTTTGGGCCATCATAATGATAGGCGCGGCGTAAGCGGCCTGGGTTGAGAAAAGCAAATTCAGCAAAATATAGGGATAAGGATCCCAGTGCTTTATAATAGCCACGACATTGAGCCCCATCCAAACCAAAACTATTATTGATTGGATAATGATAAACCGCCATGAACCCATTCCGTTGGCTACTGAATCGGCCAAACGTTGTCCAAATTTTAAAGAGTCTTTGTGGGTGTCGTGCCAGGTTTTGCTATTTGCCATAATTTTCGGTTTTAGTTTAATTCCTGCTAAAATAGATAAATAAGTCTGAAAAATCAGTAAAGTCTGAAACGTGCGTATCTGTAATTTGGAGGGTTGGTTCGCAGAACTATATTTTGATCACCTTGTCGTTCTTTCCGCGTTTATGGTCATCGGGTTTGGGGATGTTTTTTACGATGAAGATAAGCGCATGGGCAATAACGCGCATGGCTTTTATCGAAAAGTGTACAAAAGGCTTCATGATGTCCCAGGCTTCGTGCAGGGTATCGATATTATTTGATCTTTTATTCACCGGGCGCTGGCCGATTCTTCTAGTGGTTTTTTGTGGCATATTAAAGCTTGTTTGGTATTGATTATAAGCTTAAACCGTGCCAGTTTTAGAGAAGTCAGTAAAGTCCGAGATAATCATTCGCACCCTTGTCCCGGCTTCAGCAATCAACTCACTTTTTTCCTGAGTGTAATGACGGTGATCTCCGGCCAGATGCCGAGGCGGCCTGAAAAAGCTAAAAAGCCGAAGCCGCGGTTGACGTACAGGTAGCGGTTTTTTTCGTTCACCAGGCCGGCCCAGTCGAGGTAGCGGTATTTTACAGGACTCCATCTGAAGTGCGGCGTTTCAACGCCAAACTGCGCGCCATGGGTGTGGCCCGCCAGGGTTAAATGAATATTTGCAGGATTGTATCTTACCTTTTCTTCCCAATGGGTTGGATCATGCGAAAGCAATATCTTAAACGCGTTTTTATCCACGCCTCTTAATGCTTTATCGAGATCGCCCAGTTGTATAAATCCCTTACCCCAGTTTTGTACGCCAATGAGCGATATTTTTTGACCGCCTTTTTCTATCTCTACGTTTTCGTCCAGCAGCAGGCGATAACCGAGGGCCTTGTGATGCTGTTTTAATTTGTCGAGGTTGGCAGCCTTTTGCTGTTCGCTGTCCCAGTGGATATAGTCGCCGTAATCGTGATTGCCAAATATGGAGAATTGGCCGTAAGGCGCTTTCAATTCGCGGAATCTTTCAATGTATGGCTCAATTTCCCAGGCGGCATTATTCACCAGGTCGCCGGTGAAAACAAACAGGTCGCTTTTTTGGGCTTTGGCCAGGTTGATGCCCCGCTGAACGGCCGCGGTGTTATCAAAGCTGCCCGAATGGATGTCGGAAAGCTGGGTAATGGTAAAGCCGTCGAAAGCCTCGGGCAGGTCGTCGAAGTAAAGGGTTTGCCGGTGTACTTTATAATCATACTTGCCTTTGAGCATGGCATAAAAAAAACCGGCAAAGGGAACGGCAGCCACCAGTATAGCCGCTTCGCTGATAAATTTGCGGCGCTCCGGAAAAAAGGGCTGGATGGTTTTGCCTTTTGGCTTGATGATGTTGTTTACTATCCCGTAAAGAAAACGGCCGGCATCGCCCAGGAACAATACGATGATGAAAAATATCTTGGTGAAAAAGAAAGTGAGGAAGATACTGAGCACCCACTCGTGAAAGGGCGTCATACCACGAGCGGTGGTGAAGCTGCCGAAACCGAAAATGAACATCGCGGTAACGCCCACCGAAATAACCAGGTAGCCCCAGTTGACCAGCTGACGCATACGTACCGAATGCCAGTCGGCGGTAAAAGTTCGTAAACCGGCAAATACGTACCAGTCCATCAACAGGCTTAAACCGGCTATGATTAAAAATATTTTGAAGAAACCGCTCGCGTGCATGGTGTTGGGTTAAAGTTGCAAGTTAAAAAAGGAATGGTAATTGTAGGGTAAAATTTGTCGGGATATCTGCTATGCCCTGCCACGCTCCTGGCCCGCGGTGGTTTGCCTGATTTCGCCCAAGGCTGCTCTGATGAGAGGGAATGCAACAATTCAGCGATACAATACAACAATTCAACGATACCCATCTCGACAATACAATCATATTTCATACTTTTACGTTTAGTAATAAACCGACCTCTTAATGAGCCATTTTAATGATTTTAACAATCCGCAGGTAGCGGCGTTGCCCGCGCATTTAAAGCAATTTATAGTCGACCAGCATTATGAGCATTACACACCGGTTGACCATGCTGTATGGCGGTATGTAATGCGGCAAAATTATAGCTACTTAAAGGATGTTGCTTATTACCCATATATCCCGGGCCTCCAGGCAGCCGGCCTAACCATCGAAAAGATCCCTCATTTGCAGGAGATGAACGATGCGCTAGCCAGGATCGGCTGGGGAGCGGTTACTGTCGATGGCTTTATTCCACCTGCCGCATTTATGGAATACCAGGCCTATCGCGTTTTGGTGATAGCCGCCGATATCCGTCAGCTAAAACATATTGAATATACTCCCGCGCCCGATATCATACACGAATCGGCAGGCCACGCCCCTATTATTGCCGATAAGGATTATCACGAATACCTCAGCTATTTTGGCTCTATCGGCGCAAAGGCCATGTATTCGGCGCAGGATTTTGAATTGTATGAGGCCATCCGGGCACTCTCGATATTAAAAGAAATGCCGGATGCCGGCGAAGCTGAGATAAAAAAAGCCGAAGAGTTGGTTCATTATCGCCAGGAAAACATTGGCGAACCTTCAGAAATGTCGCTCCTAAGCCGCCTGCACTGGTGGACTGTGGAGTATGGCCTGATCGGCACATTGGAAAATCCCAAAATTTATGGTGCCGGCCTGTTGTCGTCCATCGGCGAAAGCGCAAGCTGCATGAATCATGATATCAAAAAGTTACCATATACCATTGATGCTATAAAGTACGCATACGATATCACACAAACGCAACCCCAGTTGTTTGTAACGCCCACCTTTCAAAACCTGATAGACATACTTGAAGAATTTGCAAACACGATGGCATTCAGGAAAGGCGGAGCATACGGGTTGCAAAAAGCGATTGAAAGCAAAAATACCTGCACCGCGGTTTACAGCTCGGGTTTACAAATTACAGGTACTTTCACTGAATACAAATCCGATGCAAACGGCGATGTGGCTTTCCTAAAAACTACAGGACCTTCTGCGTTATCGGTCGACAATAAGCAGTTGACCGGTCACGGTAAAGGCCATCACCGCGATGGGTTCAGCTCGCCGGTGGGCAAATTGAAAGAACACGCGATGCCCCTGGAAGATCTACCGCCCGAAGAGCTTAATTATTTTGGCATTGAAGAAGGTAAACAAATCACGCTGAATTTTGAAAGCGGTATAACCGTGAGCGGCCTGGTAAAAAAGATTATGGCTTCAAATGGGAAAACCCAGCTTATAACGTTTGAAAATTGCACGGTCAAAGGCGCTGACGGTAACCTCTTGTTTGATCCATTATGGGGAATATATGATATGGCCGTTGGAGCAAAAATTGTCTCTGTTTTCTGCGGCGCTGCCGATAAGGACGCCTTTGTGGAAATCCCTTATAAATCAAATACAAATACGCACCATGCCACTTATGATGGCAATACATTAGAATTGCATAAGCTATATCAGCAGGTGCGCGACCGCAGGCAAAAAGGCGGCGATTTCGGCTTTTTAGGTAATGTATGGCTGCGCCTGCAAAAATTTCACCAGGACGACTGGCTGTGCGCTTTGGAGATACTGGAAATATTAGAGCACGAAGACGTTGAGCCGGCGGTAGCGCTCGAAATAAGAACGTTTCTTGAAAACAAAGCCAGCAGCCAGCCCGAATTTAAAAAACTGATCAGCGACGGTTTTTACCTGATAAAACACCCTGTTGAGCAAAAATTGGTAGTTTGATGATATATTCGTAATTTGGTATAATGACAGTATTAAAAATAACAGTTGAAGATGAGCAGGTGGCCTTGCTGCGCGAATTGTTAAAGCAAGTTTCATTTGTTAAAAATATCGAGGAAGATCATTCACCCGATGCGATTAGCTCTTCAAAAACCAACCCCGCATATAACAAGGTAAAAAAGCTTCTGGATGACGCAAAAGGAAAGAACTTATTTAAAAATATCGACGACCCTTCCGAATGGCAGCGTGAATTGAGAAAGGAATGGGATCGTGATTTTTGATACGAATATTCTCATATACTTGTCCAAATACACCCTTACACCCGAGAAAATATTCAAAGAAAACGCAGCAATTTCAGTTATCACCAAAATAGAAGCTCTGGGATTTCCATTTAAGTATGAGGACGAGCACATACTGCTTTTAGGCATTTGTAATGAGTTAAGGGTCATCCCGCTCACCGACCAAATCGCTCAGGAAACGATTAACTTGCGTAGAAACTTTCGTGTTAAATTACCGGACGCTATCATTTATGCGACGGCTTTAGTTGAAAACGTTCCTTTGTTAACTAATAATATCGATGATTTTAAATCGCTCGACAGGAATGTTAAACTAATCAATCCATTTGACTTATGAATATCATTATAACCGGCGCAAGCAGCGGTGTAGGCTTCGAAGTCGTGCTCGAATTAATACTTTCCGGCAAGCATAAGGTTATTGCCCTGGCAAGGTCGCAGGATAAATTGGAGAACTTATTAGAGATCGCCCACGGATTGAATCCGGATGCCGAAGTATTCGCCCTCGCTTTTGACATTGTACACGGCGACTACAAGGACCTGCAGCAATTTATCGCCAATAATTTTGATAACCGGGTTGATATCCTGATCAATAACGCGGGCATGCTGGTGAATAAACCCTTTTCGCAACTGCTCGAAATGGATTTTATTGAAATGCTGCAAAGTAATTTTATCGGTCATGTGCGCATGATACAGGGCATCCTCCATTTGATACCGGAGGACGGCCATATTGTAAACATTGGCAGCATGGGCGGTTTCCAGGGCAGTGCCAAATTCCCGGGCCTGGCTGCCTACTCGGCAAGCAAGGCGGCCTTGCACAGCCTGACGGAATGCCTGGCCCTTGAACTGGTCGAAAAAGGAATAAAGGTGAATTGCCTGGCCCTCGGCTCGGCGCAAACCGAGATGCTCGAAAAAGCATTCCCGGGTTACCAGTCGCCGGTGCTGGCTTTTGAAATGGGAAAATATATCGCCGATTTCGCCGTAACCGGCCACCGGTTGTTTAACGGAAAAGTACTGCCGGTAGCGGTCTCCACGCCGTAGGTCGCTTTACTTTTTCAAAAATAAAGATAGTATAGCTATCGTTGCGCCAACCTGGCCGATCCAAAAAATAAACATCCATTTAACGGAATCTCTGATCATGTTGCTGAGATCAAGTTTAACTTGTGCAAGATCTTCTTTGGTAGCCAGTGTTTGAAGAATATCGCTCACGAAATAATTTATTTTTTTACAAATAAAAGTATGATAGCCATTGTCGCTCCAACCTGACCTATCCAAAAGATAAACATCCATTTGACGGAGTCCGCAATTTCTTTGCGTACAGTCGAGATATCCTCTTTGGTAGCTAATGTTTTAATGGTTGCTTCCACCGCGCGTTCTGTTTTATTATCGATGTATTTAAACATGGCCTCAGTTGTATCATTACCTAATTTATCGGATAACAATTTGTACAACCTTGCTGTTTCTTTTGCTTCTAAGTACATAACAAATATAATTATAAAAGTTTGTTTGAAAAAGAAATTGCAGATAAGAGATTGGAGGTTAGTTCAAATAATCTTACCTCTAATCTCCTATCTCCAAACTCTACCACTAACCCCTCCCATTAAGCTTTATAAAATCGTTAACTACAACTTCGGTAAAATAACGCTTATTACCATCCTTGTCGGTATAACTACCGCTCGCTAGCTTGCCTTCTATGGCCACTTCATCGCCTTTTTTAAGGTTGTCGCCCGCATATTTGGCTTGCATCCCCCAAATCACCAGGTTATGCCACTGCGTTTCGGTTACTTTTTCCCCTTTATCATTTTTGTAGCTTTCATTTGTAGCCATTGAAAAACGGGCCATGTTTCTGTTGTTGTCAAAAGTTTTTAATTCGGGATCCATGCCGAGGTTGCCTACAAGGCGTACACTGTTTCTTAATGTGTTCATGCTGTTAAAAATTAAATTTTTGTTTTTTAATTGACGACACAAAGGTGTACCTGGCTCATCATATTACCCGGTTAATAACCGCTTATAGTCGACAATTTCCATTTGCAACCGTTTGCAAACGGATAATATTTTCTTATCTTTAACCAATGAATGAAGAAAGGATTTGCCTCGATTGCGCCGCCCCGCTGCATGGCAGGGCTGATAAAAAGTTCTGCAACGACCTTTGCCGCAATAATTATAATAACCAGCTAAACAGCAGCAGCTATAACCTGGTACGTAATATCAACAACATTTTGCGCCGCAACCGCCGGATACTGGAAGAGTTAAACCCCTCCGGCAAGACCAAAACCACCCGTAAAAAGCTAGCCGCAAAAGGCTTTGATTTTGAATATCACACCCGCACCTATCAAACCCAAAACGGCAAGACCTATCATTTTTGTTATGAGTACGGCTATCTGCCGCTGGATGCCGATGAGGTTTTGCTGGTAAAGCGGGAAGCGGAATGATGTCGGATTTCGGATGTTCAATTTCGGATTTATTTAGATGTTCAAGATTTATTTTTGGATGTTCAAATTGAGTTTGCGATAAAAATTAATAAGGGGGCTGGACGATTGAATAATACATCATCCCAAATCTCAAATCGAAATTCCCAAATCCGAAATCGAAAATTCGAAATCCGAAATTAACTTATCTTTACCGCGAATGAAGATCCATCAATTTTACGACAAGGGCCTGGCGCATGCCTCTTATGCCGTTATCCGGAATGGCAGAATGATCGTTGTCGATCCGGCCCGCGATCCACAGCCTTACTATGATTTCGCGACACTCAATGAAGCCGATATAACAGGTATTATCGAAACACATCCGCATGCCGACTTTGTCAGTTCGCATCTCGAAATACATCAATCAACCGGGGCCGTGATCTACGTAAGTAAACTAACGGGCGCCGAATATCCGCACGAAACCTTTGACGACGGCGACGCGATAAAACTGGACGATATTAAATTAAAGGCCCTCAACACCCCCGGCCATTCGCCCGATTCGATATGCGTTTTAGTTGAAGATCAATACGGCAATGAAAAGGCCCTGTTTACCGGCGATACTTTATTTGTTGGAGATGTGGGCCGGCCCGACCTGCGGGAAAACGCCGGCAATATAACAGCCAAAAAAGAACAGCTTGCCCGGCAAATGTATTATTCGACCCGCGAAAAGCTGATGACCTTACCGCACGACGTTGTGGTGTACCCCGCCCACGGCCCCGGCTCCCTTTGCGGGAAGAACATGAGCCCCGATCTGCAAAGTACCATAGGCCGCGAGCTGCGCGAAAATTATGCTTTGCAGCTGATGGACGAGTTGACTTTTATAAAAACGATCACTGAAGACCAGCCCTTTATCCCTAAATATTTTGGCCACGATGTGGAATTGAACAAAACAGGCGCCCCATCTTTCAATGACAGCATCAGCGCGGTTTTTAGGCCGGGCGGCGATTTTCAAATAGAAAAAAACATCCCCGTTATTGATACCCGCTCAAAGGAAGATTTTAAAAAAGGATTTCTAAAAGGGGCCATTAACCTGCAGGATGGCGAGAAATTTGAAACCTGGCTTGGCTCCATTATCGGCCCCGGCGAGCAATTTTATTTAATAGCCACAAACGACGATGATCTGGATACCGTTATAAAGAAAGCAGCCAAAATTGGCTACGAACAAAACATAAAAGCCGCCCTCCTGCCACCCGCTTATGCTACAGAAAGGTCAGCAGAACTGGATCTGGCTGACTTTAAATCGCACCCCGAAAACTATACGATTGTTGACGCCCGTAACCCGATTGAAACAGACGACGGCCTGGTGTTTGACCATGCCTGCACCATACCACTCCCCGAGCTTCGCGAAAGGATAAACGAAATACCCACCGATAAGCCCATTGTTGCCCATTGCGCCGCCGGCTACCGGTCGGCCGCCGCATCCAGCATCATCAGGGGTAAAATAACCAATGTACCGGTTTACGACCTTGGCGAAGTGATCAAAGAACTCGAAATACAAAAAATGAACGCCTAATGCTTGAGTTAGTCCGGACAGCTGACGGCTCGAACACTATTTATAACCCGGAAGTAGGCGAGAACTACCATTCCCGCAACGGCGCTTTACAGGAGAGCCGGCACGTGTTTGTAAATTCCGGTCTTCGTTATTTTTTAGAAGGATCCTTCAGCCTAAAATCCGCCTCCCTTGACACGAGCGAAGTTAAAGTCTCCCCAACCGGGGGAGACCCGATAGCTATCGGGTTAGAGGGGGCTGTGGCCGTCTCCATCTTAGAAGTCGGTTTCGGCACCGGCTTAAATTTTTTACTTAGCGCCGATCTGTGCGCCAAAAAGAAGATCAGCCTGGAATATACAGGCATCGAAGCCTATCCCTTGCCATCGGAAATGATAGCCCAAACCAGGTACGACCAATATATTTCGGCCGGAATTTGGCAAGGCTTCATCTATAATTACGAAAAATCGCTATCACGCCCGGTTGAACTTTCCCCCGGCTGCAAACTGCAAATCGCCGACTGCAAACTGCTGGATTTTCACTCAAAAAAGCAATACGACATCATCTACTATGATGCCTTCGCCGCCACCCGTCAACCTGAAATGTGGGATCAGGCAGCCATTGCACATACCATCCAATTTTTAAAACCGGGCGGTGTATTTGTAACCTACGCCATTACCGGCAACCTGAAACGGGCATTAAAGGCATTGGGCTGCACAATTGAAAAAGCCCCTGGCGCGGCAGGCAAGCGGGAAATGTTGAGAGCGGTGAAGTTGCTTTGAGCAAAGGAAAGTACGTTAAGTCATCGCATTAAATCTTATTTTTACAAATTCTAATTCGTATAATTCGAAAGAATTAGTGCCATTAGTGATAATCAAATTATGCCATTAACACCCCCATCCACAGCTTCAACACCCGCAACCGCGTTCGACAGGCTTGTCAAAATCATGGACGACCTGCGCCTCAATTGTCCGTGGGACAAAAAGCAAACGCTCGAAAGCCTGCGCCATTTAACCATCGAGGAGACTTATGAGCTTTCGGACGCCATTTTAAGCACCGACATGCCCGAAATAAAGAAAGAGCTGGGCGACATTATGCTCCACTTGGTTTTTTATGCCCGGATAGCATCGGAAACCAATGATTTTACCATTACTGACGTATTGAACAGCGTTTGCGAAAAGCTCATCAACAGGCACCCGCATATTTACGGCGACGTGGATGTGAACAATGAAGATGACGTAAAGCGTAACTGGGAAAAGATCAAGCTGAAAGAAGGCAACCGGTCCGTTTTGGGCGGCGTACCGGCATCCTTGCCTGCGCTGGTAAAAGCCTCGCGGATACAGGAAAAAGCCCGTGGCGTGGGGTTCGACTGGGAGGAGAAAAGCCAGGTTTGGGAAAAGGTGGAAGAAGAGATGCAGGAATTCAGGAACGAATTTAACGCCGAGGATGAAAGCGCTATCGATCATGAAAAGGCTGAAGGTGAATTTGGCGACCTGCTATTTTCATTAATTAATTACGCCCGTTTTATAAATATCAATCCCGAGGATGCTTTGGAAAAAACAAATCGTAAATTTATCAAACGTTTCCAGTATCTTGAAGCCAAAGCCGCTGAAACAGGCAAGCAATTGCACGATATGAGCCTGGCCGAAATGGATATATTTTGGGAAGAAGCGAAAAAAATTTAAAAAAAATAATCTGCCGTGTAGCGTTTGAGGTTTAACTTACGTAGTAAGAGTATCATATGAAACAAAAATTATTTTTCGTCCTGGCTTTAATTGCGGCGTTAGCAGGCGGTTGCGTTAGTAACAAAAACTCCGCGCCGGCGCCGGCCATACCTTCAGGAACGTTTGAGGGGCTATTCAGGCGCGTACATACATCGTCAAAAAACGGTGTACGTGATACAGTAAAGGCGAACGTGCAGCTCGTCTTAAACAAGACATCCGGCTTTACCCTTACACCCGACAACACAACGAGTATAATTGTAGCCAGTCATGGCGGTTACGTCATTGAGTCAACTTATATTCTTTTTAACGACGTAACATACCAGGTAACAACCGGCACCACCGATAAAGTGCATTTAACAGGCACTTACCAGTATTATTACGATGGTAAAGTTTTTCAAATGGCTAATAATAGCTTTCTGGATACGCTGAGCTTGCAATTTGATTTAAAGAAGCAGAACTAATCATTAATACTAATCATTAATAGTTGTAAGCGTTTACCAGATTAAAATTATCGCGTCGGCGCTTTAACCTCATAACACTTGCAATCCTTACACCCCTTATAGGAATAACAAAATTTGGCCGAATAAATACATTTAATGCATCAGATCCGGAGCATTGCTGAGGACGAAATTGTCAGTCAATGCAAAACAGGCAGCATAAAATACCAGGAACTGCTATATAAGCAGTTCTATAGCTATGCTATGAGTATAAGCCTGCGCTATAGTATAAATAGGGATGATGCTTTGGAGGTGGTAAATGACGCTTTTATAAAAGTTTTTAATACGATAAACAGGTACAATAGCGATAAGCCGTTTAAGGCCTGGCTTAGGACGATCATCGTTAATACGGCCATCGACCGCCGGCGAAAAGAGTTAAAATTTCAATTACATGTTGAAATGGATAACGTAATGTCGTTAAGCGGACCTGCAAGTACCAGCGACAATCTGAATGTACAGGATATTCTGAAACTAATGAAGCAGTTACCCCCTATACAGGTGGCCATTTTTAATTTATATGAAGTAGATGGCTATAATCATGATGAAATTGGCCAGCTGTTAACTATACCGGCAAACTCATCAAGGGTTTACCTGAGCAGGGCCAAAGAAAAAATGAGGACGCTAATACAATTTGAAGCACAAAACCATGGACGAGCAGTTCGATAAAGATCTAATAAACCACATCAGGGAGGCGTTCGATAATTTCGAAGACCCCACTGCTGATGAAGGCTGGCTGGAGCTCAGGAAGAAATTTCCTGAAAAACGGTCACGTCGCCCGGTGGCCTGGATATGGCGCGGCGCGGCTGCGGCGCTTGTATTGTTATGTATGAGCATTGGATTTTTAATTTATGATGGCCGGGTTAAACCCACAACCGTTGCGCGTACAAAAACAAAGTTTCCATCGGTAGAAAATTTGGTTAAAAACAAACCAGCATCAAATGGCGCTACAAATACCGGCAGTAAAGAAGAAACTAAATTATCAAATACAACTATTGCACAAGGCAATAGCTTTGCCCAATCTCCGGCAACTGCAAAGCGGCATAACGAAAGCAACTATCCGGCTGATATAAAAAGACAGAATCTGGCCAAAACCGGCAACTTTGCCGCTGCCGGTCATCAATATGCTGCTCAATCTTCACCTGGTAAAACAGCTTTATCAAATTCAATTGCTTTAAACACATCTGTGGCTCGTCAAAAAGAGATTCAAGATGGAACAGGGAACCAAATTCCGCCTTTGAAAGACAATTCAGCAATTGTCATCGCATCTGCAAAAAATTCTGCTATACCCGGAAAAATCGCTGATAGCGCCGCAATAAATACGATGGATGCGAAGCAGCTGTTAGCAGCCAACAGTAACAAAACCGGTAATACTGATTCTGCCAATAACAAGTCGATAATTAACCCTGCAAATACAACACTTGCAGCGGTAAAACAAGCAAAGGTCCGGAAGATTGACGCTGCCGATCCGCGGAGAATTCGGTTGGCTATATCTGCCGGCACGTACGTTAACTATGCAAAAGGGAGCAGCAGCCAGATGAATGTGGGGCTTGGCTTTAGTTCAGATATTCCGCTTACCCGGAAACTGTCGCTGGTTACAGGCATAAATGTCGCTCAAAATTCTTTGAATTTTGCCGGCACACCGCCTCCTGCCATTCAGCAAAACCAGTTGGTGGCGGCCACCGCCCCAAAAACGGCAAGTTTCGCCAGCGCCTCTTTTGCGCCTGTCTCCACCCCCAAATTTCAAAATTACAATGCCAGCCTGATCGGGCTGGATATCCCTGTAAATTTAAAATACCAGTTTAATCCAAAAAAATCTGATACCTATGTGTCAGCGGGATTAAGCTCCGGCATATTTATCGACGAAAATTATGTCTATAAATATAATTACCCCTCGCTATTTTCGCCCGCTGTGCAGCAAACGCTCGGCACAACCGCCCATAACCGCTTTAATAATTTTTATGTGGCAAAAGTTGTTAACGTAGCCTTTGGCGTCGGGCGTCAGATCGGCAGGAACAGGGTAATTATCGAACCATTCCTGAAATATCCGCTTGCCGGTGTAGGTTCGCAGCAGCTCCATTTCGGCACCGGCGGCGTAAACTTAAAACTAAACTTACTGTCCGGTAAAAAGTAAAACAATGTAATGGTGTCGAAGACAGACACTGAACTCTTTTTTGTTAAATTCTGCGGCGCTATATTTGGTTAGCTGCCTGAAATTGAAACTAAAATTATACTTTAGTTATCATGAAGTGTATGATTACAGTTACCCTCTTTTTGGGATTTTTGAGCATTAAGCTGCCTGCTCAACCCGTGGAACGCGATTCCGTCTTAATAAAAAAGATTGATGGTATGTTTAAAGAGGATCAATTTTGGAGGAAAGAATATATAAAGATCAATAAAAAAGAAAAATCCGGTTATACTGCAGAAACGATTCAAACAAACTGGGGAATTGCCGATAGTTTGAACGAGATAAAATCCAAAGATATTATCAGTAAATATGGTTATCCTGGATATGATCTGGCAGGTGATGCAAGTGATAAATTTTGGGCCATTATTCAGCATTGCGACGACGACGTTCCTTTCCAGGAGCGTGTTTTGGCACTGATGAAAAAAGAGATAGCTAAAAATAATGCCAGCAAAAATAAGTACGCTTACCTGATTGACCGGGTTTAGTAGGCAGGCACCAGAAACAAATCTATGGAACCCAGATACATATTGATCCCGGGACGCATAAACCAACTCCGCTCCCTTTAAAATATCCGAAAACTGTCAATCAGTGGCGAAAAAAAATGGACCTTGAACCATTAGAAGTATATTTAAAAACCTTTGAATGATTTAAACTTGATCAAACATTTTTAAAGCGCTTTATCTTACGCTATCTTAAACTAAACTTTTCATTTTTCTCCCGATCATCCATAATTATTATAAATTTGGACTATGGCTGAAATCGTATTTTTCAGTCGTCCAATTATTTTTTCCGGATATCCTGATATGAGCAGATATTTAATTTTTACAGCCTGTTGCCTGTTTATGGCATTGGGCCTGAAAGCGCAAATCCCTGCCCTGGAGCGTGTTGAGCCCATGTTTTGGTGGGTGGGCATGCATAATCCAAACCTGCAGCTTATCGTGCACGGCGACCATATTTCGTCGCGAACAGTTGAACTAAATTACCCAGGTGTAAAGCTCGTTGCCGTTCATAAAGTTGAAAATCCGAATTACTTATTCCTCGACCTGCGCGTTTTGCCAAACGCAATACCGGGAGCGTTCCCGATAAAATTTACCAAAGCCGGCCAAAAGGCTTTATCATATAGTTACGGGCTTAAACAGCGCGACCATTCGGCCGGCCGTGCGCAAGGTGTAACCAATAAGGATCTTATTTACCTGATCATGCCCGATCGTTTTGCAAACGGCGATCCGTCAAATGACTCATTCTCGGATATGCGTGAAACCGGCATCAACCGCGATTCAATGTTCAGCCGCCACGGCGGCGATATCCGGGGTATCATGAACCATCTGGATTATTTAAAAGACCTCGGCGTGACCGCTATCTGGCTTACGCCTGAAATTGAGAACGACGAGCCGCATGCCTCCTATCACGGTTACGCGGTTACCGATTATTACCATGTCGATAAACGTTTTGGTACAAATGAGTTGTACAGGCAGTTTGTTGAAAAATGCCATGTCATGGGATTAAAAGTAGTTAAAGACCTGGTACATAACCATGCCGGAACTGAAGGCTATACCATTTCGGATATGCCCATGAAAAGCTGGGTGCACCAATGGCCAAAATACACCAAATCAAATTTCCGCGATATGGTGGTAATGGACCCGCATGCCGCACCAATGGATCGAAAGCTAATGCTCGACGGATGGTTTGACCACCGCATGGCCGATATGAACGAAAACAATCCTTACGTGCAAAATTTTTTAACCCAAAACCATATCTGGTGGGTTGAGTACGCAGGCGTGGATGGCTTCCGGCTAGATACTTACCCATATAACGATCCGCGATATATGGCCAAATGGGCTGCGGACGTAAAAGCTGAATTTCCGCGGCTCTCCATATTTGGCGAAACGCTGGTATGGTCGGCCGCAGACCAGGCCTACTTTACGCAGGGAAAAACAGTAAACCAGGGATTTGATACCCATTTACCAGGTGTGACAGACGGCGTAGTTAAAGACGCTATTTACGAAGCTTTAAACGGCAAAGAAAACTGGACGGACGGTGTAAACCGCCTATACGCCGTTATGGCACAGGACTTTTTATACCAGGACCCTACCCGCAACGTGGTGTTTTTAGATAATCACGATATGAGCCGCGTTTTATCGGTCGTGGGCGAAGACATCAATAAATATAAATCGGCAATGGCCATGCTTATGACCCTGCGCGGCGTGCCCCAGATGTATTATGGTGATGAGATATTGATGAAAGGGATCTCGAACCCCGACGGCCTTATACGCCAGGATTTCCCCGGCGGATGGGATGGTGATAAAACCAATAAATTTACAGCAGCCGGGCGCACCGAACAGGAAAATGACGCTTTCAATTATGTGCGTAAACTTGCCAACTATCGTAAAAATACAATGGCCTTGCAAACCGGAAAATGTTGCAATATATTCCTGAACGAGGTATATATGTGTATTTCAGGTACGATAATAAAAAGACGGTGATGATCGCTTATAACAGCCTCGGCAATGAGCAAAAAACCTCGGCCGCGAGATATTTTGAACAAATAAAAGCCGCAAAAAAAGCAAAAAACATAATTACTGATGAAACCGTTGATCTGTCGAAATTAACCATACCCGCTAAATCAACTTTAGTTTTAGAACTAATTAATTAAATCGGTGTAATCATATTCAAATCAGTGTAATCACATTATAATCGGTGAAATCATTAAAATATAACGCTTGTATTTTTGACCTGGATGGCGTAATCGTCGACACGGCGATTTATCATTACAAAGCATGGAAACGCTTAGCCAACGAATTGGGGTTTGATTTCACAGAAGAAAACAACGAAAAACTAAAGGGCGTTAGCCGGGTACGGTCGCTCGAATTAATTTTGGAATGGGGCGGTGTCACAAAAACTGAAGCGGAAAAAGAAGAGCTGGCCGCGCGAAAAAATAATTGGTATGTTGAGATGATCAATCACATGACGCCGGCGGAGATCCTGCCGGGGGCAAAAGAGTTTTTAGAAGCTTGCAGGACAGCGGGAATAAAAACCGCATTAGGTTCGGCAAGTAAAAACTCAATGACTATATTAGACCATATTAATTTAACAGGCCTGTTTGACGCCATAATTGACGGCAATAAGGTAACCAGGGCAAAACCCGACCCCGAAGTGTTTTTAAAAGGGGCCGAAGCATTGAACGTATTACCGGCAAATTGTGTCGTTTTTGAAGACGCGATAGCCGGCGTTGAAGCTGCCATAAAAGGCGGAATGAAGGTAGTGGGCATTGGTTCGCCAAAAGTGCTTGGTGCGGCTGATTTGGTGATTGGCGGGTTGAATGAAATGAGTTTGGAAAAACTAGAAGAATTATAACAAACCATATTAAAGATAAATTCGAGAGTTTCCCCTACCTCGGGAAATTTAAAGGGACTAAGTAAGAATGAAGGACTACATCGAAGTTGATGAGTGGAAAATAATAGAACGGGGCTTTGATCCCCGTCACAATAAAATATCCGAAAGTATATTCAGCCTGGGTAATGGCCGCATGGGCCAGCGGGCGAATTTTGAGGAAGCTTATAGTGGCGATACACTGCAGGGAAATTATATTGCCGGCGTTTATTATCCAGATAAAACCCGCGTAGGCTGGTGGAAAAACGGCTATCCGGAATATTTTGCCAAAGTATTGAATGCGGCAAACTGGATAGGAATAGATATAATCATTGATGGCGAACAGCTCGACCTAGCAAAATGCGAGGTGCTCAGTTTCTGGCGTGAACTGAATATGAAAGAAGGCCATCTGAAACGAAATTTCAGGGCTAAAACAATCACGGGAAAGGAAATTGAAGTCGAAGCTATCCGTTTTTGCAGCATGGCCGACGACGAATCCGGTGTTATTAAATACACCATTACCCCTTTAAATTTTAGTGGCACGCTAATCATTACGCCGTTTATTGACGGTGATGTGGTTAACAAGGATTCAAACTATGACGAAAAATTTTGGGATGAAGTAAAAAAGGAAACCTGGGAAACCGGCGGTTACCTGCAAATGCGCACCAAAAAAACCGGTTTCGAGGTGGCAACCGGCATGGAGTTCAGGATAATACCGAACGGTCGGCAAGTTAATCCAACAAATGAGACGGTTGAAAAAGAAAAATATATAGCCGCAAAAATCAACCTACAGGCTTCGCAGGGCCAAAGCACTACTATAATTAAATACGCCGCCAACCTGTCATCGCAAAATCACAACCCCGGCGACCTTGCAAACGAATTAAAAAACACCCTGTCCCGCATTAGCGGTAAAGGTTTTAACATCATGCTGGCCGAACAGGCAGCCGCCTGGGCCGAAAAATGGAAACATAACGATATCATTATCGAAGGGGACGCTTCGGCGCAGCAGGCCATCCGGTTTAACATATTCCAGCTCAACCAAACCTATACCGGCGAGGACGACCGTTTGAACATAGGCCCCAAAGGCTTTACCGGCGAAAAATACGGCGGTTCAACTTATTGGGACACCGAAGCTTATTGTGTACCCTTTTACCTGTCAACGGCCGATCAAAAAGTAACGCGTAACCTTTTGCTGTACCGTTACAAGCAACTCGGCAAAGCGATCGACAACGCGAAGCTGTTGGGCTTTAAAAATGGCGCCGCCCTGTACCCTATGGTGACGATGGACGGTACCGAATGCCATAACGAATGGGAAATAACGTTTGAAGAGATACATCGCAACGGCGCCATCGCTTACGCCATATTTAACTACGTCCGGTATACAGCGGATGATTCGTACCTGGCTGACTATGGCCTGGAGGTATTGATCGCCATAGCCCGTTTCTGGTCGCAGCGTGTTACCTGGTCGGATGATAAACAGCAATACGTAATGCTGGGCGTAACCGGGCCAAATGAGTACGAAAATAATGTAAATAACAACTGGTATACCAGCAAGCTAGCTACCTGGTGTATGCAGTATGCTATGGATGTTGCTGAACAGGTTAAAGCAACCAGTCCCGAGAAATATAATGCGCTTGTAAATAAGATCAATTTTAACGGGACCGCTGAAATCGCCAGGTACAGGGACATTATTGAGAAGATGTACCTCCCTTATGACGAAAAGCAGCAGGTATTTTTGCAGCAGGACGGCTATCTCGATAAAGAACAAATACTGGTTAAAGATCTGCCGGCATCCGAACGCCCCATCAACCAAAAATGGAGCTGGGACAGGATATTGCGCTCATGTTATATCAAACAGGCAGATGTACTGCAGGGTATTTACTTTTTCGAGGATCAGTACGATCTGAATACCATACGCCGCAATTTTGATTTTTACGAGCCCCGTACCGTGCACGAATCATCCCTGTCGCCCTGCGTGCACGCCATTTTAGCAGCCAAATTAGGCGATGAGGCACGTGCCTACGAATTTTATCTGCGTACCGCGCGGCTTGACCTCGACGAT
>JAQBOH010000067.1 GCA_028288125.1 Mucilaginibacter sp.
CGACAGCAGGAATGCCCTCGCTTTTGAAAAAATATTAAACACCTGGAACCCCGAAGTTTTCCTTGATAACCATACCAGCGACGGCGCCGATTACCAATATGTGATGACGCTGATAGAAACACAAAAAGACAAGCAAACGCCTATCCTGGCCGATTATACGTCAAAAATACTTTCGCCGGAACTTTATAAACGGATGATCAAAAGCGGTTATGAAATGACGCCTTATGTTGAAAGCGAAGAGAAAAGTCCGGATAATGGCATTGTGAGCTTTTTAGAAACCCCGCGCTTTGCCACAGGGTATACATCTCAGCACAATATCATCAGCTATATTACGGAAACGCACATGCTAAAGCCGTTCGACAAACGGGTGTATGCCACATATGACTTTATGCAAAACCTGGTAGATATTTACCAGCGTGATGCAAAATTGATCGGCGATTTAAAGCATAAGGCTGATGAGCAGGTAAGCAAACAGCAAACCTTTGCCCTCAATTGGGAACTGGATAAGGATCATTACGATACACTCGTATTTAAAGGCTATTATGCCGGCCACAAAACAAGCGAGGTGAGCGGATTGACCCGGTTATACTATGACCGGAGCAAACCTTACACAAAAACGATTAAATACTTTGACAATTACAAAGTAACGACAACTGCTGATAAACCTTTGGCATACATTTTACCCCAGGCCTGGGGTAAAATCATTGACTTATTTAAGTTGAATAACGTGACCATGCGCAGGTTTGCACATGATACTACGCTTGATTTGCAGATGTACTATATTGCCGATTACAAGACGCCGCAACGGCCTTACGAAGGGCACTACCTGCATAGCGGTGTTAAGTTAAACCCGGTTGATACGAAGATTAAATTTTATGAGGGCGATTACGTGGTGTACACCAACCAGCCGCTTAACCGGTATATTGTTGAGACTTTAGAACCCCAGGGAGTAGATTCATTTTTTGCCTGGAACTTTTTTGATTCTGTTTTAGGAGAGAAAGAATATTTTTCGGATTATGTATTTGAAGATGTTGCTGCCGAACTACTAAAAAAAGACGCAGAATTAAAGAAAAAGCTGGAAGATGAAAAACAAAAAGATCCGAAGCTGGCAAACAGCGCGGCCGCACAATTGAATTTCGTTTACCGCAATTCACCCTATTTCGAAAAAACTTACCTTCGCTACCCCGTTGGCAGATTATTGACCAACGCTAAACTCGACCTTAAATGATGGAATACCTGGTGGCGGCGCCCGTAGCGTCGGTCATATTTTCAATAACGATACTTACGTCCATAATGGCATTCTCAAATGATAACATACATGCCAATATGATCCTGCATCCTTACAGTGTTTATCGTGGTAAGCGTGTTTATACCGTAATTACAAGCGGCCTCATTCATAACGACTGGATGCACCTGTTTTTTAACATGATGTCCTATTACTTCTTTTCTTTTCAGCTGGAGGTGCTATTGGGGCATTGGCAATTTGGATTATTGTATACAGTCAGCTTAATCCTTAGCGACCTGCCAACGGTATATAAGCATAAAAACGATCAATGGTACCATAGTTTGGGTGCGTCCGGCGCGGTGAGTGCGGTTATTTTTAGCTATATTTTATTCAGTCCGCTGATGAAAATGATGATCATGCCCATACCCATAGGGATACCGGCCGTGTTATTTGGCGTGTTATATTTGGTTTACTGTAACTATGCGTCAAAGTACTCGCGTGACAATATCAACCACGATGCACACATGTTTGGGGCATTAAGCGGGTTGCTGATCACTATTGCTTTGAATCCGCATATTGTAAACAGCTTTTTGCAGCAGATCACCGGTGGAGTTCAATCGCTGACGCGTTAACCAGGCTGCCGTCAAGATTAAATAAGAAGCTCATCGGCTTTTCAGGATCTTTGATGATCTCCAGCAACAGGAAGCCCCAGTTTTTCCAGAAGCTTTCCAGCACCTGGCCATAAATTTTATTTATCCAGTCGTCAAACAGCGGCTTGCTGCTCATTCCCCGCAAGGGCATTGCTTCAATATAAATATCATCGCCTACGGGCAAAATATTATACTCCGGCAAACGGTTAAACAGGTAGGCCGAATAAAACACCCTGCCACAGAACTCTTCAAACTGTATGGGGTGTAAAACTTCGTCTTTAATTTTTTCAAATACCTCGTGGTGGTATTTTTTGTTGGCGCCATTATCCTGCAGGCAAATGATCAGTCCAAAGTCCTTTATCCGCAATGAAAAGGTTAATGTGTTGATCTCATCCCGGTAGCCAAATTCTTCGGGGTTGTTATCTACTTTAAATAAAAAGATACTCCATGGTTTAAAGTCCTCAAAACTGATGGGAAGGTTAAGGCTTTGCAGCATCAGGTGCAGGCTGCTGAACTTATGTATGATCGACTGTGAGATGTTAAACTCCTCCCCCTGCGCGTGCTGCAGCTTGATGCCGCTTTGCAGTTCGTTAAAAATAATGCCGTACAACAACTTGCCCGCCCACTGAAATAATTTCAGATCGTCAAGGTTTTTAACCGCTTCATAGCCAATATCAAAGGCTACAGCTATTTCGGCTTCTAAAGGTTCAAGAAACGCTTGGCTAATATGTGCCGCGCAGGGAATCTTCAGATCCTTATAAGTTGCCATGCTTTCATCCAGCAATTTAAACGGCTGGTCTTCCAGCTTATACCTGCTCATGAGCCATTGAGGAAAAACCTGTATCTTCTCTCCGTCGGAGTTTAAAGCCTGTCCGGTTAAAAAGCAGTTGCGGTTGCTGAAATTAAAGGCAGTAAACGGATGGTAAATTTCTTCGGGCATGGCCGCAAAGATAAGCATCATAATCAACGGGAAAATTTTAGCTTTGAATTTAACATGAAACTGACTTACCAACCTTTTGAACTGCTGCTCAGGCATACATTCACGATTGCCAAATTTTCGCGGACTTCAACGCCGGTCATGCTGATAAGGGTCGGGCACGAGGGCCATACCGGTTATGGCGAAGCCTCCATGGTGCCGTATATGGGCGAAAGCTTTCAATCGGCGACAGACTTTTTAAGCAAGGTGGATGCGGCGCAATTCAAATACCCCTTCAACTTTGACGATATCATCAGCTACCTAGATAGCCTGGCTCCCGGCAACCCGGCTATAAAAGCAGGAATAGATATCGCTCTGCATGATCTTGATGGAAAACTTCAAAATAAGCCGTGCTGGCAATTACTGGATAGCGATCCGGCAAAAATGCCCGCAACAAGTTTCACCATTGGCATTGATGCCCCCGAAGTGATCATTCAGAAAGTAAAAGAAAACCCGGATTGTAAGATTATCAAAGTTAAGCTGGGCAGGGACAGCGATAAGGATCTGATCAAAACGATACGTTCGGTAACCGATCTTCCTTTATTTGTTGATGCCAACCAGGGCTGGACCGACCTGCAGCAAAGCTTGGATATGACCCACTGGCTGCACGGACAAGGCGTATTGCTCATCGAACAGCCAATGTTAAAAACCGATATCGACAGCAACGCCTGGCTCACTGAACGCAGCCCGATACCCATTATCGGCGATGAATCGATACAGCGCCTGCCGGACGTTGCAAAAGCCAAAGGCGTTTATCATGGCATCAATATCAAACTCATGAAATCGGCAGGGATGTACGAGGCGCACCAAATGATATTAAAGGCAAGACAGCTGGGTTTAAAGCTAATGATCGGCTGTATGAGCGAAACCAGCTGCGCCACGCTCGCTGCCGCCGCCCTTGCCCCGCAATGCGATTGGGCCGACCTTGACGGGCCGTTTTTAACAAGTAATAATCCGTATAAAATGCCGGAATTTAGGGAAGGCAAATGGGTATTGGACAATGCACCTGGCTTAGGGATTAAACACTAATTGCACGAATTTAGGCGAATTTCACGAATTAGTTTAGAAAACTATCATGAAATCAAAATTCGTGAAATTCGTATTAATTCGTGAAATTCGTGCTACTTAATTACTTCCTTATGAAACGTTCCATACTATCCCTTAGCTGTATCCTGATCCTTTTATTGTCCACTTCATTTCATGCGAAAGACGAATGGACACCATTGCTTGATAAGAATTTATCAAAATGGCGTATTTATCAAAGTTTCAGGCACAAGCCTGGCTATAAGGGCCAGGCGCCGAAGGATGAAAACGGGAACCTGGTTAAGCCGGTTGGTTACGACATCAACGAGGAAAACGAATTTTCCACAATTGATGCCAACGGCGAACTGATCTTAAAAATAGGCGGACCTATTTATGGCTGCATGTTCACCAAACAGGAGTTCGGCAATTACGACCTTAAGCTAAAAATGAAATGGGGCGACAAAAAATGGGTGCCCCGTATGGACGAAGTCAAAGATTCGGGCGTTTTATATCATTCAATCGGCGAATGCGGGGTTGAATACTGGCGTACGTGGATGCTGAGCCAGGAATTCCAGGTAACGGAAGGCGGGATGGGTGATTACTGGACGCAGGCCAGTTCCATGTCAGATGTTAAAGCCCGGAAAGAGGGAAAAGATTACTTCTTTGATAACAACGGCACACTTACAGCTTTTGGAAATGGCACCGGGCACGGCGGCTTTTGCCACGCCGGTACAGACGTCGAGAAAAAAGGCGACTGGAATGATATTGAACTGATAACCTATGGCGACAAGGCCATCCGCATTGTTAACGGACAAGTGGTTATGGCCTTATCAAACAGCAGGTACACAGTTGGCAACGAAACTAAACCATTGGTAAAAGGCAAACTTCAACTGCAATGCGAAGCCGCCGAAGTTTTTTATAAGGACATTAAGATAAAACAAATAGACGGGATACCGGCTAAATATGCTGCGTATTTTAAATAGGCATTAATTACTTGGTTAAAAGAGATTTTACAACTTCGGAAAATTGTCAAATCTAGCGGGTTAACAGATCGGCAATTTCCTCTTTCAATCCAGGTAAGTATTTCACAACTATTGACCAAATGACATCATCGGACACGCTATCGTATCCATGAATTATTCTGTTCCGTGTGTCGATGATTTTTTTTATATCTGTTATTTTAATATTTGGTTGCCGCTTTAGAATTCGATTTGCCGCTTCGCCAATGATTTCAACATTTCTTTCAATTGCCCTTTTAGTTTTAAGGTCCTGCTGAAAATGGAAAAAATCTTTCTTGTCAGGAAGAAATTCGTT
>JAQBOH010000072.1 GCA_028288125.1 Mucilaginibacter sp.
GCCGGTAAACTCATATCTGCCCGGAACAAAAAGCGCCGCATTAAATGAAATTTTACCCGGCTGGATCAGCGAACGGCTGCGAAAAGCCTTGCCGGCCTTCGGCCGTAAAATGAAGGGGTATTATACCAACGAGGCAATTCTGGTTGGGGTAGAATCACGAACTTCGTCGCCGGTTAAGGTACCGCGGGACAAGGAAACGCTGCAACATCCGCAGGTATCGGGTTTATTTCCGTGCGGGGAGGGCGCTGGATACGCGGGTGGCATAATTTCTGCTGCTATTGACGGGATAAATTGCGCGGTAGCCGCTTCAAAAGTTTTATCATGACCAAATCGGAACAAATCAAACAAAACCTGGAACGGGTATTATGGGGCGAGCCCTGGTATGGCCAGTCTGTTTACGCCATCATTGACCAGGTAAGTTTTGAGGCGGCCTATGAAAAACCGCCGGGCTCGGCGCACAATATAGCAGGCATCGTATTGCACATGCTGGCCTGGACCGAAGAGGTGCTTGACCGGCTGAACGGCATGGCTGCAAGCGTGCCATCCAGCGGCGACTGGCCCGATCCCGGGAAACCGGATGAACAAAAATGGCAGAATTATGTCAATGACCTGAAGCTGGTTAACGTAAATTTGCTGGGCGCTATCCAAAATTTCCCCGAAGAAAAGTGGGACGAATTAATTAACGACACGCGCGAAACTGAAACGACAACTACCTATGAACATTTGATAGTTGGGTTTATCGAGCATCAAATTTACCATGCCGGGCAAATCGCGCTATTAACGAGGATTACATTATAGGATTACACCGATTGGAGAATGATTTCACCGATTTTGGTAATCGGTGAAATCACAAAACAAATCGGTGTAATCAAAATATTCCTACTATGGCTGATAAAAAAACTTTAGTATTAGGCGCCACCCCAAACACCGGGCGCTATGCAAACCTGGCAGCAAACCGGCTGGTTAGGAGCGGGCACAGCATTGTAAACGTCGGCCTTAAAACGGGCGAAGTGGCGGGTGTAGCTATTGAGAAACCGGAAGCTATTCATAATGATATTGATACCATTACTTTATATGTAGGCCCGCAGCACCAGCCTGAGTTGTATGATTATATACTGGACACCCATCCCAAACGTATTATTTTTAATCCAGGCACCGAGAATTCGGAACTGCGCCGCATGGCCAACGAAAAGGGTATTGAAACGGAATATGCCTGTACGTTGGTTTTGTTGTCAATAGGGCAGTATTAACATCATAGAGACGCAATACATTGCGTTTCTACATTAGCCTTGCACACACTTCTTTTATAGAATCGCTTAACGGTTTAAAGTCAATCCCAATGGCTTTTTTGATTTTTGAATTGTCGTAGTTGCGGGTAACTGTGGCGGCCTGCGCCGAAACTTTATCCAATGCCGGCGCTTTGCCGGTTAACCACCCTATGATTTTAGCGCCGCGCCAGGCAAGGCCCATCATCCGGCTCCCGGCGTGGTTTGCCGGAGGCGGGATATTAAAGCAGGTGGCAATTTCAGCGGTTATCTGTTTGTAATCACGGTTTTCGGCGCTGACGATAAAGCGTTCGGCGTGTATGCCGCTATTCATCAGGCCGATCATACTTTTGGCTACATCCGCTACATCTACAAATCCGGAACTGCCGTCGGTGTAAAACTTCAATCCTTTTCTTACCGTTTCGAACAATCGCCCGCTGCCTTTGATACCGGCATCGGCGCCTATGATGATCGAAGGATTTACAATAACAGCATCCAGCCCTTCGGCGATGCCGCGCCAAACCTCCATTTCGCTTTCCAGTTTTGATATGGCATAGCCATCGGTTTCGGTCGCCAAATCGAGATGGTGGTTTTCCGTAATGAGTTCACCGGGTTTCGCCAGGCCAATGGCCGCGACTGAGCTCACATGCACCATCCTTACAGGCTGCAGCAGGCATAAATTAACCAGGTTGGCGGTTCCGGTTACATTGGTACGGATCATTTCTTTTTTGTCGGCCCGCTTTAATGACACCCAGGCCGCGCAATGATAAACCTGTGTAACTCCGTTGAGCGCGCCCTCCAAAGCAAACAGGTCCATTAAATCCGCGTTTACCCATTCAATTTGCTCCCGGAAGGGCAATAAAATTTGTGGAATAACCGAATTGCTGCGTTTGATACACCGGATGCATATGCCCTGCTGTGCCAGCTGTTTAGCCAGTTCTGCCCCTAAAAAACCTGTCGCGCCGGTAACTAATATCATGAGTGCTATCTGCAAATATGCAGATGTGCAAATGTGCAGATTTTTTTTACCCCGTCAAGTTACCCTGATCACATTGCTATCGGTGGCACTACCTCGCACAGTAAAAAATATCTGCTCTTTATTCATCCAAAATTCCGGTTCATCTAAAAAATCTGCACATTTGCACATCTGAATCTGCACATTACAATGACCTTATCTGATTTTTTTACACCTGTTGATCTCAAAAAGATAATCCCCGCAAAGGGCTATTACACTAGTCAGCTGGGCAGTAAGATCAGTACTTTTTTTGATGGATTTCCTGACCTCGACCAGCAAACGGATATTGCACTCATCGGTGTGCAGGAGGATCGTAATGCCATCAACAACTCAGGCTGTGCATTGGGCCCCGACTATATCCGCGAAAAACTTTATCAATTAAACGAGGGCAACTACCCCACAAAGATCGCCGACCTGGGCAACATCCGGCAGGGCGAAACAGTGACCGACACCTATATCGCGCTGAAAACGGTGGTGAACGAGCTGGTTAAAAAAAATATTATACCCGTAATTTTAGGCGGCGGACAAGACCTCACATACGCCCAGTACATGGCCTACGAAACGCTTGAGCAAAAGGTTGACCTGGTGGTTATCGATTCGCATTTTGATCTGGATGACAATGAAGGCGGCGAAAGCATTGAAACCACTTCCGGCTCCTATCTCAACAAAATATTTCTGCACCAGCCCAATTACCTGTTCAATTACAGCAACCTGGGTTACCAGGTATATTTTGCCAGCCAGGATAGCCTGCGGGTAATGGAAAAGCTATACTTTGATATCCACCGCCTGGGCGAGGTCACCGGGAACATTGCTGTAAGCGAGCCGATCATCCGCAATGCCAATATCATCAGCTTTGATATTGGCGCTATCCGCTCGGCCGACGCGATGGGCAATGCCAATGCCAGCCCGAATGGGTTTACCGGCGCCGAGGCCTGCCAGCTGGCCAGGTATGCCGGCTTTAACGACAAGCTGAGCTCCATCGGATTTTACGAATTTAACCCGGCTTACGACAGCAATGGCCAAACAGCGTTGCTCATGGCCCAAATGGTTTGGTATTTTATCGATGGCGTTTATAACCGCAAGCGGGATTTTCCGCTTACGCCCAAATCGCAGTTCCTGATCTATAAAACGAGCTTAAAGCATGAAGGCCATGACCTGGTATTTGTAAAAAGCAAAAAATCCGACAGGTGGTGGATGCAGGTGCCATACCCTACAGGGGGTTCGCGCAATGAGCGATTTCACCTGGTTTCCTGCCAATATGACGATTACAAGACCGCGGTTTCGGGCGAAATGCCCGACCTTTGGTGGCGCACCTATCAAAAATTAAACTGATACGGAATAATTGATTGGCAATTTTAACGTTATCACAACTTACTGTTTAAACAATAAATGAAGAAAATATTTTTTTATATCATAGGGTTTTTACCGCTGATAGCGGTCGCGCAAACACCTGAAACATTTGTAATAAAAAGCAAAGTAGGCACATTAAATGCACCTGCCAAAGCGTATCTGATCTATCAGCTGGGTGCAAACCGGGTGGTTGACTCAGCGCAAATCACCAACGGTAATTTTGATTTTAGCGGCCAGGTGATGAGCCCTACCAGCGCTTTTTTGGTTGTCGATCATAAAGGGATTGGATTTACCAAACTCGACAGCACAGCCGATGTCCTGAGTCTTTATATTGACAAAGGAGAGTTCGCGGTAAGCAGCCCGGATTTGGTATCAAAGGCGCAGATCACCGGATCGAAGATCAATGACGATAACAAAAAATTAATGGCGCAGCTAAAACCCGTGATCGACCAGGCAAAAGCGTTACAGGAACAGGCGAAAACAGCTACCCCTGCGCAGCAAAATACGGTTGAATTTCAGAATTCCATGCAGGCCAAATACAAGGCGCTGCAGTTAGCGCAAAAAACCACCCTCAAAAACTACATCCTGGCAAATCCCGATAGCTATCTGAGCTTGCTTGCTTTAAGCTCGGTTGGCGGCCCCTCGCCCGACCCGGCTGAACTGGAACCGTTGTACAATTCGTTGTCCCAACAAATAAAAGATACCGAAACAGCCAAACTTTTAAAAAAATCGCTGGACGGATTAAAAAGCACCGCCAATGGGGTTACCGCGCCTGATTTTACACAAAATGATGTTAACGGCCAACCTGTAAAACTTTCATCGTTCAGGGGGAAATATGTGCTGGTTGATTTTTGGGCATCGTGGTGCGGCCCCTGCCGCCAGGAAAACCCGAACGTGGTAAAGGCTTATAATAAATTTAAAGACAGAAACTTCACTATACTTGGCGTATCGCTTGACAGATCAACCGGGAAATCTGATTGGATGGCTGCTATCAAAAGGGATGGTTTGGTTTGGACACAAGTGTCTGATCTTAAATTCTGGCAAAACGAGGTTGCAGTTTTATACGACGTCCGGTCTATCCCGGCGAACTTCCTGATAGACCCCAATGGAAAGATCATTGCACGGGACCTTCGCGGTGATGACCTGGAGAATAAGCTTGAAGAGGTTTTGGGGAAAACGCATTAATAAGCTAAGGCCCTCACCACTATATTATTGTTAATTTAATTATAACATTCTATATTGCAGGATAATTAACTGCAATGAAAAGAATCGTTTTAGTTGTGCTGGCTTGTTTACCGGCAATCGTTTTCGCCCAGGACGGCAAATACACCGTCAAAGGCACCATAGGCACTTACAACGCCCCATCCAAGGTATATTTGCGATACAGTAGTGACGGCAAAACCGCCACTACGGATTCAACTACGCTAAAAAACGGCGCGTTCGAGTTTAGCGGTAAAGTAGGCGCACTGCCTTCAAGCGCGTACTTGCTGTTTAGCGAAAAAGGAACCGGCCCCGCTTACACGGACTACCGTATGATCTACCTCGAGCCGGGAATTATTACCGTAACTTCGCCGGCCAATGATCTAAGGGCAAACGCCATAGTTAAAGGCCCGAAAACCAATACAGACAACGAGAAATTTCAGCTGGCTTATAAGCCAATAAACGACGCGCAAAAAATAATCGACGATAAAGAAAAGGCGGCCACGCCCGAGCAGAAGAACTCGCCCGAATGGATCAAGCAGGATAAGCTCGAACAAAAAGAACTCGACAACCGGGAAATTGCGATGAACAAAAAGTTCATACAGGAAAATCCCGATTCATACATCAGCCTGAACGCGCTGGAAAACTACGCCTACAGCGCCGATTATGTGGATATCGCGCCATTATTTGAAGGATTAACCCCGGCGATAAAGCAATCAGAGAGCGGCAAAAAGTTTGCAGAAAGGCTGCCTAAAATTAAGGCCGTTGCTTTGGGCGCCACGGCGCCGGAATTTGCTGAAGCAGATACCAGCGGCAAAGTGATCAGCTTATCCTCATTCAGGGGCAAATATGTGCTGATAGACTTTTGGGCATCGTGGTGCGGTCCGTGCCGTCATGAAAATCCAAATGTAGTGAAAGTTTTTAATCGGTATAAAAATCAAAAATTTACCATACTCGGTGTATCGCTTGACCGGCCCGGGGCGAAAGAAAAGTGGCTGAAAGCCATCCACACCGATGGGCTGGCCTGGACACAAGTATCCGACTTGCAATTCTGGAACAGCAAAGCAGCCGGGCTATACGCCGTGCGCGGCATCCCGCAAAACTTCCTGCTTGACCCGAACGGGAAAATTATCGGCAAAAACCTGAGAGGTGATGACCTTGAGGATAAATTAGCGGAGATTTTCGGTAAGGCCGAGGAACCAGATAAATCGAAGTAAGTTGCAGAGTCAGTTAAGTTCGACAGCTTCTTTCGGACTACACTGACTTTTCGAACTCCCTACAACAAATCAAACCCAATATCTTTTCTAAAGTACATGCCGTCGTAATAAATACGGCTGGCATCGGCGGTGGCTTGCTGTAAGGCGGTAAACAGGTCATCCTGTAATGAGGTAACCGCCAGTACGCGGCCGCCGGAGGTTTTTACCAGTTCACCCTCGTGGTAGGTACCTGCATGAAAAACCTGCGAGCCGCGGACATTTTCTATCCCTGTAATCGTTTTATCCTTCAAATATTCTCCCGGGTAACCGCCCGCAACCATCACCACCGTGGCGGCAACCTGCGGCGATATGGTTAGCTCCCTTTTATCCAGGTTCCCTTCAGCAACGCCCGATAGCAGGTCTGCAAAGTCCGAAGTGATCCTTGGCATCACACTTTCGGTTTCGGGGTCGCCCATGCGGCAGTTGTATTCAATTACGTAAGGCTCGCCGTCGCAATTCATCAGGCCAATAAAAATGAAACCCTTGTAGGGAATATTTTCCTGCTTTAAGCCTTCAACGGTCGGGATGATCACGCGCTCCTCCACCTTTTTCATAAACTCAGCATCGGCAAACGGCACCGGCGAAACGGAGCCCATACCCCCGGTATTTAAGCCTGTATCACCTTCGCCAATTCGCTTATAGTCCTTGGCTTCGGGTAAAATTTTATAGTGGGTGCCGTCCGTCATCACAAATACCGAAAGCTCGATTCCCTGTAAAAATTGCTCAACCACAACCTTCGAGCTGGCCTCCCCAAACTTTGCTTCTGTCAACATTTCTAAAAATTCCTGCTGGGCCTCCTGCAAGCTCAGGCAAATCAATACGCCTTTTCCGCCGGCCAGGCCGTCGGCTTTTAAAACCACGGGCAATCCTGCGGTTGCCAGGTATTCAAAGCCTTCCTGTAATGTCTCTCTGGTAAAAGTATTTGATGCCGCAGCAGGTATATTATGCCTCATCATAAACTGCTTCGAAAAATCCTTGCTGCCTTCAAGCTGTGCGGCTTCGCGCTGTGGCCCGATGACCGGGATGCTCTTCAACTGTTCATCCGCCAGGAAAAAATCGTGTATGCCTTTAACCAGCGGTTCCTCGGGCCCTACTAATACCAGGTGAATACCATTGTTCAAAACAAAGCGTTTGATACTTTCGAAATCAGTTACCTTGATGTTGATGTTGGTACCATACTGGCCGGTGCCTGCATTGCCGGGCGCAATAAAAAGCTGTTCGCATTTTGGACTTTGTGATAGTTTCCAGGCAAAGGCGCTTTCCCTTCCGCCTGAACCGAGTAGCAGGATATTCATGCGCCAAAGATATACTTTTGGTGTGCAAGTTTGAACCTATAATTGTATTCGGCTTCTGCCGAATTATTTGTCGGGGTTATAAGTTATAGAATTATCTTTACATCATGTCAAAAAGATCGGATCGGTACAGGAACCTGCCAATATTTAAAAAGGCAGATGAGATATATGAATTGGCCAATGTTATAGCTGAGGCATTAAAGGAAGATGATAAGAAAGAACACCTTGCCGGCGAAATCATCGGCAATGCCATGCTTATCCAGGTAAAAATAGCAGGCGCCGAGGGCGGCGGGTTATACTCGCTCAGGATGCAAAATGCTGTTTTGATAAAGTTGGCGGTTCAGGACATGTTCAACGCGGTATCGTTCGCGTCGATGGTTGAAATCAATGAAGAAGATTACGTTGACCTCATGCGTGAAAAAGTCGAGGAGTTTCGCCTGGAGTTTGTGGAATGGGTAAGAGCTTTTGATAAAACATATGACATACCCGATAACTGGGGTATCCGCTATGATTGCAGCACGCCCGAACAGGAAAAGCTGGAAGCCCTGATGTTCGACGATGATAAGTTTGACGAAAAACAGGACGAGCATTTTTTTGACGATTTTGATAAGGATGAAGGTGTTGATGAAGATGGATCAGATGAAAAAGAATAAACTATCCCGTTGGTTATTGGATCAGAAAGCAATTATACTTATGGTAGAACCTCTTTGGACTTAACCTTTTTGCTTCTTAAGCGGTAATCCTTCCCCTTTCACTGTAAAAATCTGTAACTTTGCCTGTCATAATGGCTCATAATTGCTGATGGCGCAATTGTTGAGTTTGTAGCACCATATAAATATAATATGTTAGATTTTATAAGTAAGCTTTTTGGAAACAAGTCGGAACGGGATGTTAAGGGTTTATTGCCGTTGGCTGAAAAAGTAAAAGCTGAATTTGCAAAACTGGATCAGATAAGCAATGACGAGCTAAGGGCCAAAACGATAGGTTTTAAAGAAACCATCGCCGAAGGACTAGCCGCGATCGACAGCGAGATACAAGCTATTAAGGAGCGTACCGAAAACAATCCTGACCTTGAAGTCAGCGAAAAGGTTGGGCTTTATACCCAGCTGGATAAACTGGAAAAAGACCGCAACAAAGAGCTTGAAGTTATCCTGCTGAACATACTTCCTCAAGCTTTTGCCGTGGTAAAAGAAACCGCCCGCCGGTTTAAGGAAAATACGACGATTGAAGTTACCGCCACCCAGTTTGACCGCGACCTTGCGGCCCGTAAATCAAATGTGGTGATAAAAGGCGAAAAAGCTATTCATCACAATACATGGCTGGCAGCCGGCAACGAGGTGACCTGGGATATGGTTCACTATGATGTGCAGCTGATAGGCGGTATTGTATTGCACCAGGGCAAAATCGCCGAAATGGCGACAGGTGAAGGTAAAACGCTGGTGGCAACACTCCCCGCTTACTTGAACGCGCTGGCCGGCCAAGGCGTACACATTGTAACTGTAAACGATTACCTGGCACGACGCGACTCCGAATGGATGGGCCCATTGTATGAGTTCCACGGATTATCGGTTGATTGTATTGATAAACATGAACCGAATTCGGAAGAACGCCGGGCGGCTTATATGTCGGATATAATTTTTGGCACCAATAACGAGTTTGGTTTCGATTACCTGCGTGACAATATGACACGCAGCCCCGAAGAGCTGGTACAGCGCAAGCTGCACTACGCCATGGTGGATGAGGTTGACTCGGTGCTGATTGATGATGCCCGTACCCCGCTGATCATTTCCGGCCCGATACCGCGTGGCGATGAGCATGAGTTTTACGAGTTAAAACCCCGTATCGAGCGCCTGGTAAACGCGCAAAAAAATTATGTGAACGGCGTTTTAAATGAGGCTAAAAAAATGATAGCCGAAGGCAAAACCGGTCCGGACGAGGGCGGTTTGGCATTGCTGCGTGCCTTTAGGGGATTACCCAAAAGCAAGGCACTGATCAAATATTTGAGCGAAGGCGCCAACAGGCAGCTTTTGTTAAAAACAGAAAATTTTTACATGCAGGACCAAAGTAAGGAAATGCATAAGGTTGATGCCGAGCTATATTTTGTGATCGACGAGAAAAACAACCAGGTTGAACTGGCTGAAAAAGGTATTGAGCTGATTACGGCTTCCGGCGAAGACCCGGGTTTTTTCGTGATGCCCGATGTAGGTACCGAAATTTCGGAAATTGAAAAATCAAGCCTACCAGCAGAAGATAAGATCGCACAAAAGGATGAGCTGATGCGTGATTTTTCGATCAAATCGGAACGTATCCACTCGGTAAACCAATTGTTAAAAGCTTATACGCTGTTTGAAAAAGACACCGAATATATTTTAGATGATGGCAAAGTAAAGATCGTTGACGAGCAAACCGGCCGTGTACTGGATGGCAGGCGTTATTCTGATGGTTTGCACCAGGCTATTGAGGCCAAAGAGAATGTTACCGTTGAGGATGCTACGCAAACCTTCGCTACTATTACGCTGCAAAATAATTACAGGATGTACCACAAGCTTTGCGGTATGACCGGTACAGCCGTTACAGAAGCAGGCGAGTTTTGGGAAATATACAAGCTTGACGTGGTAGAGATACCAACCAATACCCCGGCCAGCCGCGATGACAGGCAGGATCTGGTTTACCGTACGGTACGCGAAAAGTACAACGCGGTAGCCGAAGAAATTGTAAAGCTAACCCAGGCAGGCAGGCCGGTGCTGGTAGGTACCACTTCGGTTGAAATTTCGGAGTTAATAAGCCGCATGCTTAAGCTGCGGGGTATTAAACACAATGTATTGAATGCCAAGCTGCACCAGAAAGAGGCCGATATTGTGGCCGAAGCCGGGCAGACAAGTACCGTAACCATTGCCACCAACATGGCGGGCCGTGGTACGGATATAAAATTAGGGCCCAATGTAAAGGAAGCCGGCGGTTTGGCCATTGTAGGTACTGAGCGGCACGAGTCGCGCCGGGTTGACCGCCAGCTGCGAGGCCGTGCGGGCAGGCAGGGCGACCCGGGTTCATCCCAGTTCTTTGTTTCGCTCGAGGATAACCTAATGCGTTTATTTGGGTCGGAAAGAATATCGAACCTGATGGTACGTATGGGGATCGAGGAAGGCGAAGTGATACAGCACTCCATGATCTCAAAATCGATCGAGCGGGCGCAGAAAAAAGTGGAAGAAAACAACTTCGGTATCCGCAAGCGTTTGCTGGAGTATGACGACGTAATGAACTCGCAGCGTACGGTAATTTACGCCAAGCGTAAAAATGCCTTATTCGGCGAGCGATTGGATGTCGATCTGAACAATACCATTTTTGATGTTGTTGAAGATATTGTAACCGAATACAAAGAAGCAAATAACCATGAAGGTTTCCGCCTGGAAATGATACGGCTGTTCTCGATAGATATTGATATTTCGGACGCCAATTTCGCCGATACCAACATCAATACGCTGGTTGATAATGTTTTCCATGAAGTAAGTGAGTTTTATAAGCACAAGCAGGATGCTATCGCCAAACAGGCGTACCCGGTTTTAAAGGATGTATTTGACACCCGTGGCGAGTACGTTGAAAACATCGTTGTGCCGTTTACCGACGGCATACATGGCCTGCAGGTTTCAGTACCGCTTAAAAAAGCGATTGCCAATAAAGGCGTTGAGGTATTTAAATCGTTTGAAAAAAATGTGACCCTTTACCTGATCGATGATGCCTGGAAAGAGCATTTGCGCGAAATGGACGAGTTGAAGCAATCGGTGCAGAATGCGGTGTACGAACAAAAGGATCCCTTGCTGGTTTATAAATTCGAAGCTTTCGAGTTGTTCCGCCAGATGCTGGCAACTGTTAACAAGGAACTGGTAAGCTTCCTTTTCAGGGGAGGCATCCCGGTTCAGCAGCAGCCAGATGATATACGCGAAGCACGGCCTCAGCCAAAGCTCGACCTTAAGAAAATGCGCACATCAAAACCCGAGCTGGTAAGCGAAGCCAACGGCGTAGCCATGCAGGATATGCGCGAGTTGCAAAAAGCAGCACCGGTAAGGGTTGAAAACAAAATAGGCAGAAATGACCCTTGTCCTTGCGGCAGCGGTAAAAAATATAAAAATTGCCACGGGGTTGGGCAGGTGTAAATTTTAATTTTAAAGCGTCATTGCGAGGAACGAAGCAATCTCTACATAGGCAGGTCAATCATGTAAGATGCCTTTCCGTTCGCTCTGTACAGCATAGAGATTGCTTCGTTCCTCGCAATGACGGTTAGTTTATTTTTGATATGAAAAAAGCAAAATCACATTCCACAGCTAAATACAGCGTGGCAATAGTTTGCTTTTTTTTTATGGCGGTACTCCTCCCCGCCCTGTCATTCGCGCAAACCCGCGGCAAAGTTGAGGTTGTGAAAGACCCCCTGATTGATACCTTTATCGCCCGCAGGCCAATGCTCAACAAAGCGATTTTAAATATCGGCGAAGAAACAGTTTACGGTTACCGTGTACAGATATTTTTTGGATCAAGCCGCCAGGCCGCCTACGACGCGCAGGAAAAATTCAGGCAGGAGTATCCTGACCTGCGTACCTATGTCAGCTATACTGAACCGAACTTTAAAGTACAGGCCGGTGATTTCAGGACACGCCTGGAAGCCGAAAAACTGCGGAATGAACTGACACAATCGTTTACTACCCTGTTTATCATAAGCGGAAAAATAAACCCGCCAAAAGCTGACACTTCCAATGATTAAAGAGCAGATACAGCAGTTATCGAAAAATATTTTTAACGATGTGATAGGCAACCGCCGCCATTTACATGCGCACCCGGAGCTTTCTTTCCATGAAACCGAAACGTCGGCATTTATCGCGGGCAAGCTGGACGCGTTAGGTTTAAAATATCAAAGGATGGCCGATAACGGGCTGGTTGCTTTAATTAAAGGCGACAAACCGTCGGATAGGGTGGTTGCATTGCGCGCCGATATGGATGCCCTGCCCATCACCGAAGCGAATGATGTGCCTTATAAATCCCAAAACAATGGTGTGATGCATGCCTGCGGACACGATGTGCATACCTCGTCGCTGCTGGGCACAGCAAAAATACTGACCGAGTTGAAAAGCCAGTTCGGCGGCACGGTAAAGCTTATCTTCCAGCCGGCCGAAGAAAAATTGCCCGGCGGCGCCAGCCTGATGATTAAAGAAGGTGTGCTGGAAAACCCCAAACCACAAGCTGTGTTAGGCCAGCATGTAATGCCCTTTATTGACGCAGGGAAAGTAGGCTTCCGCGCAGGAAAGTACATGGCCTCAACCGACGAATTATATGTTACTGTTAAAGGCAAGGGCGGCCACGGTGCCCAGCCACAGCAAAATGTTGACCCGGTAATTATTACGGCACATATATTAACCGCCCTGCAGCAGGTGGTAAGCCGTTTTGCCGATCCAAAGAGCCCGTCGGTATTATCGTTTGGTAAAGTGATCGCCAACGGCGCCACCAATGTTATTCCGAACGAGGTTTACCTTGAAGGCACGTTCAGGACAATGGACGAGCAATGGCGGAACGAGGCCCATATCAAAATAAAAAAGATGGCCGAAGGCATAGCCGAAAGCATGGGCGGAAGCTGCGAGTTTAATATTATGAAGGGTTATCCCTTTTTGATAAACGAGGAAAAGCTAACTGCCTCGGCACGTGGTTTTGCAGAGGAATACCTCGGCAAAGAAAACGTGCTGGACCTTGATATTTGGATGGCCGCCGAGGATTTTGCCTACTACTCCCAGGTTGCCGATGCCTGCTTTTACCGGTTAGGCACACGCAACGAAAGCCGGGGAATTACGTCATCCGTCCATACACCTACTTTTGATATAGACGAGTCGGCATTGGAACTAAGTACTGGTTTGATGGCTTATTTGGCTGTTAAGCAGCTGGGCAATTAAACTTTGATTACACCGATTTTCAAAAATGATTACACCGATTCATCATCAGTGTAATCAACAACTGATCGGTGAAATCATACCAAACGGTCAAAACTCCGCATTCTTCGGGAACCTTGGGAAAGGTATCACATCCCTGATATTGCCCATGCCGGTAACAAACTGCACCAGGCGTTCAAATCCTAACCCAAAACCTGCATGCGGACAGGCACCGAAACGACGGGTATCCAGGTACCACCACAGTTCGTCTTTGGGTATGCCCATTTGGTCCATGCGCTGCTCCAGTTTCTCCAGACGTTCTTCACGCTGTGAGCCGCCCACAATCTCGCCGATACCGGGGAATAAGATATCCATTGCCCTTACCGTTTCACGCCCGTTTGCATCCACCTCGTTCTGGCGCATGTAAAAGGCTTTTATCTGCTTGGGATAATCCGTCAGAATAACCGGTTTTTTGAAATGCTTTTCAACCAGGTAACGCTCATGCTCCGATTGCAGGTCGGTACCCCAGCCTTCAATAGGGTATTGAAATTTCTTTTTCTTATTTGGGGTCGATTCCTTTAAAATATCTATCGCCTCGGTATAGGTTAAACGTTCAAAATCGTTATCCAAACAAAACTGCAGCTTTTCAATCAGCAACATTTCAGAGCGGTCCTGCTGCGGCTTTTGTTTCTCCTCGTCCTCCAGGCGCTGGGTCAAAAATTGGATATCTTCAGCGTTTTTATCCAGCGCGTATTTGATCACATATTTCAGCAGCTCTTCTGCCAGGTCCATGTTATCGTTCAGGTCGTAAAAAGCCATTTCGGGCTCTATCATCCAAAACTCGGCCAGGTGCCTTGTCGTATTTGAGTTTTCAGCCCGGAAGGTGGGGCCAAATGTATAAATATCGCTCAAAGCCATCGCGCCAAGCTCGCCTTCCAGCTGGCCGGAAACGGTTAAGTTGGTCGGGCGGCCAAAAAAATCTTCCTTGAAGTCAATTTCGCCATTTTCCGTTTTTGGCGGATTAAGCAGGTCGAAGTTGGTGACATGGAATGTTTCGCCCGCACCCTCTGCATCGGAGGCGGTGATGATGGGCGTATGCAGGTAAATAAATCCGCGGTTTTGGAAAAACTGGTGCACCGCAAATGCCAGGCTGTTACGCACACGGAAGATCGCACCAAAAGTGCTGGTGCGGAAACGCAGGTGCGCAATCTCGCGCAAAAATTCAAGGCTATGTTTTTTGGGCTGTAATGGATATTTTTCCGGGTCGCTGTCGCCTAATATTTCGATTTGTTTCGCCTTAACTTCTACCTTTTGGCCTTTGCCTAACGAAGTCACGAGCAAGCCCGAAACGCTTATAGCCGCGCCGGTGGTTAAACGTTTTAACAGTGCCGGGTCGGTATTTTCAAAGTCAACAACCACCTGTAAGTTGCTGTTGGTCGAGCCGTCATTCAAAGCAATAAACTGGTTGTTCCGGAAGGTACGCACCCATCCTTTTACAATTACATTTATATCGGTTTGTTCGCTTTCCAGTAATGCCTTTATCTTAATCCGCTGGCTCATAGTTATCAGTTGAGCGGCAAAAATACGATTATTTGATTTATCGCTTTAGTCAATTGCCAATTTGTTAAGTTTGCTGCCTGACATTTTTTTAATGAATCCTAAAGCAAGCCTTATTATTGGCATCCTGTGCATCTCATTTTCGCCGATTCTTGTAAAGCTTGCCGGTGTGCCTGCCCTTCCATCTGCTTTTTACCGCATAGCCATCGGCTGGCTATGCCTGGCGCCGTACTGTATCGCCAAAGGGCATTTAAAGATCAGCCGCCGCCACCTGGTAATAGCCGTCATCGGGGGATTGGTTTTTGCGTCGGATATAGCAGTATGGAACCTGTCACTTTTAAAAATATCCGCTACGGTATCTACCCTTGTTGCCAACCTGGCGCCGGTATGGGTTGGATTGTTAAGTTTTTTACTTTTCAAAAAACGGGCGGGCAAATTATTTTGGCTGGGTACGGTTATCGCTATAGCAGGTATGATTATTTTAGTGGGATATAAAAACGTTACCGGCTTAAAAATTAACGACGGGGTACTGCTAGCCCTGCTGGCCAGTTTGCTGTATGCCATTTACATCATCATTACAAGAGGCATCGTACAAAAAATAAAGATATTAACCTTTATGTTTTATAATATGCTGGCGGCAAGTGTGTTCTTACTGATCATTTGCGGCTTCCAGCAGTATAACCTTACGTCATTTTCATTAACGGCATGGCTCTGCTTTTTGGCGCTGGGGTTAATCTGCCAGCTAACCGGTTGGATCACCATCAACCATTCCCTGCGCTTTTTGGAGTCGACCAAGGTTTCTATAGCCTTGCTGAGTCAAACGGTATTAGCCGCTTTTTTGGCAATCCTGTTTTTGAACGAAAACCTGGCATTAAATGAAGTGATCGGGAGCGCGGTGGTATTGGGCGGAATAGCCGTTACTTTTTTGTAGACCATCATTAAATAAATTAGTATATTAACTTTTGTAAATGAGGTTCGCCGAATTGGCCTACATTTGCAGTTACGCATGATCACCAAACCCACCATCGACCGTATAATGGAAGCCACCGACATTGTGGAGGTGATCGGCGAGTTTGTGCAGCTGAAAAAGCGGGGCGCCAATTACGTAGGACTTTCGCCTTTTGCCAACGAGCGCACACCATCGTTTACGGTTTCGCCGGCAAAAGGTATTTTCAAGGATTTTTCGTCGGGCAAGGGCGGCTCGGTGGTTACTTTTTTGATGGAGCTGGAGAAGTTCAGCTACCCGGAAGCCCTAAAATGGCTGGCAAAAAAGTATGGCGTCGAGGTGGAGGAAACAGTTGAGGCCGTTGAAAATCGCGAAGAGGAAAATCATCGCGAAAGCTTAATGATCGTTACCGGCTACGCTGCTAAATTTTTTCATGAAGCTTTATTGGAAACCGAAGAGGGCAAAAGCATTGGCCTGAGCTATTTCAAAGAGCGCGGTTTTACCAACGATACCATTACCAAATTTGAGCTGGGTTACTCGCCCGACCAATGGGAAGCCTTTACCGGCCGGGCATTACAGGAGGGCTACCAGCAGGAATTTTTAGAAGAAAGCGGCCTGTCGGTTAAGCGTGATAACGGCTCGTTATATGACCGGTACCGCGGACGGGTGATGTTCCCGATACATAGTTTTACGGGTAGAGTAATTGCCTTTGGCGGGCGAACGCTGAAGAGCGATAAAAACGTACCCAAATATGTTAATTCGCCAGAGTCGGAAATTTACCATAAATCGAATGTCCTTTACGGGCTTTACTTTGCCAAAAAGGCGATACGTGAAGAAGATAACTGTTTCCTGGTTGAAGGATACGCCGACGTGCTGTCGGTACACCAGGCTGGGATCGAAAACGTGGTAGCCTCATCCGGAACCTCGTTAACTGTCGAGCAGATCCGCCTCATCGGGCGCTTCACTAAAAATATCACTATTCTTTACGATGGCGATGCCGCCGGCATCAAAGCTTCCTTACGGGGACTTGATATGATTTTGGAAGAAGGACTGAACGTTAAGGTGGTGCTTTTTCCGGACGGCCACGACCCCGACTCATATGTGCGGGACTTTGGCACCAGCGGGTTTAAAAAGCACATCGAGGATAATAAGAAGGATTTTATCCTGTATAAAACCGACATTCTGCTCAAAGAGGCCGGAACCGACCCA
>JAQBOH010000126.1 GCA_028288125.1 Mucilaginibacter sp.
GCGGCAAATATTAAACTACCTGGAAAATAAAAATATAGATGTCAGCCCGGTTCTTCATCACGGTGAACGCACGGGCTTATATTTTTTAACCAGCGGACAGGATCTTAAGCATAACGCGCTGGTTTACGACCGCGCAAACAGCGCATTCTCGCAGCTTAAACCTGGAATGATCAACTGGGAGGAAGTATTAAAGGAGGTTGGCTGGCTGCATTTCAGCGCTATTTGCCCGGCGATAAGCCAGGGCGTAGCAGATGTATGTTTAGAAATGCTGCAGGCCGCTTCAACAAAAGGCATTACCATTTCCATCGATCTTAATTATCGCTCTAAGCTGTGGCAATATGGTAAACAGCCAATGGATATTGTGCCACAGCTACTGCCTTATTGCGACCTGGTAATGGGTAACGTTTGGGCCGCTGAAACCATGCTGGGTATCCCGGTAACGCCTGACATTCACGAATCGGGGTTAAAAAGTTTATACCAGAAAGCGGCTTTGTATACTTCGGAAGAAATAATAAGGCAATATCCCAAATGCAAAGTGGTGGCCAATACTTTCAGGTTTGACTCACACGATGCCATTACTTACTATACTACCTTATGTACGGGTGATGATTTTATTACATCGGACGAATATACCGCCAACGAAATAGTTGATAAAGTTGGCAGCGGCGATTGCTTTATGGCCGGGTTGATATATGGCTTTTACCGGCAATGGGATGCCAAAGAAATTGTAAATTACGCCACCGCGGCTGCTTTTAAAAAGCTGTTTGTAAAAGGCGACGCTACTAACCTGACGGTGGACGATATTAAAAAGACAATGCACAATGAATAGCAAACAAGCGGTTACCGACAGCGTACTTAAACAGCGTATGCTGCCTTTGTATTTTCACGAAGATGCGGAAGTAAGCGTACAGGTTGCGCGGACCTTATATAAAGCAGGCGTTCGCGTGTTTGAATATACCAACCGGGGGGATGCCGCATTTAAGAACTTTGGTGCATTAAAGGAACTGCAGCAAAAGGAGATGCCCGGGATGCACCTGGGTGTCGGTACGGTTAAAACAACCGAAGAGGCAAGAGTATATATAAACGCGGGGGCTGATTTCATCGTATCGCCTATCGTTAACCCAGAAGTCGGAAAAATGGCGCATGACAGGGACATGCTTTGGATACCGGGATGTATGACGCCGTCGGAGATACATGTGGCGCAGCAGCATAGCGCGGCTATTATCAAATTGTTCCCTGCAAATATTTTAGGGGTGGAGTTTATGTCGTCCATAAAAGATCTATTCAGGGGGCAGCTATTTATACCAACTGGCGGTGTCGAGCTTGAGGCAGGCAACATCGGCGCTTGGTTTAAAGCCGGGGTATGCGCGGTGGGCATGGGCAGCAAGCTAATCACCAAACAAATACTTGAAGAACATTTATATGACCAGCTATATACAAAAACCTTAAAAGCACTGGAACTCGTTCAATCAGTATATTAAAACTAATGAAACAACGAATATTAAAAATCCATCCTGCTGATAACGTGATGGTGGCGCTTGCCGATCTGCGTGCGAACGAAGAAATTACGTATCTCGATAAAAGCTATAAAATATCCGAACTTATCCCCGCCAAGCATAAGTTTGCCATAAACGTTATCCCTACGGGCGGCAAAATTATTATGTACGGTGTTTTGGTGGGCCGCGCGCTCAGCGATATACCTTTAGGCGGGTTGCTTACAACCGGCAATGTCAAACACGACGCAAACGGTTTTTTGGCCGAAATTCATCAATACAATTGGCACAAGCCGGATGCAAGCCGGTTTGCAGGCAAAACATTTAACGGTTATCACCGTGCCGACGGCAGCGTGGGCACAGCCAACTACTGGGTAATAGTGCCCATGGTTTTTTGCGAAAATCGGAATGTGGCGGTTTTGCAGGAGGCATTAATAAAGCCATTAGGCTACGGCCGCAAACAAACATATGAACTGACAGCTCAAAACCTGATCGAAAAAATTAAATCGGGCAGCAGTATTGAGGAGGTTTTGTATACCGAGCTGGAAGGCTCGTCAGCCAGCACAGGTAACGCGAAGGTGTTCCCGAATGTAGATGGCATTAAGTTCCTGTCGCATACGCTGGGCTGTGGCGGCATCCGACAAGATTCGGAGGCTTTGTGCGGCTTGCTGGCAGGCTATATTACCCACCCCAATGTAGCCGGTGCAACCGTTTTAAGCCTCGGCTGCCAGAACGCGCAGGTAAGCATACTACAGGGCGAGATACATAAGCGTTCACCGGATTTTAATAAACCGTTATACATCCTTGACCAGCAGAAAACCGGCACCGAAGCCGAACTGCTTGACCAGGCGATCCGGCAAACGCTGGCCGGGTTGATGCTGGCCAATCAAAATAGCCGTAAAGCGGCCCCTTTGAGTAAATTAACCATTGGACTTGAATGCGGCGGATCAGACGGTTTTTCAGGTATCTCGGCTAACCCGGCGATAGGTTACACTTCCGACCTGTTAGTAAGCCTGGGCGGTACGGTTATTTTATCGGAATTCCCTGAACTATGCGGGGTAGAGCAAAACCTGATCGATCGCTGTGTGGATAAGGAGCGGGCGACCCGTTTTTCGGACCTGATGCGAACATACAATCAGCGTGCAGAGGATGTTGGGTCCGGATTTTATATGAACCCTTCACCAGGAAACATTAAAGACGGTTTGATCACTGATGCTATAAAATCAGCCGGAGCGGCCAAAAAAGGCGGCACTTCGCCGGTTGTGGATGTGCTCGATTATCCCGAAAAGGTAACAAAACCCGGCCTCAACCTGCTTTGCACACCCGGCAATGATGTGGAATCAACCACAGCCGAAGTTGGATCGGGAGCTAATATCGTATTGTTTACCACGGGATTAGGGACGCCCACGGGAAACCCGATTGCGCCGGTAGTAAAAATTGCGTCAAATACCATTTTGTATAACCGGATGAGTGATATTATTGATATCAACACGGGCACCGTTATCGAGGGCGACGAAACCATTGAGCAGGCCGGCGAACGCATTTTGGATTACGTATTGCAGGTTGCCAGCGGTGAGATCGAGGTGAGCGCGGTAAGACATGGGCAGGATGATTTTATCCCATGGAAAAGAGGGGTTTCGCTTTAGAACATTAAGTTTATGACGTCATGCTGATTTATTTCAGCACCTCACTAGCAAAGTATACGATTTGCAACCCGTCATGTTTCCCGTGGGATGCCGAAACAAGTTCGGTACGACGTGAGAGATGATTGAGATAATTTATAAAAGCCGACCCAAGGATCGGCTTTTATAAATTATCTATAGATTTTTCTTCTATACAACTTAAATTATTATTGCCGAAAGTCAGCTACAGCTTCTTTCGGACTTTACTGACTTTCGGACTAATCTATCTCCAATCCGCCCAGTTGCTTTGCGCTGCCCAGTTGGTGCTGCCCATAGCGCCGCGGTAAGTTACCTGAGTGAAGAATGAATTAGAAAAATCAACCCCGGTGAAATCGACCCCGGATAAAGCCGGTGATCCGCTTGCAGGCGTAAGGTCAGGAGCGCCTGAGCTATACATTCCTTTCAGTTTAAAATCTGTTGACAGCGTAAGGATAGTGTTGTTATTGACTGAATTCGTTTCAAACGCAGCTAACACAGGGTCGGGAAATGAAATGAACTCCTGGCCCTGGTCATAATCAAATACACGCGCCAGGGTATCGGTTTGTACCAGGTTACTTCTGAACTCAGCATTGTTATCGGCTAATATTACCGGCCGTGTCCTTGGGCAAACCATAAATGCACCTTCGGGATAATCGGAAATGATAGAATTCCTTATCGCCAGGCGTGTTCCCTTGCGCATATATACGCCCTGGTTCAAATTGGTTTTAATTACCGGTGTTTGCTGCGGGCCAATAATGGTCATGTTTGAAACCACGGGGCGTGTCAACGGCGTGTTGGTAGTTGGCACAGAGTCGTTATAACTTTCAAATCCGTTAGCTTTTAACGCCTGTGAAGACGCGTGAGTACGGTAACCAATCAAAAACTGGAGATTTCCTTCATAGCCATGGTCAAAGTCAAAATCGTCATCTCCGCTGTTGTAGCTAATAAGGTGAGTGGCATTAACCGTACCGCCAACAAACTGGAAGCTATCGTCATTGGAATACTTCACCATTACATTATCGATCTTAGTTCCCGAACCAACGCTGGCTAAAAGCAGTCCGCTGGCTTTGTCTAACGCCCATTCATCTTCAGCCGGAGGGTTAATCCCACCAGTATATTCTAACCTTAAGTACGTAATGGAGCCGGAATTATCGGTCGCAATATTTCCGCCGAATTGCGTATCGGCGCTTACCGGCAAACCGGGTGCATTACCTGTACCCGTGTTGGTTGGTGCCTTGCCCAATAAAATGACCGCGCCCCAATCGCCGGGCGTTTTAACCGCAGCTGCCGAAGTAAACACTACCGGGCTGCTGGCCGTGCCATTAACGTATAATTTAGCGCCCTGGGTAATTACCAGCACACTTTTAGCCGAGCGCGCGGCATTTACCTGCGCGTAAACCGTGATGCCTGCCGGAATTGTGAGCGTCGCGTTGTTTTTGACGTATACCTGTCCTTTAAGGAAATAATTTTTAGTGGCATCAAGCGTACGATCTGCAGTGATGGCACCCTGCAGTGTATCTATTTTCCGGGAACCGTTGTTCGATCCGGACAGATGGTCCTTTTTGCATGCCGCAAAAAAGATTAGCGCCATCATAGAAAATAAGGATATCTTTTTCATAATATTTTGAATTATAGATTTATAACTTACCTTACCAACCAACGAGTTGTATAAAAGTTTCTTTTAAATTAAAATATTTAATTGATTTTGAGTCGGGCTGAGAACCGCTTTTCAACGGTGCAGAGTCTTCTCTGGGAAAGACCCTGCGGGACAGTGGGAATAGATATTTAATCAATTCCGATCTGTGTCAAAAATTGCTTCAGCGTTCGACTTCAGTATCCGATATTGATCTTCGTTAAATTATAGCATTTCCAAGGCCCCGCCGGAGCGGTAAGGTACAGGATATTGTCCCGGGCACGGCAGTGAATATTTAACTAAAAAGGAGAGGCGTCGCTTTCCATGAAAATATTAAAACTTAAATAGTAAAAAATTGTATTTCTGTAGGTACTATACTAAGTACCAGTCCATAATATGAATAATATATGGGCTCTGCTACTGAACGGATATAATATGACGGAAGAACTCCGGCCCACCGGTATTGACGCGATCGGGGATATACCCTGGGGTACACACTTTTGTCATTTTTATGAAACCAAAGAAGACTTGCTGTCTATCCTGGTCGCGTTTTTCAAAGCGGGTTTAGAGAATAATGAATATTGCCTTTGGCTCACCGCGTCGCATATCACAATAGATGAAGCTTTAAGTGCATTGAAGGCAACTATACCTGACTTTGACCATTACCTGAAACGTGGAGTCGTTGAAATTAAAACAAACATTGACTGGTATCAAAAAAATGGAAAACTCGACCTGAACCATGCAATCGCTACAGTTTCAGACCGGCTTCGCATTGCGCTACAACAAAATTGCGAAGGGTTACGGGCTAACGGGGATGAATCGTGGCTCAGGAGGAAGGAATGGAAGGATTTTATGGCATATGAAAGAACATTGAATCCCCTTATTGCGCAGAAACGTATTCTTATTTTGTGCGCCTATCCGTTGGGCGAGAGCGCGACAGCAACCGATATACTGGATATAGCTTATGCGCACGAGTTTACTGTAGCCAAAAGAAACGGGCGGCTGGAAATACTGGAAACGCCCAAAATTAAAAAAAGCAAAGCGCAATTACAGCACAAAAATGAAGTGCTGGAAATTGACCTGGCTGAAAAGACGAAAGAGCTGGCAAAAACGCATAATATACTTGGCAAATCGCAATCTCGGCTGCGCGCCATATTTAACACGACCGATATAGCTTTTTTGCTGCTGGATAGTGATCTGCATGTGCTAACCTATAATACTATAGCCAATCACTGGTCGCAACTTTCGTTTGGTATGAATTTGAAAGAAGGATCAAATTTTATTGAATTGATAAAAGAAGACCGCAGAGAGCCGGTAAGAGAAATGATGAGTGCAGCGATGGCAGGCAATCCCGTTAATTATGAGGCCAATTACCCACAACAGGATGGCCCGGGCGAGTGGTATTGCATCAGTATTAATCCCGTAAAAGACACTGAACACCATACCATCGGGCTTTGCTGCTCCGCGACCAATATCACAACCAGTAAGACGGCGGAACTGGAACGAAACAGGGTAAGCAACGACCTGGTTCACCGGAATAAGGATCTTGAGCAATTCGCTTACATTGTATCGCATAATCTGCGCGCCCCGCTGGCAAATATTATCAGTTTATCGCGTATGCTGCGGCAGGATGATCTTCCATTAAATGACAAAGCGGAGTCGGAAGAGTTTCTTTTTCAATCCATATCAAAACTTGATGAAATTGTAAATGACCTGAACCAAATTCTGCAAGTGAGGCGCGACATCAGTGAAACAAAAGAAAAGGTTGTTTTTTTTGAACTGGTTAACAATTTACTCACCGGCTTTCGCCATTTGATAACGCAGGAGCATATCAGTGTTGTCACCGATTTTGCCGGTGCAGAATATATCCATACGATTAAGAGCTACCTGCACAGCATTTTTTACAACCTGATCTCGAACAGTATTAAATACCGCCAACCGGGGATACCGCTGATTATAGAGGTTAAGTCGCGGAAACGCGGCAAAAAAATAGTTTTAACTTTTAAAGACAATGCCCGCGGCATTGATCTTTCTGCCAAAGGAGAGGAAGTTTTCGGTCTTTATAAACGCTTCCATACGGATACCGAAGGTAAAGGGCTTGGTTTATATATGGTTAAAACCCAGGTTGAAGCGTTAGGCGGCACTATTGGTATAAGCAGCCAGCCCAATATCGGCACAACGTTTTCGGTTGAACTGCCAGGTAGTTAAATGCGGGCGCAGAGTGGACTCATCCGCACCAAATATAAATAACCTTATAGCTAATGCAAGGTTATTTATCGGGGATAGCAAAAGGGAAACGCTCAGGTACAAATACTTAGAAACCCTCCGCCGCGTTCTGCCGGTAAAGCCGGACAGCAATTTAAAAAAAATATATTTAGTGCTTGCACAATCTGCATTTCTGTCTATATTTGCACTCCGCAAAAGCGAAAGTAGCTCAGTTGGTAGAGCACGACCTTGCCAAGGTCGGGGTCGCGAGTTCGAATCTCGTCTTTCGCTCAAATCCCTTCCAAAAGAAGGGATTTATTGTTAGAAGGTTTAAACATCCCGACTAAGTCGGGACAAGCTCCGCTCAGATGGTGGAACTGGTAGACACGCAGGACTTAAAATCCTGTTCCCGTAAACGGAGTGCGGGTTCGATTCCCGCTCTGAGTACATTGCTAAGAATCGACACAAAGCCCGGTATTTCATACCAGGCTTTGTTGTTTTAATGGTGCGGTGAAGACACCGACCATAAGCTGAAAAGTCGGGGTTTGTACAAAAAAGTTTTGGTTACTAAAGGACTTTATCGAATACGGTCTTCCAGGAACGCTCGGCGCTGTATAAGTCTGATTTTGCTTTGGTTTGAACAGTAATAGACTGGCCATCATTGCTCAACTTCCACACCTCTATTACGTAAACAATATCTCGTTTCTGAACATTTATATTATAAGGAGTGGCAGCTGTCAGATGTACAATTGAATTAACAGTCATCGTTTGTCCATCAGCTGACAACTTTACGGTAAACTTCTTTCCTCTTCCCCGGCCATAATCAATTTCGCCTGCTTTACCGTCGAAGGTCAATTTCTCCTGGCCGGCCACAGGCTTTGTGCCTAGAAACGAGCTTGATACCTCTACGGATAGAAAATTTGCCTGCTCTGCTATTTTCATTGTTTTAGCCAGCATACGATCACCCGAATTATAGCAGCAAACAATATTTCCGCCCATAGCTATTGACTCTTTGGATTTCCATTCGCCGGAAAAGTTAGGGCGATCAGTGCCATTTTTTTCTTGGGCTCGTATGGGGGAATAAACTACGCCAGTTATTACAATAACCAGGGCGTACAAAACATTTTTTTTATTTTTCATATCCTGTTAAATTTGATCAGCAAATCTACTTTGATACCTTTTAGCGAGACGAATTTGGATTGTAAATAAAAATGTAAACTTTGTAAATAAAATCTTGACACGATGTTTGATAGCCAAAATCTCTTGGCAGGGAAACGCAAATACCTGTTATCATTGATACTACTCCTGTTTATCGCTTCAATTTGCGTGGCTTTCAGTATGGGAGGAGATAGCGATTTTGATATCGCCAAAAGAGAGGTTTTACTCCGCGGGATAGGCCATGAACTACTTTTACAGGCAGGCGATAGCACATCAAGAGTGCTCCCTGTAAAAAAGATCACAAAAAATGAATACCAGGTCAGTTTTGAAAATGAGCTCACCTTTCAATCCGGCCACCTGGTAAATACCATAAGCCATTTGCTGGCCAATGATCCATTCGCGACTGATTATATTGTCAGCGTTTTGAAATGTGGCACCTCCGGTGTGGCCTATGGATATGAAATAGCCGGAAATAAAAGAGATGATCAAATACCATGTATAGGAAGGAAGCAACCCAAAGGCTGTTATATAATCGATATTAAATTTAAACCGGCAGATAAAAACATGGCGAAGAAAGGATTTATTTTGAGCAGCCTGCCAATTTTAGCATTTATTGGTTTTGCTTTTTTCAGCTCTTTTAAGCCAAGGGAAGAACTACCTAATGTTCAGAATACGAGTATATTTACTTTGGGCGCTGTGCTTTTTGATGCCGCAAACCGTAAGCTCATTATCAATAGAAAGCAAATAGATCTAACCGGCACCGAAACCCGTGTACTGCTCATTTTTGCGCAATCTCCAAACAAGACGATAGAGCGGAACAGGCTGCAAAAAGAGATATGGGAAG
>JAQBOH010000143.1 GCA_028288125.1 Mucilaginibacter sp.
AGCCGTCCTTTATAAATCAGGCCAAAACCCTGGTGGCGTTTGCCATCGTGCTCGTGTATTTTAGGCAGGCCCATCGGGAAACCAAATTTCTGATGATAGATAGGATGATTTATTGGCAGCTCAACAAAATCAAGCTCCGGAAAAACCTTTTTCATTTGCGGGCGGATGAATTGATCCAACCCATAATTATCGTCGATATGCAAAAAACCGCCGCCTGTGAGGTACTTACGCAGGTTACGCGCTTCCTGGTCAGAGAATATAACATTGCCATGCCCGGTCATAAAAATAAAGGGATAATTAAAAAGCTCGGCGCTGCCGGCTTCTACCACCTCATCCTCTGGCTGGAAGTTGGTTTTAAGATTTTCGTTGCAAAATTTTATCAGGTTGGGTAGCGCTGTCCTGTCGCCATACCAATCGCCGCCGCCGTTATATTTCAGCTTTGCCATTTTGTAGGTAGGCGGGCTAAAACTAGTAATAGCAGCTAACAGGATTAAAGCGGTAACTAAGCAAATACCTTTTCTCATTCTATCTGTTTAAAAAATTCACTTCAAAACAAGCTTCCAATGCGGCGGTTTCTGTCCGTAAACGACTTTCACCTAAAGTAATAGCCTTATAGCCGTTTTGCAAAGCCGCTTCTATTTCCGGTGGTGAGAAATCTCCTTCCGGCCCTATAAGTATCAAATACGAACCATGCGGAACCAATGCTGCGCCTAAATTTGTTTTATCGCCCTTATCACAATGTGCAATAAATTTCTGCCCGCCAAACCTCTTCGCTATTAGCTGGTTAAAACCAACCGGCTCGTTCAAAACAGGATGATAGGCCTTTATTGATTGTTTAATCGCCGATGTTATAATTTTATTCAGCCTGTCTACTTTTACCTCCTTACGTTCGGAACGCTGGCAAATAATTGGCGATATCTCATCAATGCCAATTTCTGTTGCTTTCTCGATAAACCACTCCATCCGCTCAATATTTTTGGTTGGGGCTATGGCTATATGCAAATAATGATTTCGTTTATTAAACGCCGGGACTATGGAATTTATTTGAAGGACGGTTCTTTTTGGATGTGCATCCTGAATTTGGGCAGTATATAAGCCGCCCCTGCCATCGATTAGCTGAACCTCGCTGCCTGTTTCAAGCCGCAGCACCCTGATACAATGTTTGCTTTCTTCTTCGCTAAGCAAATAATGCGAATGAGTGGGATTAATGTCAGGCGTGTAAAAAAGTTGCATGGAGTTAGCAGATCAATGTAAATCTACAGCATCTTCCTCATTTATCAACAACTCAAGTTTAACTGACTCAATGTTTTGGTCGGATTTTTTAAGGACAGTGATATTATAGCCGTTTGACTCCTTTTGTTCGCCAACTTCGGGTATCTTGCCAAAAATGTCACCCAGCCAGCCCGAAACCGTGTCAAAGTCGCCGTCTTCGGGCAGGTCGTGTGGTAAGTGCTCGTTTACGTCGTAGATAGGAGCTAGGGCATTTACGATGAACTCACGCTCGTTCACCCGTTCAACGATTGGCTTTTCTTCGTCGTATTCATCCTGTATCTCGCCAACCAGCTCCTCAACTATATCTTCAAGCGTTACCATGCCTGCTGTGCCGCCAAACTCATCCAACACGATGGCTATCTGGATGCGCTTTTGCTGCAACTCGGCCATCAGGTCGTTGATCTTTTTCGTTTCGGGAACAAAGTAGGGTTTCCGGATAATGTCCTTTAAAATAATTTCTTCATTGCGGGCCAGCAGCGGCAAAATGTCCTTAGCGTGCACAATGCCTATAATTTTGTCGATCACGTCATCGTAAACAGGCATCCGTGAATAACCTTCTGTAATTAGCAGCTCCAGCAGTTCGTCTTTTTGGGTATTGATATCCACGCCGGATATTTTGGTGCGGGGAACCATAATATTTTTAACGACCCGTTCATTAAAGTCAAATACATTCTGAATAAGCTCATGCTCATTTGAATCGATCGCGCCGGTTTCCTTGCCCTGGTCAAGCAGGTACTGTAATTCTTCAGAACTATGATGCGCTTCGCCCTGTACTGTCTGTATCCCGATAAGTCTTAAAATAAAATTAGCGAACCCATTCAATACCCAAATTATCGGTCTGAAAACTACGAAAAAGAAACGCAACGGCACCGAAATAGTCATTACCGTACGCACCGAACGCTGTATGGCAATTGACTTAGGCGCCAGTTCACCGAATACGATATGTAAAATGGTAATAAAGGCAAATGCCACCACATGGCTGGTATTAATGATAAGGGGCGAGGTAATGACCAGGCCTAGTAGCGAAAACAGATTAAGCATTAGCTTGGTGGCTACTTCCTGTCCCACCCAGCCTAAGCCAAGCGATGCAATAGTGATACCCAGTTGCGTAGCTGCGAGGTAACCATCAAGATTATGCATGATGCCGCGGGCTATTTTAGCTACGGGACTGCCCGTTTTGGCCTTAAGCTCAATTTGTGAGCCCCTAACCCGCACCATGGCAAATTCGGCAGCTACAAAAAAGCCGTTAAGCAGTACCAGGAAAAAGGTCAGGAAAAGGTATAAGCCGCTTATTTCAAGGTCAGGGTGCATGTATTATGATTGATATACCGGAAAGGTAGAAGCATACAGGTCTAAGCTTTCCTTTATTACTTTATGCGCATACCGCATGCCTAAAAGATGTTCGATGGTTACGTTTTTGCCTTCAAGCTTTTTGTAGTCTTTAAAGAAACGCACTATTTCTGTCATGGCGTGGGGCGGAAGTTCGGCCAGGTCGTTAATATAATTGACCGACATATCGTTTTTTGCTACCGCGATGATCTTGTCATCCTGCTCGCCATTATCAACCATGTGCATTACGCCAATTACTTTTGCTTCGATAATAGCCATTGGGAATACGTCGATGGAACAAAGCACCAGGATATCCAGCGGGTCGTTATCATCGCAATAAGTTTGCGGGATGAAGCCGTAATTTGCCGGATACATAACTGACGAAAACAATACACGGTCAAGCTTTAATAAGCCCGATGGTTTGTCGATCTCATACTTGGCTTTTGAACCTTTCGGGATCTCAATAACCGCGTTAACAATTTCAGGAACATTATCGCCGGGCGAAACCTGGTGCCACGGATGCTGTGTACTCATTTATTTTCTATTTTAATTCGTTAACATTTTCGCGTTTTTGCAATGTCTTTTTTAACAAAGCAAAAACCAGCGGAATTGTTGTAATAATTATCAATCCCAGAATAATATATTCCAGGTAATCCTGCAGTCGCGGATATCTTCGTCCTAAAAAGAATCCGGCCAACGTAAAAGTAGTTACCCAGGCAATGCTGCCGATAAAGTTATACAAGGTAAATTTTTTCAGGTCGACTTTTACGATCCCTGCAAAGATAGGTGCAAATGTCCTGATAATTGGGAAAAATCTACCTAATATTAAAGCCATGCCGCCGTGTTTGGTATAAAACTCCTCGGCCAGCTCAACATAGCGCCTTTTAAAGAAAAAGGAATTGTCCTTGCTAAATAATTTAGGGCCGGCACGATATCCAAACCAATACCCCACGTAGTTGCCCAGTATACCGGCGGTAATAAGGGAAAACACAAGAGTATAGATAGAGATATTAAATCTTCCTGTTGAACATAAGAGCCCGGAGGTAAATAGCAGGTAATCCCCCGGCAGAAAAAAGCCGAAAAACAAACCGGTCTCAGCAAAAACAACAATAAGCAGGAAGTAAAACCCCAAGCTTATAATTGATTGAGCGTCCGTTAGATTTTGTAGATATTCCCAAAAACTTGTCATCCGCTATATCTGTAAAATTACAAATATTAAATCAATTTGTAATACTTACGTTACAGATTATAATAGGCCGGACAGCAAAGCGGGAAACAGGCCGATTAGAACTGTTGCCAACGCCGAAATGCCCAAAACAAATTTATAGTAAACAGGTACCGTCACTTCGTCGCGGTCGGCATCGCGGAAGTATATAGCGATGATAACCCTAAAATAATAGAATATGCTGATTATGGCGTTTACTACTGCCAGGATAACCAATACTACCTGGTACTGCCTAAGCGCGGCCGAGAACATAAAGAATTTACCGATAAAGCCGGCAGTAAGCGGGATGCCCGCCAATGATAGCATGGCAATGGTCAATGTAAGGGCCAGGAACGGGTTTTTCTTTGATAAACCATTAAAGCTCTCGAAGCTATCGCTGCCCGATTGCTGCTGAACCAATATCAATGCCCCAAAGGCGATTATAGAGGCGATCGAGTAGGCAGTCGCATACATGAATACCGAACTGGCCGAGCTTGCGCCGAGAGCTACAATAGCAAACAACAGGTATCCGGCATGTGAGATGCTCGAAAATGCCAGCATCCGCTTAAAGCTCTGCTGGTATATCGCTGTTATGTTGCCAATGAATAGAGTGACGATGGTAATAACCAGCAATACCGGCACCCAGAAATCTGAAAGGGGGGCAAAGCAAGCGGTAAACAACCGCAGGAATGCGGCAAAGCCAGCCGTTTTTGCAACGGTTGACATGAAGGCGGTTATTAGCGTTGGCGAACCTTCGTATACATCGGGCGTCCAGAAATGGAAGGGCGCAACGCCTACTTTAAAGCAAAGCCCGACTATAATTAACAGAATGCCTGTATGAAACATCGGGTCGATGCCATGGGGATGTTCAACCACCCAGTTACGTATCGTTTCGAGGTTGAATGAGCCTGACGCGCCATAAATCAGCGTTATGCCAAACAATAAAAAGCCTGTTGAAAAAGCGCCCATCAGGAAATACTTCAATGCCGCTTCGTTTGAGGCGAAATCATTCTTTTTTATCCCCGCAAGGATATATAAGCTTACCGACATGATCTCGATGCCGATAAACAGCATCGTAAGATTGTAAAACGAAACCATTACAATGATACCCGCCAGCGAAAACAGGATGATAGCATAATATTCGGCAATGTGGCTGCTTATCCTTTCAAAATAACCCTTTGACAAAAATAGTATCAATATGGTTGACATAATGGTGATGACCGAAAACGCGATGGCGAAATTATCAAACAGCATCATACCGTGATAAATGGGCTGCGCGCTATTGTTCCATTGTGCAATGCTTAAACCTGCAGCCGCCAGCAAGCCAATAATGGTAACAGGCAACAACGCTTTTTGGGCCTTATATAACCCCAGGTATAAAAGCAGTATAGGTAAAATGGATATGATTATTAATGTATTCATTATTTTACTTGCGCAAATTTTTGATTCACTGTTTGAACTAAATTATTAACGGCTGCTTCGGATATATGCAAAATTGGCTGCGGGTAAATGCCGATGACGATGATCAAAGCGCAGATGATACCCAGCACCAATTGCTCGGAGCCGCTGATATCGGCGAAAACGGCGGTTAACGCGTTTGTTTCGCCCTGCATTACTTTTTTATACATCCGCAGCATATAAACCGCGCCGAATATCATGGTTAAGCCTGCAAGCGCAACGGCTAACAGATTAAATTGGAAAACACTGTTAAGCAATAAAAACTCGCCAACAAAACCGTTAGTTAGCGGCAGTGCCACAGTGCCCAATACGATGATGAGAAATGCCAGCGCAAACTTTGGCGCCACTTTGGCTATACCGCCCATTTCACTGATCTCGCGGGTGTTTAACCGCCTGCTGATGATATCCCAGATGAAGAATAAACCTACTACATTGATACCGTGGCTCAGCATCTGGATCATTGCGCCTTGTACGCCCTGGATCGTCCAGGCAAATATACCGGCGGATATTAAACCGACGTGGGCTATTGATGAATAGGCTACTAACCGCTTTCCATCCCGTTGTTTAAATGCTATAACAGATGCATAAACGATGCCGATTATGGAAAGGACGATAGCAAATGTGCGCCATTCCAAAAATCCTAAAGGCGCATTTGGTATCAGCCAGCGGATAACACCGTAAATACCCATTTTTAACATAATACCCGATAGCATCATGGTACCGGCTGAAGGCGCTTCGGTATACGTATCAGGCTGCCAGGTATGGAACGGGAATATGGGCATTTTAATGGCAAATGCCAGGAAGAAGGCCCAGAATACCCACGACTGGTGCTGAGCATCCAGCGCCAGATTATAAAACTGGAACAGATCGTACGTTTTTGCAGGAGTTTGCAGGTATAGATAAATAATACCAAGCAGCATAAATAGCGATCCTGAAAAAGTGTATATAAAAAACTTAAGCGTTACGCGGATGCGATTTTCGCCACCCCAAAGGGCGCTGATAAAATAAATAGGTATCAGCGCGGCTTCCCATCCCACATAAAATAAAAATCCGTCTAAAGCGGTAAAAACAACCAATAAGCCGGCCTGCATAAACAGGATAAGCGCGTAAAAGGCCGGCGCGTTTTTATATTCGTGCTTGTAGGTAGTTAAAATGATAAGCGGAACCAGCAGGGTGGTAAGCAACACCATAACCATGCTAATGCCATCAATACCTGCATTGAAGTAAATGCCTAGTTTGGGTATCCACGGGATATCAACGGAAAATTGCACAGAGGCATCGGGCACGAAGCGTGATAACAATAAGGCTGCTACAGCCAGTTCGGCAACAGAAAAAGTTAACGCGGCATGTTTGGCTGTGCTGTTTTTAAATAGTAAAACCGCAAGCCCCGCAATTACCGGTAAAAAAATTAAAATACTAACCGTCATTTTATTTTGTAAACGTTACTCGTTTTTATGCTTTAACTAAAATGTACATTAACACCGAAACAATGCCTGCTACCATCATAAAAATATAGAAGCCTACATTTCCGGATTGCAATAAACGCAGCCCTTTGCTTGATTCTACAGTTCCCTTGCCCAACCCGTTAACAATGCCGTCAATTCCCATTTGGTCGATCACCTTGTAGAAGAACACAGACAGCGCATCAAGCGGCTTGCGGATGATGGTATCGTATAATTCGTCGATGTAAAATTTATGATAGGAAAAGTTGACCAATGCCGGGCGCCGTTCCGCATCCGAAACAGGCACATGTGCGTTTTTGATATATTTAATATAAGCGTATATCAAAGCAAGCACAGCGCCTGCTACGGATATGGCCATTAAGATCCAGTCGGTTTGCTCCGCTGACGGCGCCCGTGTGATTAACGCGGCGGAATCTTTAAATACTGGCGCCAGGAAATGTTCGAGCCAGTGATGGCCGCCTAACGATTCGGGCACGCCAATAAAACCGCCGACTATTGATAATACAGCTAATATAATAAGCGGTACGGTCATGGTAGGAGGCGACTCATGTAAATGATGCTCTTGTTCTTCCGTACCGCGAAACTTGCCGTAAAAAGTAAGGTATAACATGCGGAACATATAGAACGAGGTGAACATGGCTGTAATAACGCCGATGATATACATTGGTACGCTCTGCACAAATACATTGGCC
>JAQBOH010000007.1 GCA_028288125.1 Mucilaginibacter sp.
TATGGGTTTATCCGGCCTGGGCTATAATGGCCATGTTTTTTGGGACGCTGATCTGTGGATGTTTCCCGGCCTATTGGTACTGCATCCCGAAATTGCCAGATCATTGGTTGAGTACCGTTTCCAGCGGCTAGGCATGGCAAAGCAAAATGCATTTTCACACGGCTACAAGGGGGCGATGTTTCCGTGGGAAAGTGCCGACAGCGGGGTAGAGGAGACACCAGTATGGGCATTAAGCGGGCCGTTTGAACATCACATCACGGCTTGCGTAGCACTAGCCGTATGGAATTATTATTGCGTAACGCAGGATAAGCAATGGCTGCTTGAAAAAGGATGGCCGATACTTTCGGCAACCGCTGATTTTTGGGCCAGCCGGGTTGAACGCAATAACCCGGGCCATTATGATATCAAAGACGTGGTCGCTGCTGACGAATGGGCCGAAAATGTTGATAACGACGCCTTTACCAATGCGGCTGCCAAAGCCAATTTACAGTTTGCTGCCGCCGCAGCTGATATTTTAGGATTTAAAGCTGACCCCGACTGGCAGGTTGTTGCGCAGAATATACCGATATTGAAACTGCCCGACGGCACTACCCGGGAGTTTGCAACGTATAACGGCGAGGGCATTAAACAGGCCGACGTGAATTTACTAGCCTATCCGCTAAAAACTATTACCGATCCGTCCCAAATAAAAAAGGACCTTGAATATTACGAGAAGCGTGTGCCCAATGAAGGTACGCCTGCCATGACCCAGGGGATTTTTACACTGTTGTATTCGCGCCTGGGTAATAGCGAAAAAGCCTATCATTTTTTTAAAGACGCTTATGAGCCCAATTTAAACCCTCCATTCAGAGTGATAGCCGAAACCAAGGGTGGTACAAATCCTTATTTTGCCACAGGCGCCGGCGGGATCGTTCAAAGCCTTTTGATGGGTTTCGGCGGGTTAGATATTACGCCAAATGGAATAGTTCAAATAAATAGTAAACTGCCCGGCAACTGGAAATCATTAACCATAACAGGGGTAGGCCCCGATAAAAAAACTTATATTGTTAAATAATACCGATTATAAACTTATGAAGCCGCTTTTTGTGATATTAACTTTAGCCTGCGTGATTTTCAATTCATGTAAAAAATCCGATTATAAAAATATTCTGCATGACCCGGGCTTGTATAGCCGCACCGTTCACGAATTGAACGGCGTGGTAATGGGTAACAACTTTACACCGGTTGTGGCATCGCGTAACTATGCTTATGCCACTATTGCGGGATACGAGGCAATTGCCGGAGGTTATCCCAAACAATATCGTTCGCTTGCCGGGCAGCTTACCGGCCTGAAGGTGGTAGCTAAACCTTCGCCAAATGAAAAGATCGATTACGAATATGCCGCGTTACTGGCGTTTTGCCGGGTGGGCGAAACAGTAACTTTTCCCGAAGGCAGTTTAAAATACTACACTGACAGCCTGCATCAACTGGCCGTTACCCACGGCATGCCCGGCGAAATGATCAGGGCTTCCGAAAGCTATGCAAAAGCCGTTGCCGGATCAATTATAACCTGGAGTAAAAAAGACAACTATCTTAAAACCAGGAGCGGTTCTAAATTTGCTATCAACGATTCCGCCGGGCGATGGGTACCAACCCCGCCTGCTTATACCGAAGCCGTTGAACCGCATTGGAGTGATATACGGCCGATGGTGATTAACACAAAAGATTTTCGCGTACCGCCGCCGCCTGCATTTGATATAAAAAACAAGAACAGCAAGTATTATAAAGAAGTAATTTATATAAAGAATAAAGTGGATAGTTTAAGCGCGGAACAAACGCATATAGCCGATTTTTGGGACGACAACCCGGGTAAGCTCAACGTATCGGGCCATGTTATGTTCATTACCAAAAAGTTCTCGCCGCCCGGGCATTGGATGAGCATAGTGGGCATTGGCGCCGAAAAAACAAAGGCCGGTTTTAACACGACGGTGTACGCCTTTGCTAAAACGGCGATCGCCTTATACGATGCTTTTATTCAGTGCTGGAAAATTAAGTATTACTACAAAACCGTACGCCCCGAAACTGTGATTGATAAATATTTCGATGCGAACTGGCGGCCGCACCTGCAAACACCTCCATTTCCGGAGTACACTTGCGGACATTGTACCATATCAGCCGCCGCGGCAGAGGCGCTGACCAGCGTGTTTGGCGACAACGTTGCTTACACCGACACATCCGAAGTGGAATTTGGCATAAAGAGCCGTTCTTATAAGTCGTTCAGGGCTGCAGCTGATGAAAATGTTTGGGCAAGATTTTATGGCGGGATACATTATTACAACTCTTGTATCGTATCTCACGGGATCGGCAAGGAAGTAGGTAGTTCTGTAGTGGCAAAATTGCAAATGAAAAGGTAAATAATAATTATAAATTTTATTGATTGATTATTTATAACATACTGATTAGTAGGTGTATATATTGATCAGTGCCACTTTTATTTTAAATTTTTGTTATATAAAAATCATGTATCTTAAAAGTGGTATTAACCGTATTATCCTATCAGTATATTTATATCTAATCCGGATGGTTAACATTCGATTGAGTAATACAATTGGTTTAGTTGTAAAGTAGCCGGTTTACCGGCTGCTTTTTTTGTTTAAGTCCATTTTATAATCAAATGCGCCAGATCTTTTTATTTTCCATAGCAGTTTTATTGACGATAGCAGGTTGCACTACCAAACAAGCCATCTTCACTAGTTCCACGGGCGATTCGACTGGGACCTGGGCGCTGCTTCCTTTTGTAAAGATCGACAGCGTAAACCCCATTCTTGGACCGGGTACCGGAGGTTTTATCGACCCTATATTGAAGAAGAAGGTTTTGTGGGAGGAGAAAGATGTATTTAATCCTGCAATAGTAAACCGCTACGGTAAAATATATATGCTTTATCGCGCCCAGGATAAAAATGGCACGTCGCGCGTGGGCCTGGCTGTTAGTTCGGATGCTATGCATTTTACCCGCATGCCCCACCCGGTATTTTATCCGGCAAATGATGAATACAAAAAATTAGAATGGACTGGCGGTTGTGAGGACCCGCGTATTGTTGAGGACAGCGCCGGAACCTATTATATGACTTATACCGCTTACGACGGTGTGGTAGCCCGCCTGCTCATAGCCACGTCGTCCGACCTGCTGCATTGGAAGAAGCACGGAAGTGTGTTTGCGAAAGCTTACGGCGGCAAATATGCCGGTAAGTGGAGCAAATCCGGTTCGATCGTTTCTACTTACAATAAGAGCGGTAAAGTTGTCGCCACAAAAATTAACGGTAAATATTGGATGTATTGGGGCGATACGCAAATATGGTGCGCCCAATCCGACGACCTGATCAATTGGACGCCTGTAGAAATGAAAGCCGGTGAGCATCCGCCTGTTAAGCTGCGTTCCCAGGCATTGAATATGCCGCTGCTAAAAATTGCTTTACCCACCCGGGCGGGGAAATTTGACAGCGACCTTGTTGAATCGGGGCCGCCGGCAATGTTAACCGGCAAAGGTATTTTGCTGATCTATAACAGTCGTAATGACCTTTCGTTCGGCGACAAGAGCCTGGCTGACGGAACGTATTCGGCGGGAGAGGTTTTATTTGATAAAACGAACCCGTTAAAAATTTTAAAGCGTACCGATACATGGTTTATAAAACCTGAAAAACCTTACGAAATATCCGGACAGGTTAACCAGGTATGTTTTGTGGAGGGACTTACTGAATTTCAAAATAAATGGTTTTTATATTATGGTACAGCTGATTCAAAAATTGCTGTCGCCGAAAAGTCCTTAAAATAAGGCAGTGGAGCAGCTTGTCACTCCTCAAGCCGAAAGACTTGAGGTTTTTTGTTTACATTCGATAGCCGGAGAATACCTGTACATTCGTCTGGAGTTATAAATTCGGACAGCAGTGGGAGAATAAAATATAGAAAAATATGAGAAAAATAATTTCATTTATGCACATATCGCTTGACGGTTTTGTAGCAGGACCGAACGGGGAAATGAACTGGATTAAAGTTGATGAGGAAATTTTCGATCACGTCGGTAAGCGGATAAGCGAAGGCGATACTGCATTATATGGACGGGTAACTTATGAGATGATGGAAAATTACTGGCCCACCGCAGGAAACGAGCCGGATGCGAGCAAGCACGACATTGAACATTCAAAGTGGTATAACAACGTTCACAAGGTTGTTTTATCAAAAACAATGGAAGACGCGAATTTGACTAACACAAAAATTATTAGCGACAACCTTTCGGACAGAATAATTGAAATAAAACAACAGGCAGGTGGAGACATCTTGCTTTTTGGCAGCCCCACAGCAACGCATTCACTTATTCAACTGAACTTAATTGACGGCTACTGGCTATTTGTTAATCCAATTATTCTTGGACAAGGGATTCCATTATTTGTAGACATCAAAAACAAAATAAAACTAAAACTATTGACTACCCGGCAATTTACTTGCGGGGTAACTGAGCTGAATTACACAGTGGACGGACAATAATAAAGAACCCCTGCCCGAAGTTTGGAATCGGATACGTGTGCATGTAGATTGAATCCGCCACCAGCTTTATACAATCACGTGCAGAACTAGTTAATCGTTCAAAATTTCCGGATCATCTAAAAATTTCGAGATTTGTCCCGTCCCCGCTATCACTTTATTTACATTATTTATTTCACATTGTTAAGCCTGTATTTACTTGATTTTCCCGTATTTAACTTTACTTTAAGTTAATAAAAAGGCGGTGTTGTTAATTTTATATCGTGCCAGCCTCGCTTCATGATAAATGATCGTCCTATTTTAATTTTTTTATCAAATGGACGACCCGGGAAAGAACATTTTTTTCATTTTCATGTTTCAACAATATCCTTTAGTTAAAACTTTATAAATGATTACCAGCATTTATAAAGTTGAAGGATGTTATGGTAATTAAATAATCTTCCGATCATCATGTTTCTAACTGAAATTTCGTGATTTGCAGGATTTTATAGTTTATGACAGATTGTATGGATGAAAAATTACACACTTTAAGCCACACCTTGACAACCACTTACATGCCAGTTAAAGACCCAAATTCAGTTGGAGGAAACAATACCCTTGCTACAAAAGAATGGACCCGGATTGTAAATGATTTTAATAATACGGAAGCGCCATATCCAAAAGAAAAAACATTGTTCGGTCTTTTTGAGGAACAGGTGCTAAAATCGCCGGACGCCATTGCGCTTCGGAAAGGTGATAAAACCATAACTTATAACGAACTGAATAAACAGTCGAACAGGTTAGCCAACCTGCTTATTGACAGTGGTATTTTACCCGAAGATAATATCGGCTTATTGGTTACCCGCGATTTTGAAATGATCATCGGCATGATGGCTATCCTGAAAGCGGGCGGAGCTTATGTCCCAATTGATCCTGAATATCCCATTGACAGGCAGGAATATATCTTTAATCAATCATTGCTAAAAATGGTGATCGCCGATAAGGATTACCCTCTTCAAAAACTAATCGACGAAAAGAAATTTATTGTTATCGATTTTAACAACCTGAGTGTATTCGACGCCAAAAATCCGGGATTAAAAATTGACAGTAAACAGCTGGCTTATACTATTTACACCTCCGGGTCAACCGGCCGGCCCAAAGGCGTAATGATCGAGCATCATTCAGCCGTCAACCTGGTTCTTTGGGTAAACGATACTTATAATGTTGGCGTTAACGACCGCCTGCTGTTTATTACATCCATGTGTTTTGATCTTTCTGTGTATGATATTTTTGGGATATTGTCCGCAGGGGGTACGCTTGTAATTGCCGAAAGCAAGGAGATACAAAATGTTAAAACACTCCAGGACATGCTCATCAAATATGACATTACTTTCTGGGATTCGGTACCAACCACAATGGATTACCTGGTGCGGGACCTGGAGCATGAGCAGCCTGGTTATCGTCATCACGGATTAAGAACAGTTTTTTTAAGCGGAGACTGGATCCCGGTTGACCTGCCCGGGCGGATGAAAACATTTTTTCCGGAAGCTAAAGTTATCAGCCTGGGCGGCGCTACCGAGGCCACCGTTTGGTCAAACTATTTTCCGGTTGAGCAAACGGATAAAAACTGGAAAAGCATTCCGTACGGTAAGCCGATCACCAATAATTTTTTTTACATATTGGATGAACATCTGCAGCCCGTACCCATGGGGGTGATGGGCGATTTGTACATAGGAGGTGCAGGCGTTGCACGTGGCTATGCCAATGACCATGAAAAAACACTTAATTCATTTGTGCCCGATCCTTTTAACACAAGCCTGGGCGGGGTAATGTACCGCACCGGCGACCTGGGAAGGATGATGCCCGACCTGAATATGGAGTTTTTAGGCCGAAAAGATAACCAGGTAAAAATACAGGGATTCCGGATTGAGTTAGGAGAGATTGAAAGTGTTTTGAACAGTTGTAAGATAGTAAGAAGCGCCGTAGTGCTGGCAAAAGATGATAGCGACGGGAAGAAAATGCTTGTTGCGTACATTGTTCCAAAACAAAAATTTGACCGCGAAGCTGTTGTTAATTTTTTAAAAACTAAACTACCGCAATACATGGTTCCGGCGGTATGGATAGAACTTGACGAGCTGCCTTTAACATCAAATGGTAAGATTGACCGCAAATCCCTGCCTGATCACCAGGAAGCTATTGCGGAAAAGAAAAAAACTTATTTAGAGCCAGCTACAGAAACCGAAAAAGTAATGGCCGCCCTTTGGAAAGAAAGCATGGGTGTTGCCCAGATCAGCGTAGATGACAATTTTTTCGAGTTAGGCGGTCATTCGCTTATGGCTGTGAGGATATTATCGAAGTTTGAGAAGAAAACCGGGAAAAACTTCCAGATTTCTGTGCTTTTCAAATACCCGGATATCCGGTCGCTGAGTGATTTTATCGATAATGCTCAAAATGAATCCATATATAAATCTTTAGTTCCTATTAAACCGTCGGGAAGCAAGGCGCCGTTGTATATCATTCACGGCGAAGGTTTAAATATCTTAAATTTTAGCCACCTGGCCACTTATGTAGATGCTGAACAACCGCTTTTCGGGTTACAGGCCAAGGGCCTTAACGGGGTGGATGAACCTTTGGATAACTTGCCTGATATTGCCGGGCATTACCTGAGCGAAATATTGCAGCATAACCCTAACGGACCGTATTTACTAGCAGGCTATTCGTTTGGCGGATATGTTGCCGTAGAGATGAGAAAGCAACTGGCGGATATGGGCAAGCAGGTAAAAATGCTGATGATGTTTGATACCAATGCCGAAAAAACCGAGTATAAGGATTGGTATTCGGTTTTACCTAAAAAAGTTAAAAGACATCTGCCAAGGATCATCAGATCTTTGATGTACCAGCCGGTTAAATTGCTTAAAAATATGTTTCGCAGGATAGCGGATAAAATTGCCGAGAACTCCGCTAAAAAACGGGATGCTAAAGACTTTTATCAGCAAATAAAAAATATTAAACAAAAACACCTGATAGCTTTCAGGAAATATCCGATGGTTCCGTTTGACGATAAAGTTTATTTATACAGGGCAGATATTTGCGTTCATTATGTAAACGACCCCCAGTTTTTAGGGTGGAAAAAGTTTGCCAAAAAAGGCGTTGAACTTTACCATGTTCCGGGTGATCACCTCTCGATGCTATTGCCACCAAACGTTAAGGAATTTGCATCGATATTACAAAAGTCAATGGACGAATGTCAATGAGCTTAGTGCCTGTTATGCAAATCAAGAACCAAGAGTTAAGAACCAAAAAATAGCGGCTGAGTAAAGAATTCTATTAAAAAGAAACAAGTTGATTGGAAAATATCAGGATAATACCGTAGATGAGTCGGGTCTTACCTTTTTATCTTGAGTCTTGGCTCTGATATCTTTACTCTTGATCTATATATATTTAAAAAAAGTGTACTATAATGAATACTGTTTCTCTCACTGATCAAAACCTGGATGATTGCGTTGGCGTTTTTATTAAGGCGTATAACCAACCCCCGTGGAATTACCACTGGAACTTTGAAAAGGCCAAACAGTACTTAAGCGAGTACATGAGCTGCAGCGAGTTCGCCGGCTTTATTTTATATGATGAAGGGGAGCCGGCGGGCGCAATTCTGGGTCACAAAAAAACCTGGTGGACCGGCCAGCAATTTATGATCGACGAATTCTTTATTTCGCCTGAAAGACAAAGAAAGGGATACGGTAAAAAACTGCTTGATTTTTGCGATCAGTACGCCGCGGAAAATGGTATTGAGCTATTGATATTGATGACCAATAAGTATATGCCTGCCCACCAATTTTATACTAAATCAGGATATATCAATGCTGAACAATATGTATTTATGTTTAAGCAGCTGCTTTAAACATATACGTATTGCCCGTCAAACAAAATTACAACAAATGGTATAGTTGTTGTAATTCCTTACACGACATTTTTATTCTTTAAAATCAACATGTCATTTCATGGCTTAAAGGCCTGCTTCTTTCCGGCACGGGTATATATAACAATGCTGCTCAACCTCCGGCCTCTGAACGCCACATTTCAATTATTTCTTCCTTATTAAATTATTATTTTTAATGTAATAAAAGCGTTCAAAAATTTATATAAATATCTATATAGATAAAAAAATTAACTAAAATGTTATCAAAATAGTTAAGTGGCACAAATTATGCTTTAATGTAGCAAATCAACATTACAACAGTTACAACCATGAACAACCGATACAAACTTATCAATAATGTACTGAACGTTATTTTAGATTACTTCCTTTTAAATTTGTCGCTGCTTACTGTATACAATCAAGCACACCATTCAACTTTTCACTGGCTTGCCGATAAAGCTTTTTTACATATTGGTTTGATGTTTAACCTGCTGTGGCTTTTGTCGGCTAACATCATCCGGCTATACAGGGCCGAGGCAGATAACGAGGCAAAGGCATCCCAAAAACTGATAGCGGCTTATACTTTTTATGTTGTTATCGTATGTTATATTGTATTATTCCTCAACCCGGCTGATACTTATTTGGTTACAAAGGAATTTCTGTTTGACTCCATGACCATGTTCGGCGTATCGCTTGGCGTTTGCCATATTTTGTTATTACATTGCAGCAAATACTTTGTGATTGGCCGAACCTTAAGGAAGGCGATTATTGTAGGCGGCGGCCGGGCCGGGACTGAATTGTACAATCACTACAAAAACAACTTGAACCGGGGCTATGTATTATTGGGCATGTTCGATGACGAGCCCTCAAAAGTTCCCGACGAAAAATCGTATTTAGGCAGCACCAGCGCTTGTATGAACTATGTAATTGAAAACAAGGTTGACGAAATTATATGCGCCCTGCCTTACTCTCAGCATGATACGATTGAGCGTTTGATCAAAGACTCCGACAAAAACATGGTCAGGTTTAAACTCGTTCCTGATTTCAGTTACTTCCAGGGTTCACTATTAAATCAAAGCATTACAAACGTTCAGGCATTGCCAATCAGGGTTGAGCCGCTTGAAGATGTTTTTAACCGCGGCATAAAAAGGTTATTTGACATTGTATTCTCGTCCTTAGTGATTGTATTCATTTTAAGCTGGCTGTTCCCAATCATTTATTTGTTAATAAAATTGGAATCAGCAGGACCGGTTTTCTTTGTTCAAACCCGCTCGGGCTTAAATAACATTCCATTCAACTGTTATAAATTCAGGAGCATGCGCGTAAACAAGGAATCTGATTCCGTACAGGCTACACGCGGAGATTCGCGGATCACTAAATTAGGCGCATTCCTGAGAAAAACCAGCCTCGATGAGCTGCCACAGTTTTTTAACGTGCTATTAGGAAACATGTCGGTTGTTGGCCCGCGGCCGCATATGCTGAGCCATACCGAACAATATTCAAAACTGATCGATCAATTTATGGTTAGGCATTTCATTAAGCCTGGTATTACCGGCTGGGCCCAGACAAATGGCCTGCGCGGCGAAACAAAAACAGTTAACGATATGCTTGCCAGGGTTGAGGCCGATGTTTGGTATATGGAAAACTGGTCGTTTTTGCTCGATATAAAAATTATTTTCATGACCGTTTTCAAATCGGTATACGGTGATAAAAATGCCTTTTAAATTGGCTATTAACTGATGCAAAATTCCGGCTGCAAGCCGGAATTTTGCATTGAATTAAAACTCATCGTTTAATTGCCTGATCTCTTTAGAAACTCATCTATGATATAGGTAATGAAGAACAAAGTGATCAGCGCGACAAATGCTTCCACCTGGAAGGAGGATATTTTGTAAGCAGGATCCTGCAGCTTAAATGCCAGGTTAAATACCACTAAGCTTATTATCGGTAAAAGAAGAAATCTTCTGATTATTATAGTGGTCTTCATTTTAGTCTGTTATGGCGAATTTAATATTTTCAAATTCTAATTAAGAAATTAATTACCGGGTTTCGAAATTTGTTTAAACGGTTATTTAATCAACGATACCCTTGGGCCGCGGCTTATATTTTATCAAAAACCCTGATCTCCTTATATAATGGTTCACTGGTTCTTCAATAAGTTTAAACAGGCTTATTGAAATAACGTTTAGGATAAGAAAAATATAAATAAGGTTTAACGCGTCGTACTCGAAAGGAGAATGCCAGCTAACACCCCATTTATCATACAGGATAAATACGTTATTATTCAGCTGGTTGAAAAGACCGTGCAGAAGGTTATAGATCCATCCCAGGTGAATGAGATAGAAAATGTACGAGCTTTTACCAAGCAGCTCCGCAAATGGTGTTGACAGGCCGCGTTTCAATAGCGTTGGTTCAGTAAGCAAACCGTAAAAAAACAACGCGATAGCCAATGGAAGCAGGTAGTTATTGGCGATAATACCAACTGGGCTTTCGAGCCCGGCATTCCATGGCTGGGTTATGGGTTGTAAGGCCATAATAAAAATGCACATAAATATCGCCGCTAACCCCAAATAAGTAAAGTTTGTATGATTGCTCCGTTTTATTCCTTTTTTCAGAACATACCTCGCCAGCTGGATGCCCACAAAAAACTCAAAACACCTGCCTGCGAACGTGAAAAGAAACATAAAGGTAAAATTCCCGAAAAAGCCATACCAGTTTACATGGCTGAATATCAGCACGAACAGTATTCCAAGCACGGTTATGAGAACGGGCTGTAAAAAAAGCTTGTGATATTTTTTTGCGATCAGAAAAATAACCGGCGCCGAAAAGTAAAAACATTCTTCAACCGTAAGCGACCATCCCTGCGCTATTCCTGTATCCCAAAACCGGTAAAAAAAACCGCGCAGGAAGGTTACATTCAACAGCATTACGCCTAAGGGATGTGACGAGCCTTTGGTTATCGTTTGATCCTTGGTGAAATAATAGTAAGCAAACGCGCCAATAGTGAGCAACAAATACATCGGGTATATACGCGCCACGCGGTTTTTAAAATAGTGCTTAAACCAATAAGGCGTTAAATGGAAACCCCTATAATAACGGAACGTGATCAAAAACCCGGACAGCACAAAGAAAATAGTTACCCCGATGTGAAACTCGCTTAAAAAACGCTGAACGATGCGGGGAAAGCTGCTATCAAATATATAAGCAAAATGCGATATGAATACCAGGTAAGCGGCAAACGCGCGCACCCCTGTTAACGCCGGGATATAGTTTTGCTGGGATCTTTGTGACAAAGCGTATTAATTAAAAAATCTAAGATGAATTTTTTAGGCGAAAAAATAAAGAGAATAGCTATCTTGATTTCTGCAAATTAGAACTCTCTACTTTTGAGAGGGCAGGGTAAGGCTAAAGTGCCGACCCCTGGATCACACCTCTCGTTAGTATCCTTTGATCAATATAATATTGTATTTCCGACTTTTTAAGGCCCCAGTTTGGCGCAATAAGCAATTCCAAATCGCTCAGGCCGAATAGCCGCTGGATAACAATATCCGGGCGAATCAGCGGCAGCAGGTCACATAAAAAATCGGCGTACTCGTCGAGGGTGAAAAGCTTAAACGGTTCGCGCTTGTATTTAACGCCCATAACAGAGCCCTCAACGATATGTAGGTGGTGAAACTTAACAAATGTTATCTGCGGGAAACGGTTGATCTCATCTGCGTAGCGTAGCATCATTTCGTTCGTCTCCCAGGGGAATCCAAAAATGGTATGCACGCAAACATCGAGCTTGCTGTTTTCAAGTAAGCCCAGTGTGTTTACCAGATCATTATGACTGCAGCCCCGGTTGATCTGCGACAGGGTGTCATTATAGATCGATTCCATGCCCATTTCCAGGTCGACATCAAAACGATCAGTATAACTTTCCAGCAAGGCTATTTTTTCGGCGTTAATGCAATCGGGCCGGGTGCCAACTGAAAGGCCGACAATATCTTCGGTGCCATAGCTCAGGGCCTCATCATACATCATTTTTAAATAATGTGCTGGCGCGTAAGTGTTGGTATTCGGCTGAAAATAAATGATGAATTTATCGGCTTTATTTCCCTTTCGGGCACGTTCCATACCCTGGATAACCTGTTCGCGCACAGTAGGCGCGTTGCGCGATACGGAAGGGGTGAACGAATCGACGTTACAATAGGTACAGCCGCCATAGCCTTTGGATCCATCGCGGTTGGGGCAGGTAAAGCCGCCATCAACAATTACTTTAAAAACACGGTGCCCTTTGTATTTTTCGCGCAGCCATGCCCCATAATTGTTGTATCCTTTAAAGCCTTGTTTAGGCGTTATTTCTGTAACCTGCATTGCTGCAAAGATACAAATAATTGGCTACGCATGTTTTGACGGGTTGCGGTCAAAACGTGCGTAGCCTTATCACAATAGGAGTACCGTATGAATTAATCAGCTTTTGTAATTCTGCCCGAACCTGTAGTATGGCTATCGGACACATTTGCATTTCCCGAATAAATCACACTGCCCGACCCGGCAATGTGTGCTGATATACTATTGTCGGCAGCAAGGTAAGCATTACCCGATCCGGCAATCGACACCGAGGCGATATTTGTTTTAAACTCTTTTCCCAACACTTCGCCGGAACCGGCTATTGATATGCTGGCGTTATTTGAGCTGCCGTTTAGGTGAATAGAACCCGACCCGCTGAGGGCAATATGCAATCCTTCGGATTTAACTGAAGAATTAATGCTGCCCGAGCCACTTAAAATTAGCTTAACATTGTCGCCGCTTAATACGCCGTCGACAGTCGTAGAACCCGAACCGGCATTTGTTAGCGCCGACAGCGATTTTGCCGTTATGTAAATATTAATATCCCCTGCATCATCGGAACCATGTTCACGGTCATAATCATGCTTAAATTGTATTACTAGTTTTTCATCTTTCACAAATGTTTCGATTTCATTAAGCATGGATGCGTTGCCGGTGAGTTTTAAACTTTCGGTCCCGTCGATCTTTACATGTACGTGAAACGGCCCGCCGGAGGCGATGCTGTTAAAGCCGGAGACTTCCCTTTTTTGTTCAGATTGGGCGAATGTGTTTTTTGTGGCCGCAATAAATAAGAATACGGCAAAAATGGAGTAGGTTATTTTTTTCATGACGCTTGTTTATACACAAGATGCGCGTGATCTGTCAAACGTTGCATGAAAATAATAAAACAGGTAAAATTATCCGGCAGGTGATGTCTGCGCGGCCTTTTGTAATTTTTTCTCTTCTCTTTTTTTCTTGCGTTCCGCCCTGCGCTGTTTTCGTTGCTCTTTTCGCGTAAGCCGGTCTTTTTTGTCCGCGGCATTTTGACTAATGCGTGTAACGGCAGCCTGTTCTGCTTCCCTGGTTATGCCTGCACAGGGTTTAATGCCTGCCAGCAGGGTTTTCCATAAGGTTTTAAAAAATGGCGACGTTCGCGGCCGCGCGTAAGCCACGTTAAACGACCTGGGTGTTTCGCCCGGTTTATCCGGGTTATCGTGTTTAATGATGAATACATTGGTAAACAACGAAGCTATTTGTTTTTTCTTCAATACGGCATTGGCTGTATCGGCATTCATCAGGCTTATCTCCAGGTTGTTGTATAAGATAGATACCGGCCCCGCCGATCTGTCGCGGTCACCTTTTATATCAAAATCAAAACGTTTTACCGTGCCCGAATTAAACTTGACCATCGCCAGCGGCGCAACGGCTTTATTGATCGTTTGCAGATCCATTGGCCCGAGATGGCCCTTGTAACTGAAGCTGTGTTTCTCATCAGTCAGGTTAAAGCTGAAAAAAACATTCAGTTTTCCTTTATTCATGAAATAGGTGGTCAATTGCGCCGTAGATATATTATTCTTTATTAATGCCTCTTTTTGCGTGGTGATATTAAAAAGATTACCGTTGGTATTGTTGAACGTGAGCGTACCGGTTTTATGCGATTTTTGATTGTATTCGGTGTAGTCGATATTCAAATGATTTATGCTGATGGTATCGAGCTTTAAGGCAGTATTGAGCGTATGTATAAGCACATTCGGAAATGTTGTTACCTTGTTTGTGCTGTCGGTAGGAGATGGGTTGGGGTTGCTGAATATTGCGATCGCCCCCGAGTTTATGATAAGCTTTGAGGCGTTAAACGTACGGTACTTATGATAGTTTAAAAAGTCGAAATTGTTTAGCTGTATCGAATCAAGGCGGAAAGTGAACCTGTCGGCCGTGCTTTTCCCAAAAAATACAACCGGTTTGACCGGCTGCATGGTGAACCCGGTGATGTTTAAACGGGATGTTAGTGTTGATAGCTTAAGGTTTTTTATTTTATAAGCATATAAGCCGCTGGCAGATTTTCCTTTGTAATTGTTGAGCTCGGTAACGATATCGCGACAGTAGAGCAGCCTGGTTTTATCAGTTTGCGTAGCAGAGTCGATAAGCAGGTCGCTGGCGCTCAGGTTCATTTCCTTCAATTCGGATATTTCCAGTTTATTGCCTGAATAATCTTCGTACCGGAACTTTACATCTCCTAAAATGATACTGCCTACCTGGATGGAATGCAGGCTCTTTGATATCTTCTGATAGGCTGTTCTGTTATCTTTTAAAACGGTGTCTTTGGTATGGTTTAACTGGTAGCTTACCTTTAACTCGGGACTGTTGAGAACAATCTCCCCGATCACGAGCTTATGCTGAAAATATAATTTGAAAGGGTGAATTTGAGATAAGGTAAGCCGCTTTACGTGCAGCTCAACCAGGTTATTCGGCGCCAGGCGCTGTCTTTTTTCACGGTTATAAACTGCTGTGTCCGGTTTCAGGATTATATTATAAATGACAATGGTGCCGCGAAGAATGTGCAAATCGGCAGAGGAAAAATCGATATTGTATAGCCCGTTGCTGCTTTTTGAAACAATGTCCTTCACTTTGCTTGCCAGTATGGGCGACCAATATTTGTTTATAATAAACCCTGCAATTAAAATGAAGCCGATAATCACCAGCAAAACCCTGGCAAGCACCTGTTGCCATCTTTTTTTTAAGAAATTTAATGTCAATCTTAGTTTCGGTAGTTTCATTATGTTTCGTTAGCCCGGCGGTTTGTTTTTTTTTGATTTAATTCCATTTCCCTAAACGATGAAGCTATTAAACAAGTTACGTCTGTTGCCACGGCTTCCGCTCATCCGGCTGAAAACATCTCTTATACGCAATTGTTCTGGGTGACACCCAATTTATCGCTAATATTCTAAATAACACTTTTTTTGCCGGCATATTTATTTTCTTCAGCTCCATCAGTGGCGTAATACATAGCAGCTATCCAAAAAAATTGTTACTGACAATCTGTCACGCTATTTATATTTTTCGTAGTTTTGCGAACTAATTTTGATAATAGGAATGGATTTACTGATTCAGGATAAGGTGCATGACGAAGCCAGGCAAGGGGAGGCATTATTATTAGAACCGCTGAGTATTACAACCAATAACCGTAAGTTATATATTGAAAGTTATGGCTGCGCCATGAATTTCTCAGACAGCGAAATCGTTGCGTCTATTTTGCTTGAAAAAGGATTTGAAACAACTTCGGATTACAATATAGCTGACGTTATTTTCATCAACACCTGTTCTATCCGCGAAAATGCTGAGCAGCGCGTTCGCAATCGCTTAAAGGAGTTCACAATTGCTAAAGTGAGAAACCCGGCGTTGGTAGTAGGCGTGCTTGGCTGTATGGCAGAGCGCTTAAAATCAAAATTTCTTGAAGAAGAAAAACTGGTTGATGTAGTGGTAGGCCCGGATGCTTACCGCGATCTGCCGAATTTGATCGAACAGGTTGACAGCGGCCAAAAGGCGGTTAATGTGCTTTTATCCCGCGAGGAAACTTATGCCGATATCAGCCCGGTACGTTTAAACAGTAACGGCATCAACGCTTTCGTATCCATCATGCGCGGGTGTGATAACATGTGCTCATTTTGCGTTGTTCCCTTCACCCGCGGCCGCGAACGCAGCCGCGATCCGCAATCGATCGTTAACGAATGTACCGACCTGTTTAACCGGGGATACCGCGAGGTTACCCTGCTGGGTCAGAATGTGGATTCGTATAAGTGGAAGCAGCCTCACCCTGCCGTCTCCGAAGGGGGTTCTGATGCGGGAATATTAAATGAAGAGTCAAATAAAACCCTCTCCATTGGAGAGGGTTTAGGTGAGGCTAATTTTGCCAACCTTCTTGAAATGGTTGCTTCAGTTAGCCCTGAACTGCGTGTACGCTTCTCGACCTCACACCCTAAAGATATTACCGACGAGGTGCTGCATGTCATTAAAAAGCACGCAAATATTTGTAACTATATCCACTTGCCTGTTCAATCCGGCAACAGCAGGGTGCTCGACTTAATGAACCGTACCTACGACCGGGAATGGTATATGAACCGCATCGATGCCATCAGGCGCATCATACCTGAATGTGCTATATCCACGGATGTGATCACCGGTTTCTGCACGGAAACGGAAGACGAGCACCAGGATACATTAAGCATGATGGACTATGTGCATTATGATTTTGCCTATATGTTCATGTACTCCGAACGTCCCGGTACTTTGGCCGCCAAAAGGTATGCTGATGATATACCGGATGAGGTAAAACGCAGGCGTTTAAAAGAAATCGTAGCAAAACAGCAGGAACATTCATACCTGCGTTTGCAACTGCTTGTTGGCACAACACAAAAAGTTTTGATTGAAGGATTTTCAAAAAAATCTAATAACGACTATTGCGGCAGGAGTGATCAGAATGCGATGGTAGTTTTCCCGGTAACGGAAAATTATAAACCCGGTCAATATGTAAATGTGCTGATTGAGAGGTGCACAACAGCAACTTTGATAGGAACTGTGATTTTTTAGAACCAAGAATCAAGAACCAAGAAAACACAAAAAGAATTTTCAATGCATAATTTTAGAAATCTTAAAATTTGGCAGAAATCGATGGATCTTACTGATTTGACTCTTTATTACACCAGTGATTTACCGCCTAGTGAACGGTACAACTTGATAGACCAAATGAATCGGTCGTCGTGTTCAATACCGTCAAATATTGCAGAGGGTTCGGGTAAACGGACCATTAATCACTTCGCAGAATTTTTGACGACCGCGTTAACATCTACGTTTGAATTGGAAACTCAACTATTAATATGTGAACGAAGAAAATATGGTAATTCTGAAAAGTTGCAAAATTGCCTGGCATTAACTTCAGAGGTGCAAAAAATGGTTTTCGCATTTAGAGACAATTTAAAGTAATACTGTTTTTAGTCTTGAATCTTGGCTCTTGGTTCTTGATTCTCAACAATATAACAATGGAAATACAGGAAATAAAACAACGCTTCGGTATCATCGGCAATTCGCCGTTGCTTAACCGGGCAATAAATATAGCTAACCAGGTTGCGCCTACGGATATTTCTGTTTTAATAACAGGGGAGAGCGGTAGCGGCAAGGAAGTTTTCTCGCATATCATACACCAGATGAGCCCGCGGAAGCACGGGCCGTTTATCGCGGTAAACTGCGGCGCTATACCTGAAGGGACGATTGATTCGGAATTGTTTGGTCACGAAAAGGGATCTTATACCGGCGCGGTGGGCGAGCGTAAGGGATATTTTGAAACGGTAAATGGCGGCACTATATTTTTAGATGAAATAGCCGAAATGCCTTTGGGCACCCAAGCGCGGTTATTACGGGTTTTGGAATCGGGCCAGTATATCAGGGTAGGGTCATCGAAAGTCGAGAAAACCAATGTGCGGGTTATTGCCGCTACCAACGTTGATGTTTACGAAGCGGTAAAAAATGGAAAATTCCGCGAGGATCTTTATTATCGGTTGAATACCGTTCCGCTGCGTATACCGCCTTTGCGCGACAGGAAGGAAGATATCTATTTGTTATTCCGGAAATTTACGTCAGACTTTACCGACAAGTACCGTACGCCGCCTATTCAGCTGGATGACGAGGCGCAGCAGGTATTGGTCAATTATTCATGGCCCGGCAATGTGCGCCAGCTAAAAAATATGGCGGAACAGCTCGCGGTGCTTGAACGGGATCGTGTTATTACCGCGCAAACTTTGCTGACCTATATCCCCCAGGAGGCAACCGGCAGAAACCTGCCCATGCGCCTCGACCATCAAAAAGAAGATTTTTCGGAACGCGATATTTTATATAAAGTGCTTTTTGATATGAAGCGGGATATGGTTGAGTTAAAAAAGCTGGTGGCCGATATTATCGAGCATGGCGGCGTTTCAGTGAATCATGCCAATCATTCACAGGCAATAAACCAGTTGTACCGCGATATAGAGCTTCCCGGCACGCCCGAAGCGCAATTTACATTGCAGCATCCCGTTAATAACAGCAATCAGTACAATATAACCCACGATGCCGAGGAAGTTGAAGAATCGCTTTCGTTAATTGACAAGGAATCAGACCTTATCCGCAAGGCTTTAAAAAAGCATAAAGGCAAACGCAAGCTGGCGGCAAATGAACTGGGAATATCAGAACGGACATTATATAGGAAAATTAAAGAGCTAAATTTATAAAATGAAAAGAGCATCGGTATTGCTACTATTTATCGGCTTCATTTTGCTGGTGCAGTCGTGCACCTACACGTTAAGTTTGAATGGGGTGGGCATACCGCCTACAATGAAAACCGTGCGCGTTGATTTTTTTGAAAACAATGCCCAGTTGGTTGTAAATACATTGAGCCGGCAATTTACCGAAGCGCTGAAGGCCCGTATCCGCAATACAACCCGCCTGGATGTGGTACAAGCCGGTGATGCCGACGCGATATTTTCGGGAAGTATTACCGACTATACCATTGCCCCGGTTTCCATCCAGGCAACCAACAACAATGTTGCCCCTATAGCCGGCGCCAGCCGCTTAACGATAACTGTTCACGTAAAGTATGTTTATGATGCGGATAAAAAGCTTAGTTTTGAAGAGTCATTTTCAAAATACGAAGATTTTACCGGCGATATTGCATCCAAAGAGCAGGCACTCATCGCGGACATAAATAAACAATTAACCGAAGATATTTTTAATAAAGCCTTTGCAAATTGGTGATCAATTTGTAGTTTCAAGCACCGTGGAGCAGCAGTTTAATAACGATCAGCATAAGTTTTTGTGGACATTATTGGCCGACCCGGCCAATGACGGATACGCCTATACGTCCGACTTACAGCGCCTGGTGGATGAGTTCCCCCAAAGCGGCATCCTGCACGCGCTGCTGGCCCGTTCAGATGATAAAAAGCATTTAAAACACGCCGCTGTTTATTTTAATCCGCATGCTTTATTTAAGCTGGTCAATGCTTCCACGGCTTTAAACCTGGTTTCGGATGAATATATTATTATTCACGGAAAAGGCCGGTCAAATGCTGTTCCGGAAAGTGAAAAGGATATGCATGATGCTGAAGTTTTAACAGGTGATGTGGATGAAACTTCAGATAAGCCCGACCATCAGGATATTTATCATGAGCCAGCAATTGAAAGCCTTCCGCGAGAAGCCATAACCGGCGAATTACATGATGAACCCCATCCCCGCGAAGAAAATATCGAAGATGAAACTTACGAAGAAATTGTTGGCATTGAAGATATAAACACGCAACCCGCACAAGTTTCGGCGGACGCCGGGGAAAAATTGATTGCAGAAAATGTGGTGTCGACGGATTTTTTTACGTTCGATACAGCATTTGGCGAACAGGAAACCGCAAAAGAAGAGATGTTAAAAGATGAAGCATCCAGTCTTGAAAACGAGCAGCATGATCTTTCGAAATATAACGACGATAAAATGCCATACACGTTTATGTGGTGGCTTGATAAAACCCGCCGCGAGCACGCCGCAACGCTGCAACCTTATGCCAAACCGCCCGCCGCAAACCCGAACGCTGTAAAAAATACATCAAACGAATTACAACAGCAGTACTACGAAAATATTTTTCATATCACCCCGCTGGAGGAATTGAATAAAAACAGTGCGGAAACGCCTGCCGGCTTACAGACTAAGCGGAAGGAGCATGCCATTATTGAGCGTTTTATACAGGAAGAGCCACAGATCAAGCCGCAAAGCAGCGATAAGCTTGATAACGAAAATAAAGCCAAAAAAAGCGCCGAAGACCAGGATGAACTGGTAAGCGAAACGTTGGCCGCTATTTATACCGACCAGATGCTCTATCATAAAGCCATCGCGTCGTACAAAAAATTGATGTTGAAATTCCCGGAAAAAAGCCGTTACTTTGCCGCGAAGATAGAACAGTTAGAAAAGAGAACCAATTAGAATAAGACATGTATTTAGTATTATTAATCATAGCTATTGTCGTTTGTGCCTTACTGGTACTTATGGTATTGATACAGAACCCGAAGGGTGGCGGTTTATCATCAAATTTTTCAAGCTCATCGCAGCTAATGGGTGTGCAAAAGACGGGTGACTTTTTAGAAAAAGGTACCTGGTTCCTGGCTATAACCTTAATGGTTTTAGCATTGGCGATTAACGTTACTGTAAAAAACGGAACAGAAAAAAGTGCTGACCCTTACAAAGAACAGCGAGAACACGCTTCGAAGCCATTGGCCCCTGCAAGCACACCTATGTCGCTGCCTGTAACGCCGGCAACACCGGGTAAAAAGTAAGCATGACAATATAAAAAGGGCTTTGACTGATAGATATCGGTCAAAGCCTTTTTCATTAAGCTACTGACATGATGACATTGGGGGTTAAAGTAATGTTAATATTAAAAAATGTCAATCCCCTAAATCTGACAATACATCAGTAAATTATGCCAATTAGGTAACTTAAAGCCGGTTGGCATAATTGATGAGCAGGTGCACACAGAACTTAAATTTCTATAAAAACTAATAATCGTATAACTATGTCATTAAAAATTAAACCAATCGGTGACAGAGTAGTTGTGGAAGCTGCTCCTGCCGAAACTATGACCGCTTCTGGTATTTACATTCCGGAAACAGCGCAAGAAAAACCACAAAAAGGCACCATTGTAGCAGTTGGTCCTGGTAAGTATGCTGATTCAGGCAGCCTGATACCTATTGGTGTTAACGTGGGCGACCAGGTTTTATACGGTAAATATGCCGGAACTGAAATTACCTATGATGGTAAAGAACTTTTAATTATGCGCGAATCGGATATTTTCGCGGTACTTTAATCTAATTAATGAATTATTAAAGGATTGAATTAATGATTGATTCTTTCTTAAATTCAATAATTCACGAAATCACTAATTCACTAATTAAAAAAACTCATGGCAAAACAAGTTAAATACAATGTAGAGGCACGCGATGCCCTGAAGAGAGGCGTTGACCTTTTGGCAAACGCTGTTAAGGTAACATTAGGTCCTAAAGGCCGTCACGTAATTATTGACAAAAAATTCGGTTCACCGGTTATCACTAAAGATGGTGTAACGGTAGCAAAGGAAATTGAGTTAAAGGACCCCATTGAAAACATGGGCGCCCAAATGTTAAAAGAAGTAGCATCAAAAACAGCTGATATAGCCGGCGACGGTACTACTACAGCTACCGTTTTAGCGCAGGCTATTGTAACGGCAGGTATTAAAAACGTAGCAGCCGGCGCAAATCCGATGGATTTGAAGCGCGGTATTGACAAAGCTGTTAAAGTTGTTGTTGAGAACCTGAGATCACAAAAACAGGATGTTGGCGATGATTTTGGTAAAATAAAACAAGTTGCATCTATCTCTGCAAATAATGACGAGATCATTGGCGAGATGATAGCTGATGCAATGAAAAAAGTTGGTACTTCAGGTGTGATCACCGTTGAAGAAGCAAAAGGAACTGAAACCGAAGTAAAAACTGTTGAAGGTATGCAGTTTGACCGCGGTTACTTATCTCCGTACTTTGTTACCAACTCTGATAAAATGGAAGTGGAACTGGAAAACCCGTATATCCTGATCTACGACAAAAAGATATCTTCCATGAAAGAATTGCTTCCGATCCTGGAAAAGCAAGTTCAAACAGGCAAACCTTTATTAATTATAGCTGAAGACCTTGATGGCGAAGCCTTAGCTACCCTGGTAGTTAACAAGATCCGCGGTTCGCTGAAAGTTGCTGCTGTTAAAGCACCAGGCTTTGGCGACCGTCGTAAAGCTATGCTTGAGGATATCGCTATCCTTACAGGTGGTACAGTGATCTCGGAAGAAAGAGGTTATAAATTAGAGAGCGCTGACCTTTCAATGTTAGGTCAGGCTGAAAAAATCTCTATCGATAAGGATAACACAACTATTATTGATGGTAACGGTAACCCTGATACCATTAAAGGAAGGGTTAGCGAGATCAGAGCGCAGATAGAAACCACTACTTCTGACTACGATAAAGAAAAACTTCAGGAGCGTTTAGCTAAATTATCAGGCGGTGTTGCCGTATTATATATCGGCGCTGCATCTGAGGTTGAAATGAAAGAAAAGAAAGACCGTGTTGATGATGCTTTACATGCAACCCGTGCGGCTGTTGAAGAAGGTATTGTTGCCGGTGGTGGCGTTGCATTCATTCGCGCAGTTGAAGCCCTGGTAAACCTGAAAGGTGATAATGACGACGAGAATACCGGTATCCAGATCATCCGTCGTGCAATTGAAGAGCCATTGCGCCAGATATGCGAAAACGCCGGTATTGAAGGTTCAATCGTAGTGCAAAAAGTTAAAGAAGGCAAAGCCGACTTTGGTTACAACGCACGTACTGATAAATACGAGAATTTGATCAAAGCAGGTGTTATCGACCCTACTAAAGTAGGCCGCGTAGCATTAGAGAACGCTGCTTCAATCGCGGCTATGCTGTTAACTACCGAATGTGTATTGGCTGATGAACCGGAAGATGAAAAAGCCGGTATGCCTCCAATGCATGGCGGCGGCGGTATGGGCGGCATGATGTAATATTTAAGCCCTAAGTCGGTAGTCTGAAGTCCTGAGTCGCCGATTCAATGACTTTTGACTTAAGACTCCGGACTTATGACTTGAACAAATCCCTGTCTATTTTAATAGGCGGGGATTTTGTTTTTTAACGAATATACGACTGCCAATTTTGGGTAAACGAATAGCCATTTATTAATCAAATGATTGATTGAGTATTTTTTCGGTTACAATAAGCTTTAAATATATTAATCGGCCTGAAATCCCGTTTCAGGCATATGATTTGATAAACAGAGCACGTAATGAAAAATTTTTCAAAAAAAACCAGGCGCCATCTTCACCGGCATATTGTAGACTGGATGTTATTTAAAGTCCCCGAATTATTTGTCATCGTTTACGGCAAATAATAAATTATTAACTTTGGCTCCTGTATGAAGTTCCAGGAGTTCTATGACCAATTCCATATTTGGATAGTTAAAAACGGCCAAAATTATATTTTTGGGTTAATTATATTTTTTGCCGGGCTTTGGTTCATCAAGGCATTAAGGTCGCGCCTCCGTACCCGGATGAGCAGGCGTAAAGTCCATTCCACCTTACAGCCATTTTTTCTTAGCCTTACCATTACCGGTTTATATGTATTGCTGATCATTTCGGTCATGCAGTTGATCGGGTTCCAGCTAACAATCTTTACCACCATTATCGGCGCGTTCAGCGTGGCGGCCGGTTTAGCATTGTCCGGGACCTTTCAGAATTTTGCCGGCGGCGTGCTTATTTTGTTACTCAAGCCTTTTGATATCGATGATAATATACTCGCCCAGGGCCAGGATGGCAAGGTAACGTCTATACAAATATTTTATACCGTATTGCTTACGCCTGATAACAAAACCATCATCATCCCCAATGGCAAACTGTTTAACGAAGTAATAGTAAACGTTAGCCGCGAAGGAAAGAGAAGATTGGATTTTGAAGTGAAGCTGGCTTATGCCAATGATGTGGATAAGGTTATTCAAATTATGCTGGATTCGATCAGATCGACGTCAAACATTCTAAGTGATCCTGCGATAAGGGTGGGCGTTATCGGGCTTGAAGTAGACAGCATCAGGTACACCGTAAATGTGTGGGTATTGCCCGATAATTTTCTGACTGCTAAAATTGCGCTGATGGAAAAAATAATTAAAGACCTGGGCGCCGCGGGAATTGCTTTTCCTAAAGCGGGGTGATTAGTTAGAACCAAGAGGCAAGAGCCAAGATAGAAAAGTTGGGACGTGAAAACAGTTGAGACAATATTGTCCTGGCTCTTGGATATTGATTCTTGACTCTCCTAATCTAAATTCTTTGCTTCGCTTTGATCTCGAGATATCGGTTAATGGTATTAACGGTAAGGTTTTGCGGTGTACTTAAAATGGATTGAATGTTGTACTTGGCCAGTTCTTTTACGATTAACTTTTTATCGTAGGCAAACTTTTCGGCAACCGTTTTTACATAAATTCCTTCTACATCGCCGGCTGCTTTTTCACTTACTTTCTTAAGCTCGGTATTTTCAAAAAATACAACAAGCAACAGATGGAATTTTGCTATCCGTTTTAAAAAAGGGAGTTGCCGCTCAAGGGCTGACATGCTTTCGTAATTGGTGAAAAAAACAACCAGGCTGCGCTGCTTAATTACCCTGCGAACGGTGGTATACAACAGCTCCATATTTGTTTCCAGGTAACGGGTGCGCTCCTTATATAACACTTCAAGTATCTTGTTGATTTGCCCATGATGCCTGTCGGCAGGAATTATCGCGCCTATCTTTTCGGCTATGGTTATCAGGCCGGGCTTGTCTTCTTTTATTAAAGCCACATTTGATAATACCAAGCTGGCATTGACAGCGTAATCCAGCAGGCTTAAGCCATCAAAGGGCATTTTCATCGCCCTTGATTTTTCGACAATACAATATACATGCTGCGATTTTTCATCGGTGTAGGCATTGGTCATTAAACTGCCCTGCCGGGCCGTGGCCTTCCAGTTTATCGAGCGATAATCATCGCCGGGAACATAATTCTTTACCTGCTCAAACTCCATGCTATGGCCCAGGCGCCTCATTTTTTTTATGCCAATATCGGTTAAGTAATTTGATATGGCCATTAACTCGTATTTACGCATTTGCAGAAATGACGGATACACCGGCAATATCTCCTGTTGGCGGAAATTATACCGGCGGGTAACCAGCCCCAATTGCGATTTAACGTAAACCTTTATATCGCCAAATGCATATTCACCCCGTTTTGTCGGGCGTAGCATATAATTTATCAGTTTACGCTGGCGCGGTTTTAAATTAGTTTTGAACCATATATCTCTTTTTTGAAACTGAAAGGGTATTTCGTCTATAATACCAGCATTAATGTTAAATGGGTACCAATTTTCAATGTATATCCCCAGCTCATTATCGTCGCTGTTGCTCAATCTATCCGGCGCATGCCGTTTTGCAAAGATGCCTTTGGCTGTACGGTATAGCAGCACGATATCAATTCCCGTTAGCAGGGCCAGCGTCCAGAATATTAGTTGAGCAATGGGCTGAAACCATTGAATGAAGAAGGCAAATAAAAACAATACAACGCATATCGACAGACCGGTGAAAAGCCGGCCGGTTAAAAATAAATTCTTGTAAAACAGGCTAAAGACTTTTTTCAAGGAGGCGTTATCTTGGGATTTCTATTTTTTGGATTATCTGCGCAATTACATCGTCGGGCGTAACGCCCTCCATTTCCTTATCAGGCGTCAGCATAATACGATGCCTTAATACGGGAGCGGCGGCATAAACAATGTCGTCAGGTGTCACAAAATCGCGCCCCCGTATCGCAGCCAATGCTTTAGCCGCATTAATAATGGCCAGCGAAGCGCGGGGCGAGCCACCTAAAAACAGTGATTTATTATTGCGGCTTTCATGAATGATCCTGGCAACGTAGATCAATAGTTTCTCTTCTACATGCAGGCCCAAAACCTGCCGGCGAAGCGCCACCACTTCGCTGCCGGATAAAACCGGTACAATATCTTTTAACTGATCGGCTGTTTTTTGATGATGCTGCTGTGTTATGATGGCTATTTCTTCGTCAAGCGATGGATATTTTACTTCTATCTTAAAAATAAACCTGTCCAGCTGGGCCTCGGGCAGGCGATAAGTGCCTTCGTGCTCAACCGGGTTTTGCGTAGCCAGCACAGTAAAAGGTTCTTCCATTTTGTAGGTTTTCGCGTCAACGGTTACCTGCCGTTCTTCCATCACTTCGAATAATGCCGACTGGGTTTTGGCCGGGGCCCGGTTAATCTCGTCGATCAGGATAATGTTTCCGAATATGGGGCCGGGCCTGAATTCAAAATCGGTAGTTTTTGGATTGAATACCGGTGTGCCTAAAATATCCGATGGCATCAGGTCGGGGGTAAACTGTATGCGCGAATATTTGGCATCGATTGATTTGGCAATAAGTTTGGCGGTTAGGGTTTTAGCAACGCCCGGCACCCCTTCAATCAGCATATGCCCATCGGCCAATATGCCTGCAATAAGCAGGTCAATACTCTCGTGCTGCCCTATAATTACTTTCGCAAGGCTTGCTTTAATTTGCTCAACAGCGGTATTCAGCTTACCTAAATCTGTTCTTTGTTCAAATAATTCATCTTCCATGTTTACCCGGATTGTGTATAAAGTTTTTCTATCAATTTATTTAATTCAATTAGCTCCCTGTCGCTAACATGGTCTTGCACGCTGATAAAACGGATATAATTTACCAGCTCATTGGAAAATTCATTTTCCAACCCCATTTTTGCCGTTAACTTTTCAATAAATTCATCATCCAGCTTATTGGTTTTTACCTGGTATTCGTCCCGCAGCCTGGCCAAAAGGTACAATATCTTTTTATGGGCGATGTTGGCATTGTCACGTTTTTCATAATAAACCTGTCCAACCACATTTACAAAATCCAATGTCGAATTGCGCAGCGGTTCAATAATCGGTATAATGCGCTGGCGGCGCTTTATTTCAAATAGCACAAACAGCAGCAAACCAAAAAGCGCAATATACCATGCCCATTGTAAAGCCGGGTATTTTAAAAAAACGCGCATGAGCGTATCTTCGCCTCCGTCTCCGCGGGTATAATATTCGTCCCATATTATTTGATGTGTGCCTTTTATAAACGATAAGGCGGTTGCGGCATATTCGGCGCCCGGAGCGTTAAGCAAGCTATAATTACTGAAAAACTTTGGCTCGGCGCAAAGGTACAGCGATCCTTTGCCCAGGCTGTATTTTATAAAATTTGCCTCACCTTGCGAAGTTTGGCTTATAACAGCAGCGCGCACCGTGTCGAACTGGCTAAAATAGGAGTTGCCCACGCCTTTACCTATGCTAAAATATTTTTTAGGATTTAAATAGGCGCTTAAAAAATGGACCGGTGTGCCTTCATTGCCTATGTTGAAATCATTACCGGTATTAACTTTTAAATTTTTATCGAATAGCGTACCGAAGGAGCCGGCTGCTATAAATACATCGTTACCCTGCTTTATATATTTTATCAGTTGGTCGTAGTCAGCTTTCGCTGGATTGATCCCGTTACAAACGATAATATAAGCAGCATTTTTTAGGCCGTCTTCGGCTATTAAGTTATAGGCCGGACGCCTCGAAGCCGTTATATCCGAACCTGGAAATAAGTCTTTAAGCCGGCTATATAAAATGTAGGTGTCAAATGGCTTTTTTTCGTCATTAAAGAACGTTGCGCGCCAGTCAACTGCTTTTGGGCGGTTTAGTTGTGCAACGATGTAGAGGATAAGCAATATACCGCCGGTTGCCAGAAATATTCTCAAACTTTTCATGGCAGTTGTTTTAAGAAATTTTGAAACAACCGGTTAACATTCCCGAATGTTTGCTTGTCGATCGCAAAATTTCCATACCAAACGTATTCAAACCGGCGTGTAAGCTGGCTAAATATCTGTCGTAATTCGGGGTTTGTTAATTCGAAAATATAAGCCGAATTGGTTTTGTCGATCTGCCACTGTATAAAATGATTGTCGCTCAGCTGTTTCAGGCAATTTAAATATATCAAACGCACGGCCAGCCTGTAATTATGCTGTAACACTGCATTTTCAATTTCGGCGTCGAAATCAGTTTCATGAATATTCTCTAACGATTCAGTGTACGGCACACTTACTTTTTGCGCATCGCGGTGCACCAGTTTAACCAAATCAAGACCGATAGATCTAAAAATAACAGATGCTAAAAACCCAGCCGAAATAGCTAACAAAAAATATTGAAAATATTTGCCATAGGTAGCATTGCCCAGCCATCCGAATAAAGTACGCCACACCCACCTCCAAAATCGTGTCCAGATAGATTCCTGCCGGTTAATGCCAGGGCCATCGTAGTTAAAGTCTTTATCGGATTTAAAACGGTTCAGCGCACCGGCATCAAATTTTTTAATGCTGACATTTGAAGTATCGGGGCGTATTTTAGCAGGGGCCTTTTTGATAGCCGCCGCCGCGCTGCCTGGTATTAATGATACGAGGATAAAAATAAAAACGGCTATGGCTGCTACCTTTAACATGTTTAATACTCCTCGGCAGGTAAAATTGATTGGTCGTTATTGCTTTCGCCTAGTTTTTCAATACGGTCCAGCAAGCCGGTGGCATCCTTTTGTTCGGACATATTAAAATAACACAGGCAGATAGCTATCGCCGGTAAAACATAGGCCAGCATAAAAACATTTCGCAAAAAGCTAAAAGTAATAAGGAGTGGCAGCGTAAAACTTTTAAGCGATAAAAATTTGCCGCCTACTGCTACAATACTTAATGGAATAGAAACAGCCGAACTTGCCACACCAACAATTAACGACATAATAAACAGCACCCCAAATACCAGCCACCAATTGCCCTTAATTAGCCGGAAACTTTTGTTAAATGCATATCGGAAAGAGGTATTTTCGATAACAATGATAGGGATGATAAGCGAGGTAACCGGAAGCAGGTAAATCCCCGGTATTATGCAAAGGACGAAACCCGCTACTACAAGAAAAAATATGACAATGCCGCTGCCCAATATCCTGAAAAAGTAATACCTGAAGTATCCCCAAACTTCGGCCAGTGTTGGCGTATTGTTATTTTTTTGAATATAAACAGATATGTAGCAAAAGGTAACAAAATGTATAAATACCTGGGTTAATATCAAAACAAAAGCACTTATAAGTACGCTGGCAAAATATGCGAGCGGCTGTTCCGATGCATTATACCGGTTAATACCCATAGTAAATGGCGATGGCATATTCATGTATGTAAACACGGTAGAAACCGCACTTATCAGTATAAAAAAACCGCAAATAATGAGCAGTGCCTTAAACAGCGGCTTAAAGTTTTCCTTTAAGAAAGTAAACGAGTCGTTTATAATTTGGCCAAAGTCGCGAAGCTGCCTCAGTTCAATAGGTTTTTTCATCAGGAATAATTTTAAAGGTTAATTTTTGGTTCAGGCGCCTGGGATATAATATGACGTACCATGTAATGAATGATAACGACGAAATGATGACCGCCAGGCTCAGCCAGGCAGGTATTTCGGTGTGCCGTGTAATAAATCCCTCGATAAAAGCCGCAGTTAAAAATACCGGGACCAGGCCCATTGCAATTTTCAACCCGTCCCTGGCGCCATTTTTTAATGAAACCAGGCGCTTATATGTTCCCGGGAAAAGGAAGCTGTTGCCAAGCACCAGCCCGGCGCCGCCGGCTATTATTATTGCTGATATCTCAAGCGTCCCGTGAAGCCATATAACCAGCACCGATTGCCAGCCCACTCCCTTACTGAAAAGATAATACTGAAATGATCCCATCATAACACCGTTGTACATGATCATATAAATGCTGCCAACAGAAAGAAAAACGCCCATAACAAACGTGAAAAGCTCAACCCGGATGTTATTTGCTGCAATAGAGAGAAACATTAATGGAGAATCGCCCTGTTTATAAACGCCAAAGGGATCGCCTTTTGCGATGTTTTCGTTGGTCATATTTACATAATCATTACCCAGCACCAACCGTATAAATGTATTGTCGTATCGGGCAGAAAGTGCGCCGATGAGACTGAAGACGGTGAAAAATAAAAATGAATACAGCAATGACTTTCGGTGCTTAAAAAACATCAGCGGCAGCTCGTATTGCCAAAATATAAAAAACCTGTTTGCCTTTTCTTTTTTGTTTTTGTAAATGGATTGATGAAACGATGCGGCAAGGCCATTTAAGTATTTGGTAGTTTTTGAACTGGGATAAAATGTTTTGGCATAGGCCAGGTCGTCGGTAATGTTAATAAAGGCCTCCGCAAGCTCATCGGGGCCGGCGCTTTTTAAATTCTCGTAAGCCTTCCACTTTGAGGAGTTTTGTTTTATGAATAACGCTTCGTGCATTTTTAAGGCTTAGGATTTTTTGTTTAAAATAATCACAAAAAGTTAAACTGCAAGGATAATTTTAAATAACAACTTTATATTTGTTAAACGTGGAGATAATTACCGTACATACAACTCAGAATATTAATATCGAATATGAGATCGGTGGGCTGGGCGAACGCATTTTAGCTAAGTTGATCGATTACGCCATATTTATACCGTTCCTTTTCGTCGGCGTTTTTTTGGCGGGAGCCCTTTCGGGTTGGGCAATAGGTGTTTATTATATTTTGCTGGCCATAGTGTTTACGTTTTACGATTTGCTATGCGAAGTTTTTTTTAACGGGCAAAGCCTGGGGAAAAAGGTGATGAAAATACGGGTAATAAGCCTTGAAGGTGCACGGCCCAAGTTCAGTCAGTACCTCTTGAGGTGGCTATTCAGGATGGTAGACTTCGGTATTACCAGCGGCGTGGGGGCTTTAATTACTGCAATAATGACCGAAAAGTGCCAGCGTATTGGTGATGTGGTGGCCGGTACGGCGATGATTAAAACTACGCCCCGCACTCAGATAAATAACCTTATTTTCAGCAATATCGAGGATACCTATCAACCGATGTTTATGCAGGCCGGCCAGCTCGGCGATAAGGATATAGGGTTAATACACGAAGTGATTGAAAATTACTTAAAAACAGGCAGCAATGTCGTGGTTTTCAGGATGGCCGAACGCATTAAGGAATTATTATCCATAGCTCCTCCGCCGCAAATGAATAGCCTGGTATTTTTACAAACTATTGTAAAGGACTATAGTCACATCGCCGCCAGGGCAGAGCCTTTATAGCTCTCGTACAGCCGGAATAGTTTGAGCGCGTAACTAATTAATATAACAACGCCTATAACTACAAATAGCGTCTTCTTTACAATATTCGCCGCGGTGTCTAATTTGAAATATTTGTCGGCAATGCCATACGAAAAAAACATCAGAAGCGGTATCGCCGCAGGGTAAAGCTGTAAGCTTTGATGCAGGTTGCCTTGTATCAGCGCAATAACCGATCGCTGGAATCCACATCCCGGGCAGTCAATACCGGTAAAATACTTAAACGGGCAAGGAAGTAAATGATTTTGCAGCCAGCTAATAGAAAGCAGCCGGCTGCAAAATATTTGT
>JAQBOH010000037.1 GCA_028288125.1 Mucilaginibacter sp.
GTCAGTCCAGATTAAAACTGAAAACCTTTGAGTGTTTTTCATAACACTAATAATTTAAGTTACTTAATTAGATTAACTGTGAGATCTTGAGTCGTTTTGAGACGAAAAACCCATCTAAGTAATTTAAAACCAATCCATTAAATCAAATTCGGTGACCTTTTTTTACTGATTTGAAATAGGTCACCGATTATGGTGCAAAAAAGGTAGCAAATCCTGCTTTTGAACGACTCAAACCATAATGTTGAGATCATCTCATAAGCTTTGAGCGTTACCTTAATTTACCCTCTTCAAATAGCTGGAATTTTGATATGTTTTGAGGTGTTTTTATACCTTGATGCATCCAATTAACTATTTGATTATCAAATCAATGATTACTCGGTGACTAAATTAGGTCTTTAGAAGTAATCACCGAATAGGTGATTCGCTGAGTCATAAACGCTGAGACGTTTTGCGCAATTTTGAGGCAAAAAAAACGCTCAGACCTGAAATCTAAGCGTTTTTACGAAGCTTTGAGGGCTTCTAAGCGGAATGGACGGGACTCGAACCCGCGACCCCGTGCGTGACAGGCACGTATTCTAACCAGCTGAACTACCACTCCGGTTATCCAAAAGTTTCCCTTTGGACGGGCTGCAAATATACGCAGCATTTTCTATAACACAAGTTGTTTTTTCAAAAACTTAAAAAGAAGCTTATGTCACCTGGAATGTTAACAAAAACATTTGCGTTTTGCCTTTAAATCCGTAGCTTTATAACAAAGATTAAACACCTGCGGGGAACAGTATTTACAGGGCATTTATATTGCCGCCGGTTAAAAAGTTGCTAATTGTATTTTTTTCAGAAAGCCGTTCCGCAGGAGGAACGGCTTTTTCTGTTTAATGGGCGTCAACAGGCATCTTCACGGCCTTTTTAAATGGCTGCAGGTAAAGCAGCGGTATCGAAAACAGCATCACCAGCCCGGATATCCAATAGGCGTCATCGTAAGTGAGCAGCATTGTTTGTTTCATCACCGCTCCTTCAATAGCGGCATACGCCATATGCGTGGCATCTAACATCGATTTACCTTTCGCAATAAACCCCTGGGTCAGCATATTAAACCGTTCCGTAAAAGCAGGGTTGTAAATATTTATATTGGATAGCAGGTTACTTCGGTGAACCCCTTCGCGCAGGTGTATAATGGTTGTAAGCGTTGCTATACCGAATGAACCGCCCAACTGGCGCATCATGTTATTTAAACCGGTACCCTGTCCCAGTTCAGGGCCCTTTAGGTCGGCTATGGCCAGTGTGGTTAGCGGTACAAACAACAGCGCCATCCCTATCCCGCGTATCAGCAGCGGAATCAGCACATCAGCTTGCCCCGTACTGAGCGTTGAATTGCTGAGCATCGTGGTGAACACAAAAAATAAAAACATGCCCGCTGTGGCCATAAACTGCGCGGGTATGCCCCTGTTGAGCATTTTGCCGATAAAGGGCATCATCACAATGGTACATAATCCGCCAGGAAACAGCAGCTCGCCCGTTTGCTGGGCGGTAAACCCAAGTAAGTTCTGGCAAAATACCGGGAACACAAACACCGACCCGTACAGTCCGAAGCCAAGCACAAACGAGGTAAACATACCCACCGAAAAACTGCGGTGCCGCATGATAGCAAAGTTAACTATGGGGTGGCTGGTACTTAATTCGCGCCATATGAAGCAGATGGTGCCCAGGATGGCGGTTATGGTAAGAAGCAAAATGTATGGCTTGGCAAACCAATCTTCCGATTCGCCTTTTTCCAGAATAGTTTGCAGGCTGCCCACCGCTACGGCAAGCAGACCGATACCCCACCAGTCGATGGGTTGTCCCTTCGCTTCCTTTGGCGTTTTATGAATAAATGTATATGCGCAAAATGCCGCGATGGCACCAACAGGTATATTCACATAAAATATCCACCGCCATGAAGTGTGGTCGGTAATGTAACCTCCTATAGTTGGGCCAACAGTAGGGCCAACAACCGCGCCTAAACCGAATAAAGCGGTAGCGGTACCGATCTGCTCGCGCGGCCAGGTTTCGATAAGGATAGCCTGTGATGTTGAGATTAATCCGCCACCTGCGAGCCCCTGCAATATCCGGAAAATAACCAGTTCACTTAACCCGTGCGCGTTGCCGCATAAAAACGAGGCGATGGTAAATACAATGATTGATGTAATGAAATAATTTTTCCGCCCGAACCGGCTCCCCAGCCAGCCCGACATCGGCAGGATGATCACATTCGCCACAGCGTAGCCGGTAACCACCCACGCAATATCTTCGAGAGTGGCGCCCAGGTTACCCTGTATATCAGGTAAGGATACGTTTACGATCGTAGTATCGATCAGCTCCAATAATGAAGCAACGATAACCGTAATGGTAATGATCCACTTTTTAAAGCCAGTTTCAGCCATTATTATTTTTTGTAGATTATAAATTATTGATAGTCTTAAGTCCGAAGCCTTAAGTCCTGAGTCGAAAAAAATTAAGACTTTTGACTTAAGACTCAGGACTATAGACTTACGACTTAATCTTTGTACACTACCGATACGCTCACGCTCATTCCCGGACGAAGCTTAGCCATGTCCTCTTTTGAGCCGTTGATCCTGATCTTCACCGGTACGCGCTGAACTACCTTAACGAAGTTACCGGTAGCATTATCAGGTGGCAAAAGTGAGAATTTAGCCCCGGTAGCGGGTGAGAAATTGTAAACCGACCCGGCGAGCTTTAAGTCGGGATAGGCATCTACATCAATGTTAACTTTTTGGCCGTTGCGTATTTTATCCAGCTGGGTTTCTTTAAAGTTAGCTGTAATATAAATGCTGTTGTCGTTAACGATTGAAAATAATGTTTGCCCTGCCTGTACCAGCTGACCTATCTGTACATTCTTTTTAGATACGATCCCGCTTGACGGCGCTTTAACGATAGTGTATGATAATTGCAGTTTGGCATAGTCAACATCAACCTGCCGTTGCGACACACCTTTGTGGGTTACATTCAACTGGCTGCGTGTTGCGCCAACCTGCTCCTGGGCGGCTCTGTATTGGTCTTGCGCGCTCCTGTAGTTCGCTTGTGCAACCTCAAGGTCGGCTTTGGCCTGGTCAAACTGCTGGCGGGTAATCGACCCGTCCTGTACCAGGTTTGCATAGCGCTGGTAATCTTTTTTTACTTTTTCCAGCTGTGCCGCCGCTGATGCTACCCTGGCTTGTGCAGCGGCTGAATTTGCCGCGTTCTCAAAAATTTGCGACTGCCCTACGCCAACATTGGCGCTGGCGCCGGTTTCGGCAGATTGTGCCTGCTCAAGCTTTACGCGGTAATCGCGGTCATCAATTTTAACCAGCACCTGGTCTTTATTGACATGTGTATTTTCCTCGAAATAGATACTGTCGACATAACCGCTTACGCGGGCAACAACCGGGCTGATATCGCCGTCAATTTGCGCATCGTCCGTATCTACGTGTTTTCCGTAATATATATATTCTTTTATCCCGAAAACGATACCCGCAAGCAGTATGATGCCTAATACTATCGGCAATACTCTGTTGGGTTTCTTTTTTGTTTCAGTTGTGTGGGTTTCGTGTTCTTTTGCCATTATATTTTAGTTATTGAATTAGCGAATTAGTGATTTAGTAAATGGGTGATTTAGTTGTTTAAATTATTTGCACATCTGCATATCCGCACATTTATTTATTAAGTTTTCCGATTGAATTTAAGAGCGTATAATAGGCCAAACCGGCATCCGCCTTCGCTAACTCGAGATTGATCTGGGCTTGGTATAGTAAAGTTTCCGCATCCGCGCGATCGGTTGCCGATGCGATATTGCTCTGGTATTTTGATTCAAGTATCTTATTGTTCTCCCCGGCTTGCGCTATGGATGTTTGCAACAGCCTTATTTTATCCAAAGCCATGGTGTAGTTTTGATAATTTTGATTGACGTCCCTTTTAACGTTATCAATCTCGATATCCTTGTTTATAACCACTTCCTCGCGCTGTACTTTTGCCTGGGCTATCTTGTTTTTATTTTTCCATAAAGCGTCAAAATTCCACCCCAGGGTTAAACCAACCGCTATCGGTGTGATGTACGATCCGCTTTTTGGGATGGGGTTGGCATTTACATCAACATAATACGCGCTGCCCGATGCTGCAAGTGTTGGCAGTGTATTGGCCTGTATATTCTTGATATTGGTTTCGGCAACCTTCGTACGCAAATCAAGTGATTTAACTTCGTTACGGTTTGCCAGGGCTGTATCAATATAGCTGGCCAATGCGCCCAGGGTTCTTTCAGGCTCATTTACTTCGTTTATCGTTAACTGGGTGCTTTCGGGCAGGCCCAGTAAAACATCCAGGTTATAGTTAATTATTTTACGGTTGGTTTCCAGGTCGATGCCGTTCAACTCGATATTTGCCCGTTGCAGTTGAAAACGCAGCACATCATTTTTGGTTACCAGCCCCTGGTCAAAAAACCGCTGCGATTGTTTGATCTGCTGATCAATGGTAGTCAGGTTTTGATTAACTACCTTTTTGCTTTGCAGTACCTTATACAGGTTGTAATACGAATTGATGATATCGTATGTGATCTGGTCTTTGTCCTTGTCGGCATCAAGACGAGCCACCTGGGTTAGGAGGGTGGTTGATTGCTCGGCGTATTTTAACCGGTTGCCGCCAAATATCACCTGGCTTAATGATAAAGTTCCCAGGTAGGCATCGGCACTGGTGGGCAATGCAAAAGTTGTCTTCCCGAATTGCAGTTTATTGACGGGTATTTCGGCGCGGTTGTAACCATAACTTGCTTTACCGCTAAGCTTTCCGCCATCCCTGGCCTGGTTATATTCCGAAATAGCTTCGTCGATCCTCGCCTGCGAGAGTTTTAACACTTTACT
>JAQBOH010000044.1 GCA_028288125.1 Mucilaginibacter sp.
ACAGGTTAAAACAACAAAACTAATTAGTGATTTTAGGGTGTAAGATCTTCGGGATGAAATCACTAATTCACTAATTCAATAAATCACTAATTATCCTCACATGAAAGGTATCATTTTAGCAGGCGGATCGGGCACCAGGCTTTACCCCATAACCCAGGCCATCAGTAAGCAGTTAATGCCTATTTATGATAAGCCGATGATCTATTACCCACTATCGGTTTTAATGCTGGCCGATATAAAGGAAATTTTAATTATTACTACTTCCGAAGATAATGAAAGCTTTAAACGCCTGCTTGGAGATGGCAGGGAACTGGGCTGCAGTTTTGAATACGCTATCCAGGAGAAACCAAATGGCCTTGCACAGGCATTTGTAATAGGCGCGAGATTTATAGGCGCGGATAAAGTGGCGCTGATATTGGGCGACAATATATTTTACGGCACAGGTTTCAGCGAATTGATACGCGGTTTTAATGATGTTGAAGGGGCTGCCATATTTGCCTATCCCGTAGCTGATCCCGAAAGATATGGGGTTGTTGAATTTGATAAAGATTTTAAGGCGCTATCTATAGAAGAAAAACCCGTTCAGCCCAAATCAAGTTTCGCCGTACCCGGATTGTATTTTTATGATAATAACGTAGTTGAAATCGCCAGGAGACTAAAACCGTCGCCGCGCGGGGAATATGAAATTACTGATGTAAATAAATTTTACCTTGAGCAAGGTAATCTGCAGGTTGGGGTAATGGATAGGGGAACGGCCTGGCTGGATACAGGTACTTTCGACTCATTAAGCGATGCGTCGGAATATGTAAGGGTAATTGAAAAACGGCAGGCCACAAAAATTGGCTGCATTGAAGAAGTTGCTTACCGCCGCGGATTTATTGACGATAAACAATTAAAAGTATTGGTTGCAAAGTATCTGAAAAGCGGTTATGGCGCTTATCTGCAAACGCTGCTGAATAAATAGATCAATCAAGGTTGAAATCTTCGGACTGATAACCTTTATCGACGGCAATCCATTTAATATCGCTATCCCTTGAGAACCAGGTCATCTGACGTTTGGCAAACCGGCGGGTGTTTTGTTTAATTGACCCGATAGCTTTATCCAGATTGATTTTCCCATCAAAATAATCAAATAATTCACTGTACCCGACGGTGTTTAGCGCATTTAAATGCCGGTAGGGCAAAAGAGACCTTGCCTCCTCCACCAAGCCTTGTTTAATCATCTCATCTACGCGCAGGTTAATTCGCTGATATAGTTTTTCCCTCGGTAATGATAACCCAAATTTAACAATTTTGAACGGGCGCTTATCCGCGCCGGCCTTACGATAGGATGAGATAGGATTACCCGTACTTTCAAATACCTCGAGTGCCCTGATAACCCGTTGGGGATTATTAATATCCACCGTTGCATAATATTCAGGGTCGGCGCGTTTTAATTTTTCCTGTAAGTTCAAAATGCCGTTTTCCACGAACTCGAGGTTTAATTTATCCCTTATATCAGCATTCGCGGCGGGTACTTCGTCAAAACCCTCGCAAACAGCTTTAATGAATAATCCGGAACCGCCAACCAGCAATACAACGTCGTGAACTCGGAAAAGCTCGCCGAGCAGGGTAAGTGCTTGTTTTTCAAGGTCGCCTGCGGTAAAAGTTTCAGTTATGGAAAGCGAATTGATGAAGTAATGCTTAACAGCCGTCAGCTCTTTATCGGTTGGTTTGGCTGTGCCTATTGACATTTCGCGATAAAATTGTCTGGAGTCGGCGGAAAGAATTACCGTATTATGCTTTTTTGCTAATTCAATAGCTGTAGCGGTTTTTCCCGACGCGGTAGGCCCGGCAATAACTACAAGGGTTTTTGTTTTTAGCTGATGATTCATGGCTACTGGCCCATAGTCGATAAACCATAGCCCATGGTAAAATTAGCAACTGGTGGGATATATCCGGATAAAAAATATTTAAACTATCAACTATCAACCATGGTCTATGGACTAATAATCGTCCCCATGCGGCAATTTGGGTTCATCTTCGAAACCTTCATCTTCCGGGAAATCGCTGCCGAATTCGTCCTCCTCTTCATCTGCAACTTTTTCTTCATCCTCAACTGCCTCGCCGGCTTCATTAACTTCTGTAAAGTCTTCAGCGTCTTCTTCACCAAATGCCATTTCATTCAAAAAATCAAAATCATCCCCTTCTGGCGGCGACACGGGTACATTAGGCACATTGCCGAATTGTTTTGGCGCTTCGCCTACTGACTTGACAACAGATGGATACACAACACCGGGAGTTTCGTCGAGAATGATCTTCATTAATTCAACGTGAAAATCAAATGGCCGGTCGAAATTAAAAGTATAGTAAAATTTTTGATGCGGATCGTCAATAAAACTAAGCAGTTTAACTTTTTCCATTAAGGATACGCCCCTGTCGACCCTTTTTTGATTTGGCAAATAAGTAATTTCTTCACCTTTTATCCATTGATCGTTACTGATATAAAAGGATGAAGGATATTCAGGATTATAGCCGGTGGATTTATGAATCGCCCTGTGAAGATCTTCAAATGTTTGATTGGATTTTACATCGATTTCCCTTATCACATCATCGTAGTCTTCAAAAGTAACCCTGAACCTGTATAGTGCCATGTTTTTTAGTAGATTTTTACAAAAATAAGAATGTTTTGATGAATTTCGGATTTCGGATTTTCAATTTCGGATTTTGAAAGTCGAAATTTTGTTATTTATCCTTAGCCACAACTTTTAAGCCAATTTCTTCGCCTTTGATAATTGTATAATTAATTGCCGCCTCGCGCGAGTTAGGTATCTCGCCTTCCAGTATGGCTTCTTTTATCTGGTTTTTAATAATGCCAACTTCCCTGCCTTCTTTTATACCAAAAAGATGCATAATATCCATCCCTGTAACCGGGGGTTGCCAATTGCGAATGTTATCCCGCTCCTCAACATCCTTCAGTTTTTGCTGAACCAATTCGAAGTTTTGGCGGTATTTTTTTATTTTATATTCATTTTTGGTCGTGATGTCGGCATTACACAACAGCATTAAACTTTCAATATCATCGCCTGCTTCAAATAACAATCGTCGTACAGCCGAGTCAGTTACTGTGGACTGTGCTAAAACGATAGGCCGTAAATGCAGCTGTACCATTTTCTGCACAAACTTCATCTTTTCGTTAAGCGGTAATTTTAGCTGCGCGAATATTTTAGGAACCATCCGAGCACCCTTATCTTCATGCCCATGAAAGGTCCAGCCATGGCCTGGCTCAAAGCGCCTGGTAGCCGGCTTGGCAATATCATGTAATATCGCGGCCCACCGCAGCCATAGGTCATCAGTTGTTTTACAAATATTATCCAATACCTGCAGGGTGTGATAAAAATTATCCTTATGCCCTTTTCCCTCAATGATTTCTACGCCATGCAGAGCCGTCATCTGTGGAAATATGCGATGAAGCAATCCGGTATCGAATAAATAATTAAAGCCAATTGACGGTTTCGCTGATAGTATGATCTTATTTAACTCGTCGGTTATCCGCTCCTGCGATATGATGCCAATCCTGTCGACATTGTTTTTCATGGCCTCTATAGCAGCGTCGTCTATCTTAAAATTAAGCTGTGACGCGAAGCGAATAGCGCGCAACATACGCAAAGGGTCATCAGAAAATGTTTCAATGGCATTAAGAGGCGTTCTGATTATTTGAAGTTGCAGATCATTCACGCCGTCGAACGGATCTAATAGCTCACCGAATAAATCGGGATGCAATGAAATAGCCAATGCATTGATAGTAAAATCCCTGCGGTTCTGGTCTTCTTCTAAAGTGCCGTTCTCAACAATAGGTTTCCTTGAATCCAGGCGGTACGATTCTTTACGGGCACCCACAAATTCAATTTCCAGGTCGTTATATTTGAGGGAAGCTGTGCCAAAATTTTTAAATACAGATACTGTTACCTTCAACTTTTTTGCAACAATTTCAGCAAAGGATATCCCATTACCAATAACAACGATATCAATATCCTTTGACGGGCGGTTAAGCAAAATATCGCGTACAAAGCCACCTATAACATAAGCTTGCAGGTTATATTCGGCCGCTGCTTTTGATATTGTTGAAAATATCGGGTGACTAAGATGTTGTCGCATTTGATCTCTATTTCCTGATAAATGCAAAAGTACCATTCGGCGCCAGTTTCATTATGGTTGAAGGCGTTTTTATTTCCATCTCATGCTGGTCAACATTTACCACGTAATCAACGCCATGTATTATTTCAGGGTCTATCTGGGAAAAATATTGAGGCGAAGGCTTGCCGCTGATATTAGCCGATGTTGATACGACGGGTTTGCGAAATCGTTGTATCAGCTGCTGGCAAAACGGATGTTTTGAAATACGGATGCCAATACTGGCGTCGCTGCTTATAAGCGCCGGTGAAATATTTTTAGCACCCGGCATAACCAATGTCAACGGATTTTCGGCATATTCGATCAAATCATAAGCCAGCGGATTAACATCATTGATATAACTTTCCAGCTTATTTTCGGTATCCAGCAAAATGATCATGCTTTTTGCCTCATCACGCTGTTTTAATTTATAAATTTTTTGAATAGCTTCGGTGTTAGTAGCATCACAGCCAATTCCCCATATCGTATCTGTCGGGTATAGGATTATTCCCCCTTCCTGTATGATTTTTAAAGCTTTGGCAACTTCATCTTTTAGCATAGGGCAAATATACGCCCGATGCACTAGTGATCTATGTTGAAAATTAAAATTAAAATGTCCTTTCAGCTATTTTAATTAAAAAAAATCTTTTTAATTTGCACTAAATGAATAAAAAAATATCATTGTGGCTGATATTACTTCTATTTTGGTTTTCTTCAATTGTAACCCTATTATTTGGGTGGGCAGTCTGGTATATAAAAAGTGACGGTCCATTATTTAAAGGTAAAACAGCCAGCTATATTATTTCAATTGCTTCCTTTCCATCGTTGGTCAAAGAAAGTTTTACGGAGCTTTTTACTTCATCCCCTCTGATCAGACCAAATCTTTACCCCTCCATTAATGGTTTTAAAATGGAAAAAGGTTATGTTGATAGTAATTATGTTTTAGTATCAACTTATGATAAAAGGTTTGGTCAATCAATAGTGAAATTAGTTCGGCTTTATGATCAAACAACAATTCATCAATGGGTGCCTGACTTTGATATGATAAAAAAAGCAATGCAGTACAAGAGTAAATTTTGGCATGATGCAAATAAACTCAGTATACTTTTACGGCATCCTTTACTTGCAAATGATGGCTCAATTATTTTTAATAATGGCAGATTATCACCTTTAATAAAAATAAATGAAGACTCAAAACTTATTTGGGTGGCAAACGGAGCTTTTCATCATTCCCTTGAGTATGATGCCGATGGAAATATTTGGTCCCCATCTGTTATCGCACATTCAAGATTTTTATCAAATCTTTTAAATGACTATCGGGATGGCGCAATTGCCGAAATTTCACCAAATGGAAAATTGCTTTTTGAAAAATCGATTGGTGAAATATTACTTGAAAATGGATATCGGACTTTACTATTAGGTACGGGAATATATGAACATGATTTGTTACATGTCAATGATATCCAGCCTGCGTTAACATCAACTAAGTATTGGATGAAAGGCGATCTATTGATTAGTATAAGATATAAAAGTACCGTGTTATTATATCGTCCATCAATAAATAAAATTGTTTGGTTAAAAACGGGACCGTGGATTAATCAACATGATGTCGATTTCATCGATTCCACGCGTATAGGAATTTTTGGGAATAATACTATCCGCCTTAATGAGAACAATGAACGCCTTATAGATGGATATAATGAAGAATATGTATATAACTTTAAAACAAATAAAACGGAAACACCTTATACGGAATTTTTGAAGAAAGCAAAAGTGTCAACACTTGGCGAAGGCCGTTCGGATATTTTGCCTAATGGTGATCTCTTTATTGAGGAAACTGATAAAAATAGATTGTTAAGAGGTAATACAAAAAACACAATTTGGCAATTCGTTAATTGCATTGATCAGCATTCAGTTAATGCGCTATCATGGTGCAGATTTATTTCTAAAGAGGATTTTAAAAAATTAAAATTTTAACAAAAAATTGGCCTTACATTATTCGGATATTTTCATTTAATCGAATCAAAAACTTATCGGTATGTCCAAAAACAAATGAAAAGTTTGATGTTCTGTGTCAATGTAATCAATTAACAAAATGTTTGATAGATAGCAACATGGAATTATCCTTTCCTTCTGCAAAACTTTTCACCTTGCAGCTTCGTCTTTTAACATACGGAAATATGCATTCGCTGCGCTAACGATTTCACAGCTTCTGTTCATTGTTTTTTTGATTTATTTATAGTTATCACCTAAGATCATTAATTAAAATTGTTATATACATTTTTTTATTCAATTTAATGGGTGTCAAGCGAAATAAGGTTTTTTAAACCTTTCAATTTGTTGAATGCGATTTAATTTTTTATTATTACCCTTTAAGATGAAACTATTGTGATTAATTGGTAAGTTGGCAGATTTCTTACTATTCATTTTTATATGAACAAAAAAATATCCTTATGGCTTGTATTGCTTCTTTTATGGATTTCCTTCATTATAACCATTACATTTGGGTGGGCAGTTTGGCACATAAAAAGTAACGGCCCTTTATTTAAGGGTAAAACGTCTTCTGTTATTATTTCGATCGCTACTTTCCCCTCTTTGGTAAAAGAGACATTTCTTGAGCTAGGGACAAATCCTTTAGTTAAATCTAATCTATATCCATCCATAAATGGCTTTAAAGTAGAAAGAAAGTATATCGATAGTAATTATATTTTGTTATCAGTATATGATAAAAAAGCAGATCAAAGTATAATTAAATTAATGAGAATTTATGACCAAAAAATAATTTATGAATGGACACCTAACTTTGATGAGATAAAAAAGAGCTTAAATGACAAGAATAAGTTCTGGGAGACAACAGATAAACACACTATATTTTTACTTCATCCCTTACTTTCACCAGATGGCTCAATTACTTTTCACGCTGGCAATCCATTGATAAAAATAAATAAGGAATCTAAACTTGTATGGGTTATTGATGGTATTTTCCATCATTCGCTTGAGTTTGATTCAGACGGGAATGTTTGGTCTCCGGCTGTCATTAAGCCTTCAAAATTTTTGCCAAATTTTTTAGTTAATTATAAGGACGATGCCATTGCAAAAATTTCGTCAAGTGGCAAATTGCTTTTTGAAAAATCGATTGCTGAAATATTAGTTCAAAATGGTTACAGAGGGTTATTATTAGGTGTCGGATTTTATGAAAATGATGCACTACATTTAAATGATATACAACCGGCATTAAATTCAACCCAATACTGGCGAAGAGGTGATTTACTAATTAGTTTAAGACATAAAAGTACAGTGTTTTTATATCGTCCGTCTGCCGATAAAATTTTATGGTTAAAAACAGGGCCATGGCTTAATCAACACGATGTCGATTTTGTCGACTCAAATAGAATAGGAGTTTTTGGGAATAATATGGTTAGAATGGATTTAGAGGAGCGTCTTATAGATGGTCATAACGAAGAATATGTATATAACTTTAAAACGGATAAAACGGAAACGCCTTATACCGAATTTTTAAAAAAGGCTGGAGTGTCAACTCTATCTGAGGGCCGTTCCGATATTTTGCCAAATGGCGACTTATTTATTGAAGAAACTAACAAGAATAGATTGCTAAGGGGTAGCGAAAAAAATATTATTTGGCAATATGTAGATCATATTGATCAACACTCAATTGCTGCGCTTCAATGGTCGAGATTTATTACCAAAGAAGAATTTAAAAAATTAACATTTTTGCAAAAAAACAATACATTATGATAGCAGGTATTTTTATATTTAGTTACATTGGGCCAGGACTGGGTGGAGGGGTGATTACGGCGGTGCTTGGTTTTCTTGCTTCGATATTTCTGGCACTATTTGCCATCATCTGGTACCCGGTTAAAAAACTTATCGGGAAATTCAGGAACAAAAAAAACAAATGAACTTTGCCGTAATCAGTTATTTATATATTGTTTTTTTTGTAATCGCCTATTTGGCTGATTATCTGCCTTTTTTCCCTTTGATAAAAAACATCTCGTCGCTCAATAAGGTATCAATCCAAACGATTAGGGCAAATAACATTGACGACCCGGAAAAGGAGAAGATATTGCTGAATAACTCGCTTCAGCTTTTTAAACAGTCGTTAAAGCTGCTTGGCCTGGTTGGCGTTATTGCTTTGTTCGGGTTTGTTTTGCTGCTTGCCAGCAACGTTTTCAGATCGCTGAACCAAGACATCCTGCTAAGATACATAGCCACATTACCGGGGCTGCTACTATCGGTGATCGCTTTCGCTACCTATTTTTTATTAAAAAAGCTGTATGTCAAAATCCGACTATAGCGCAATATCACGGCTTCTTCACCGCCTGGCCCTGCAGTCGAAATCTATTGCCGAGATGTCGTTTGACGTTGAGAGTATGCTCGTTAAAGAAAAAGAAACTGTTTTTTCGGACAGGTATATCTTTATTTCAGGGTTAGCCAGGTCTGGAACCACGATGTTGATGCGTTACCTGTACGAGACCGGCATTTTCAGGTCGTTAACTTACCAGGATATGCCATTTGTGCTTATGCCAAATACCTGGAAACAGTTATCGCATAGCGCGCCGGCCACCGGCTTTAAGGAGCGCGCGCATAAAGACGGGATCATGGTAGGGTTCGACAGCCCTGAAGCTTTCGAGGAAGTTTTTTGGCGGGTGTTTTGCGGCGATCAGTATATTTTAAAAGACCGGTTAAAGCTGCACACCATTGACGCCGATGTGCTGGCTAAGTTCAAAACATATGTCCGGAATGTTTTATTAAGCGGCGAGGGGCCGGGCCAGGTAAGATACTTGTCAAAAAACAATAACAACGTGTTACGATTTCAATATCTGCAACAATGCTTGCCGGGGTCGCAGATTATTATCCCGTTTCGCGAACCCCTGCAGCATGCCGTGTCGTTACTAAACCAGCACAAACATTTTTCAAAAGTGCAGTCGAAAGATAAATTCTCATTGGATTATATGAACTGGCTAGGACATTTTGAGTTTGGGCTAAATCAGAAATCTTTTGACCTGGATGACGAAGAAACGTTTACGGCAATGGCTCAATATAATAAAGCGGATATAAATTTTTGGCTCCTGAACTGGAAAAATTATTACCGCTACGTTAACGACCAGCATCCGGCAAATAGCATGTTCTTTAACTACGAAAAATTTTGCCTGGATCCGGCCGGCGTATTAAGCAGGCTTTTTTCAGAATTGGATATTCGGGCATCCTGTACACACCTACAGCCGTTTACCCCGCCCGCGAAACCGGCCGGCCAATTTGATAAGCGATTACTGGAAGAATGTAATGCGATATATAAACTGTTGGAAATTAAGTTTGATACATGGTATAATAACTAACTTAGTAATTTAACAGCGTCCATTTAAACCATTATGTATTCAAGCAAAGCCCGTCATTTAACCAAAACCATAACCTGGCGCGCAATAGGCACGTTAAGCACTATATTAATTACTTGGCTGATCACGGGCAGCCCGGTATGGAGCCTCCGCATCGGCGCCGTCGAACTGATAGGCAAAATGTGTTTGTATTACCTGCATGAAAGGATATGGTATAAAATAGATTTCGGGCTGGTCGAACGAGGTACGCGAAAGATCAAAAGCCTCGCCGCTAAGTCAGCATTTATCGTTCCGCAAACCTTTTTTGTTGACAGGAGTTCCCGGCAGCAGCTTTTAAACCAGCGGGGAATGGCTATTTGGTTTACCGGTTTGTCCGGGTCGGGCAAAAGCACCCTGGCCAACGGCCTGGATCAAGAACTATTTAAATCGGGCTATAAAACGTTCATACTCGACGGCGACAATCTGCGGGGCGGATTGTGCAAAGACCTGGGTTTTTCAGACGATGACAGGTCTGAAAATATCAGGAGGGTAGCCGAGGTCGCAAAATTGATGATCGACTCGGGTATTATTGTTCTCGCTGCCTTTGTTACCCCTTTTGAAAGGGATCGCGAACTTGTGGCGAAGCTGTTGGGGGATGAGGACCTGGTAAGTATATATGTAGACTGCCCATTAAATATATGCGAGCAGCGGGATGTAAAAGGGCTGTACAAAAAAGCCAGGAGCGGCGAATTGAAAAATTTTACAGGTATTAACTCCCCATTTGAGGCGCCACGGCATACAGATTTAACACTAAGAACCGCTGAGTTTTCGAAGGAATCTCTTGTTCAGGATATCCTGAAGTATATTAAACCCCGAATTGAATTAAATCAGGTAGCCACAGCGGCTAATGAAGCCTTACAGAAACAATTTTAAAGAACTTATAATATTAAGGTTGTCAATAAGTTCCATGCATTTTGGAATTCCGTATAGCTTGCAGCTATTTCTTACACATGGTTCGCAGCTCAATTTGCCATACCGTAAAACTGTTAAATTTTGCTTGTTATAAGGTGCTGTGTTCTGCTCATTGCCGGCGCCAAATAGTACAACCGTCGGCGTTCCCAGGCTGTTAGCCAAATGCGCAGGCCCCGAATCCGTTGTTAAAATGGCTGTTGCGCCTGCCATCAATTTACACAACTCAATTAAATTGGTGGTGCCTGCGCTGTTCTCGATGTGATCGCAGTTGTGCGCACCTTCGCATATCTCATCAATAAAGGCCCGCTCTTTAGGCGAGCCTATAAACGTAAACATTACACCCGGAAACTCAGCGGTAAGCATATTTATAAGCTCTTTCCCTTTATGCAGCGGCATTCTTCGCGAGCTTGCTTCCGAATTAAAGTTTATTAATACCCTTTTATTTGGTTGTGGATGCGTGTCATTATCTAATTTTACCCGCCTCCCGGTGATCGCGCGGTTGGTAAATTGTTCAAGCAACGAAATATACTCATCAACCCGGTGTACATTGGCGGGTTTTTTATATGCATTGGTCAATAAAAAAAAACCGCCTTCGTTTCCATAACCGATCCTTTTTTTAGCGCAGGAGGCCCATGCTATTACAGCGGAAGTAAGCGATGTGGGCAAATTAAAAAAGAGATCATATTTTTCAGACCGGAGGTTTTTCCCGAACCGGTAAGCCCCTGCTAAGCCTTTATATTCCGGTTTGGAAAACAAATGGACCGTTTGCAAACCACCTATCAGCTCGACTAAGTCGCCCAGTTCTTTTTTAATGATAACATCGATCCGGGCATCCGGATAGATTTGTTTAACCGATTCGATGAAGGCGGTGCTCATTACCACATCGCCAAGCCAGTTAGGCAGCCGTATCAGTATTTTCATTTGCTGTGAGATATGAGATGGGAGATATAAGCTATGAGGCTCAAGATATTAAAATCTCAAATCCCATGTCTCACATCTCAAATCTAAACTGAAACATTGTTTTCCCGCAAGGCATCGTTTAATGATGTTTTTTTGTCGGTTGATTCTTTGCGTTTGCCAATTATTAATGCACAAGGCACCTGGTATTCACCGGCAGGAAATTTTTTTGTGTAGGACCCAGGTATCACTACTGAACGTGCAGGCACATGGCCTTTGTATTCAATAGGTTTTTCATGGGTTACATCAATGATCTTCGTTGAGGCGGTGAGCACTACGTTAGCTCCTAATACAACCTCTGTTTCAAGGTGAACGCCTTCAACTACACTGGCCCTTGAGCCGAGGAAACAATTATCTTCGATAATAACAGGAGCCGCCTGTACCGGCTCCAAAACACCGCCTATACCTACGCCGCCGCTTAAATGTACGTGTTTACCAATTTGCGCGCATGAGCCTACGGTAGCCCAGGTATCAACCATTGTGCCCTCATCAACATACGCGCCAATATTTACATCGGATGGCATCATGATAACCCCGCTTGCCAGGTAAGCACCATAGCGGGCTATCGCGTGGGGTACCACACGGACGCCTGTTTTTTTATAGTCGGTTTTCAATTTCATTTTGTCGTGAAAAACAAAGGGGCCAACTGAAATTTCTTCCATTTGCCTGGTTGGGAAATATAGAATGACCGCTTTTTTTATCCAATCGTTGGTGTGCCAGCGTGTACCTATTAATTCAGCTACACGTATTTTACCCTTATCTAATTTTTCAATAACGGTTTCAATGGCATTAATATACTCGTTATATCGCAGCAGGTTCCTGTCTTCCCAGGCATCTTCAATTAATTTTTTTAAATCTTGCATTCGTAAATAAACTTTTGGCAAATTAAAGTAATTTTTAGGGGAATTGTTAATAGGGATGAATGTATATATATTAATTAACCAGTAAACTAATTAGCCTTATTAAAGTATTAGAGTTTGTACATTTGATGACGCGCTATGTCAGTAAAGGAAAAATTAAGAATTGATAAATACCTGTGGGCGATAAGGATATTTAAAACCCGTACCCTTGCAGCTGATGCTTGTAAAGCGGGCCGGGTAAAACTGGACGGTCAAAATATTAAACCGTCGCATGAGGTCAAGGTGGATGAGATTTACAATGTATCAAAAGGGATTGAACGCAAAGTGGTAAAAGTGACGGGATTACTTGAAAATCGCACCGATGCAAAAACAGCTGTTAACTATTACGAGGATTTAACGCCCGTTGAACAAACCCACGCCTTTAAATCGGTGTTTAACGCATCCATTTTAAAACGCGACAGGGGCGCTGGCAGGCCCACTAAACGCGACAGGCGCGAAATTGATGATTTAAAAGATGATTTTTTTGAAAAGTGAGTACGAACAGGCCAACTTAATTGTGTTACAAAAACTATATTTACGACCATATATCAATTCATTTAATCAATTAGCAAACTTGCGCCAGAATGTCTACAACCGCGGCTAACAGCCTTTTAGAATACTTCAAAAGCATTGACAATATTAAAATTGCTGTAATAGGTCTTGGGTATGTGGGCTTACCTCTTGCTGTCGAATTTGCAAAAAAATATGATGTTGTTGGCTTCGATATAAATACCAATAGAATTCAAGAATTACTGGCTAAAAGAGATCGTACAAGAGAAGCGGATATTGAGCTATTAAATTCAATGATCAAGCCGATAGCCAAAACGGGCACTGGGTTATATCTGTCATCTCACATACATGATCTAAAATCATGTACTGTATTTATCGTTACCGTTCCTACGCCCATTGACCGCTTTAAATGTCCCAATCTGCAGCCTTTGCTAAAAGCGTCGGAAATGGTAGGAAAGCTTTTAAAGCTAAACGATATTGTGGTATATGAATCAACTGTGTATCCGGGTTGTACTGAGGAAGACTGTGTTCCGGTGCTGGAAAGCTCATCTGGTTTAATATTTAACCAGGATTTTTTTGTGGGATATTCGCCTGAAAGGATAAGTCCTGGTAATAAAATACATACCTTAACATCAATTATCAAAGTCACATCGGGGTCAACCCCTCGGATCGCCGGTGTTATTGACGACTTGTATGCTTCCATCATCTCCGCAGGTACTTATAAAGCATCAAGTATTAAAGTTGCGGAAGCATCTAAAGCAATTGAAAATGCACAGCGGGATGTTAATATATCTTTCGTAAATGAACTCGCCTTGATTTTTGACAGAATGGGTATCGATACGACAGAAGTTTTAGAAGCCGCAACGACCAAATGGAATTTTTTACCCTATAAACCCGGGCTGGTTGGGGGACATTGCATAGGCGTAGATCCCTATTACTTGGCACATAAGGCACAGTCTCTTGGTTATCAACCCCAGGTTATTTTATCAGGCCGTAGCGTAAATGATAATATGGGAATATTTGTAGCCAATAAGGTTATAAAATTATTGATACAGCGCGACCATAAAATAGCAGGCTCTAAAATTTTAATAATGGGGATAGCCTTCAAGGAGAATTGTCCGGATATCCGTAATACCAAAGTAATTGATATCTATAATGAATTGCAAGATTTTGGAATTAATGTTGATGTTTTTGATCCCGTTGCTGACGCAAATGAAGTATCGGAAGAATATGGCGTTGTCCTGTTGAAAGCTTTTGACCCTAAAGTTTATTATAATGGAATTATCGTTGCGGTGGCTCATGCTGACTTTTTAAAAATTGATTTTAAAAAGATAAGAGATAATAACACCATTATATTTGATACGGTAGCATGTTTGGATAAGGACCTGACTGATGCAAGGTTATAGTTATAAACAAAATACTTTTCGTAATCCATTTAATGTTTTATCTTCGCGAACTGTAAATAAATATTATTATTTCTTTACAGTTAATCCCCCTTTGTTTAAATTAATTGAATATTAAATAGTGAGCAGAGATTTGAATTTTTTAAAATTAGCGTTTATAGTCTGCATATCATTGATGATATGTATACCAATCGTAAGAGCTCAAGGCGTTCAAAATTTAAGTAATATTAAAGTCGACAACCTCTCGGATGACCAAATCCGCCAGATCCAGAGACAAATAGAATCGACAGGCTTGCCGGATTCCCAACTAGAACAAGCGGCAGTAGCCCGCGGAATGAATCCCCTTGAAGTTCAAAAACTTCGTGCGCGAATCACAAATTTGAAAAGCACTGGTAGCTATAATTCCCCTGATACTGCAACACATGTTGGTAGGCGGGGGCCGGTTATTAAAGAACTTGGTGGCGATACTATCACAGCAAGCAGGCCGCTTGTTTTTGGCGCCGACCTTTTCCGTAACGGTAAACTAACATTCGAGCCGAACTTAAGATTGGCAACCCCCAAAAATTACGTTATTGGCCCTGATGATCAGATA
>JAQBOH010000051.1 GCA_028288125.1 Mucilaginibacter sp.
TATGAGTTATTTGAAAACACCTCGGGCAAAATTACAGAGATCACCGTTGGGCCAAACCCGGGTTACGAAGGTTCGCGCGTGGTAAAGGTTGTGCCGGTGCCAAGCGAGGCCGCCCTGCGCAACCGCGACTGGGTAGAAAATAACCTGCGGAAAGTAACCGAGGCCACGAACGGCCAGGTGGCGTATGTGTATGTACCCAACACCGCGGGCGAGGGCCACGATTATTTCAAGCGGTATTTTTATCCGCAGGCAAACCGCAAGGCCATTATTGTTGATGAACGCTTTAATGGCGGCGGCCAACTGGCCGACTATTATATCAACTTGCTGCAAGCCCCTTACCAATCCTACTGGAACATGCGCTACGGCCACGACCTGAAAACACCACACGGCTCGATACAGGGTCCAAAAGTGATGATCACCGACGAAACCGCCGGCTCGGGCGGCGATATGCTGCCATGGATGTTTAAGAAATTTAAGATGGGCACGCTGGTGGGCAAACGCACCTGGGGCGGCCTGGTAGGTATTTTGGGTTTCCCCGAATTTTTAGATGGCGGCGGCGTTACTGCACCCAATCTCGGCATCTGGACTAAAGAGGGTTTCGTAGTTGAAAATATTGGCGTGGCCCCGGATATCGAGGTGGAGCAAACCCCGGTTGATGTGATCAACGGGAAAGACCCGCAGCTGGAAAAAGCGATAGCCGTTGCGCTAAGCGAACTGGATAAAAACCCGCAGGTTGCGCCGGTACGGCCGGCATACCCGGTGCGGGTAAGGCAGTAGTTTTTTCAATTCGCTTTACCCTCTTTTTGCTTGCAAAGAGAGGGTCGACGAGCGAAGCAAAGTCGGGGTGAGTCAATTCGCCGTCGTGCATTATAAAGAGGGCACAAAAAGTTTCCCATAAACCCTACTTTTGCCTCCTTAATTATTTTAAGTGGGAAAAGACAAATTAAAACGTTTTGCTGAGGTCAACACGTTCAGCAACGTTTTGCAGCTGGACGAAGGAAAGCCTTTTAACGGGCAATGGAGCAAAAGCTTTTTTAAGAATAATAACCCGCTGGTGCTTGAGCTGGCCTGCGGCAAAGGCGAATACGCGGTTAACCTGGCCCGGCTGTTCCCCGGTAAAAACTTTATCGGGATCGATTATAAAGGTAACCGTATATGGCGCGGCGCTAAAACGGCATTGGAAGATGGCGTGAACAATGTCGCATTTCTGCGGATACAGATAGAGACGATCCTGGATTATTTTGCGCCGGGAGAGGTGAACGAAATATGGATCACGTTTCCCGATCCGCAGCCCCAGGTAAGCCGTGAGAAAAAACGCCTTACCTCGCCGCGATTCCTGGAGAAATACAAACAGCTTTTAAAACCCGGCGGGGCAGTTAATTTAAAAACCGACAACGATGATTTGCATGCCTACACATCTGAAAAAATAAATGAGCTTAACTTAAACCTGCATATAAAAACAGAGAATCTTTATCACTCCGAATTTGCAGATGATGTGCTGTCGATCAAAACCTACTACGAGAAAAAATATCTCAAAGACAATAAAAATATTAACTACCTTAAGTTCTCATTTGATCAACCATAATGGAAGATAATTTTTTCGACAGGGTGTATGAAGTGGCCCGGCTGATACCGCCCGGCAGGGTGACATCTTACGGCGCCATTGCGTCGTACCTGGGCACCAAGGGCTCGTCGAGGATGGTGGGTTATGCCATGCAAGCTTGTGGCAAAGCGCTGCCGCCTGTCCCGGCCCACCGGGTGGTTAACCGGCAGGGGTTACTGACCGCTAAATTTCACTTCGGCGGCAACCTGATGGAGCAATTACTTCAAAGCGAAGGCGTGAAAGTAATGGACGACCAGGTGCAGAATTTTAAAACGCTGTTCTGGGACCCGGCTGTCGAGCTGGCGCTGTAGATCACTACACTGCTACTGCCGCATTTGTCCCTTTATAATCTGTAATTAAAAACGTCACCAGTATAACTGCGCCAAAAATGGTATAAAAGAGTTTAACGTCAGGGTGATTGTTCAAAAGGGTGAATGACATGATAATTAAAAGCAAGCCGACAATAAATTCGATCAGCCCGTGAACCGGCAAAGGAATGATTTTGATTGCCCCGGCACTGTAATTGGTTAAAAGCGTCAGCAATAAATGTACACCCGCCAAAGCATACGTAAACAGGGCGGCATGGCCCATAAAGCCAAAAATTGACGGCGAGGCCAGCAGGAACACGACCACAAGGTAATCGATAATTCCATGAATTTTAGGAGAAATAATTTTCATATTTAGGGTTTAATTGGTGATTAAAATCTAATCTACATTAAATTTTAATAAAAACCCTAAATGTCAATCATTTGCAGCAGCGCATGCGGCTGCCAGCCAGTTTTCCTGGAAATCAAGGAACAATCGCACTTAACCATTTCTATTATAAATTTCGTTAAAAGCCGATAAGGCGGTTTTATAATAAGTAGTTTGCTCTTGTATCACTTCGAAGCTATCAGCAACACACTCGAACACTTTTTCCTTAAATGTGATAATATAGTGATGAGCGTCTTTATATGCGTAGGGATTATAATACGGGTGAAATCGGCTCATCTTGCCAAGGCTTTCAATTAATTCCGACCCCAATAATTCATAGAAAGCGCACCACCGTAAACCCAGGTCGTAATACGGATGGCCGTTTAGTGCCTCATCGTTGGGTGGGCTAATCGAATGATAGGAAGAATAGTTAAATTTGAGTTCGATAATGAAACGATCACTGCTTTGTATCCTTAACTCTGGTGACCGGTTGTCCGCGCCATAAAAGATTACTCGTAGTTCGTTGTCAGTCGAGAGTAGCAATGGACACGGCGCGCCCCAATCAATATTGAACAAACCTTTAATTTCAACTAACTTCATGTTTGATAAATAAGGGTGATATCTCGTCAGAAAGCCATATTCCGCCTGCCTCACAGTAAAAATTAATCCCGGCGGCATGCGCCCTCTTTGCTTCAACACTGAGGATTATGTTTTCACCTTTCCTTCTGCCGGCAACTATATGCGCAATATCGACGGTTTCGCTTAAATGTACAAATTGCCTGCTCATCGGCAACAATCCGAACTCCATAATCTTATGGTAATTATTTGCTTTTGTACCATGATATAAAATATCAGGAGGTTCATTCGAAACATGTTTTATTATAGCTTCCTTAACCGAATGTCCGTAAGATGCACGTATCTTATCGCCTTTAATTTCATGACGAATCTTTTGCTGATCGTTAACCATTTTAGTGATATCGTCATAGGTCAAACTTGCCCAGCATTTCTTTTTTAGTGCATTTACCAAATCCTCTATCCGGACATATCCGTCCTCATCCAGCGTTAAACCATAGGATGACGGCTCATGCCGAAGTGCATGCGAAATAGCTTTACTAATCCCGGTCAAATTGTGTTCCATGATATAATAATACAGACTGTCGGCTCCTAAATTAATCAATCATTTGCAGCAGCTCCATTCGGTTGCCAAACGGGTCCAGGAATGAAAACCGCTCCCGCCCGGGGATAACTGGTTCTTCGGATATTTCGATGCCGTACTTTTGCAATTGTCTTCTCGCCGCGGCAATATCGGCCATCTCAAACGCCGAATGCCTGATGGTTTTTATTTGACCTGCTTCGACACCTATATGCAACTCAATATTCCCAATCACAAACCAATGTCCCGGTGCCGGGAAAACCTCCGGCCTATGAATTTCCTTTAAGCCGATCACCTCTGTGTAAAAATGCCTCGCCTCTTCCAGCCTTTCGGGCGGCGCGCAAATATGGATATGGTTAATACGGGTAAAGTCGATCATTATTCGTCTTCGGCAAAAGTCAGTACATAGTTGTTATTGTCCAGGATGGAGAATTCAGTCGCGCCATAAAAGGTTGTTTCAATACCTTTAAGGACGGTGACTTTGTCTTTCACCAGCTCAAAAAACTCCCTGATCTTTTTAAGCTTGATATAAAACAGCAGCGAGCCGCCATTTTGCCGGCTGACGGCAGGAAGCTCGTCGCCAAGGCTGGCAAAGGTTTGAAACATAAAGGTGACCTCGCCATTTATCATCATGGCCCAAACGAAATCATTGCCCGCTTCGGGTACGGTCATGACCAATTGAAACCCTATCGATTTATAAAAATCAATGGTTTCATTCATATTGTTCACAAAAATGTTGGGTGATAAACTATCCATGGGTTTATGATTATGGTGTGATAAAAATAAGATTTTTTATTTCGAATTTCGGAAAGGCAAAGCCCCGATTCACTAAATCAATAATTCAACAATTAAAAATATGTCTCTAGTACAAGATTTCGAATCCTATCGTACAAAAATGAACGACAGG
>JAQBOH010000065.1 GCA_028288125.1 Mucilaginibacter sp.
CCAAAGGCCGACGTCCGGTTTACCGAAAATGCGCTGGTATCCCATAACGCAAATTCCATTCCCTGTACTCCGGTTGAAAGCGCATCAGCCATTTTGTTGCTTGGCAGCGATGTTGATGTGATCGGCATTGACGAGGCGCAGTTTTTTGATGACGAGCTGCCTGCCGTATGCAATGCCTTAGCCAATAAAGGTACGCGTGTAATTGTTGCGGGGCTTGATATGGACTTTAAAGGCGAGCCGTTTGGCCCAATGCCGATCATTATGGCGATAGCCGAGTCGGTAACTAAATTGCACGCCGTTTGTGTAAAATGCGGTAACCCGGCACTATACTCGTTCAGGCTCGTTCCGGATGACACCAGGATATTACTTGGCGAGAAGGAAAGTTACGAGCCCCGCTGCCGCGTTTGTTACAATAAGTTCCTCTAAATCCCCATGCAGGGAAGACCAGAGAGGCATGTAAAATTAACGCTATAACTAAAACAAAAGGGATACCTTTGGTTGTTATGTGTTAAATCAGTTCCAAAAAAGGTTATGGCCCACAAAATATTGGTAATAGAGGATGATAAACACATAAGGGATACCATTTGTTATATATTGGAAGAGGAAAACTTTGAAGTAATATCTTCGGGCGACTCTAAGATACTGAAGTCGATCGATACCATTAAGCCCGACCTGATATTAATGGATAATTGGCTAACCGAATGGAAAAGTGATGCCACAGGCCAGCAGCTCAGTAAGGAATTAAAAACCAATCCGGCCACAAGCCATATTCCTATAATCATTATCTCGGCTGTAAGCAATATAAAGGAGATTGCCGAAGCCGGCCTTGCCGATGCATACATGAGAAAGCCATTTGACATGGCCGACCTGGTGGCAGTTGTAAAAAAGTTTACTAAAAAGTAAGGCAAAGCCGTCCGCTTTGTTCAAAAGCGGCAGCCTTAAATCGCTGCAGCTTTTTTTATTGCCTGTTACCAACGGTTCTCAATAATCATCCGGGCAACGCCAATTCCGTTTTAACCAAATAAACCATAACAATTTTATTGCCCGAAAAATATTAAATCATAAATTAGGCAAACTAAACTTTGTATATGAAAACCAATACACGAAAATATGTCGCTATAGGCGGAATAGCCTGTTTAAGCTTTATTTTTGGCTCGTTTATTACCGCGAAATTGCAGACGGCCCCTTTTACCATCAGCATTGTAAAAGAAGCGGAAAAGATCGTCGGGATGGAATTCAGTGATGCGCAGGCCGATTCGATGCTAAACAACCTGAACCAGTTTAATACTGCTTACGGAAATCTGCGGAAGCTGAATATGCCAAACAGCGTAGTTCCCGCGTTTAATTTTAACCCGGTGCCCGTCGGCTTTACCAACCCGGACGATAAGAATGGCTTTAAGCTTGCTAAAATACAAAAAGTGACCCTGCCCGTTAACCGGGATGACCTGGCGTTTTATACCGTCCGTGAGTTGGGCGAGCTCATTCGTACCAAACAGATCAGTTCCGTTGAGCTGACTAAGTTTTTTATTGCCAGGCTAAAAAAGTATAACGGCAAACTGCTAAATGTGATCACATTCACCGAGGAGCATGCGCTAAAAAAAGCGGCTGAAGCAGACGCCGAGATCAAAGCCGGGCATTACCGCGGTGTGCTGCACGGTATTCCATTCGGGGCAAAGGACCTTTTGGCACAAAAAGATTATAAAACCACGTTCGGGGCGCCGCCTTATAGAGATCAGCAACTGGATGTCGACGCTACGGTAATAAACCGCCTGGAAAATGCCGGCGCGGTATTGGTGGCAAAAACATCCTTAGGCGAGTTGGCACAGGGTGACGTTTGGTTCGGCGGCAAAACGAAAAATCCATGGGATATTACGCGCGGATCAAGCGGTTCATCAGCAGGTTCAGCTTCCGCGGTGAGCGCGGGTTGTTTGCCCTTTGCCATCGGCTCCGAAACACTGGGCTCAATCGTGTCGCCATCGACCGAATGCGGCGACAGCGGGCTGCGCCCATCTTTTGGCAGGGTAAGCAAATATGGCGCTATGGCGCTGAGCTGGAGCATGGATAAGCTTGGGCCGATAGCCCGCAGTGTAGAGGATGCCGCAATTGTTTTTAATGCCATCCAGGGAACTGACCCAAAAGACCTGAGCACGATTGCTGCCCCATTCAATTATGACGGCAGTGTAAAAACGTTGAAAGGCTATAAAATAGGCTATGTAAAAACAGATTTTGACAGGAAATATGCCAATCATGGCAGTGACTCGGCTACACTGGTTAAATTAAAAGAGTTGGGCGCCGTACTGGTTCCTATCGAATATCCTAAAATGCCGATAGGCTCTATGGTATTTTTGCTGGATGCTGAAGCCGGCGCCGCATTCCAGGAACTGGTTTTATCGCATAAGGACGATCAGCTGGTGCAGCAAGGCAAAGGCGCCTGGCCCAATATTTTCCGTTCATCGCAGTTTATACCGGCTACCGAATATATCCAGGCCAACCGGGCCCGTACTTTACTGATCCAGGACTGGTACGAGAAATTAAAAGGTCTTGACCTGTATATTACGCCGTCGTTCAGCATTAACCTGTCAATGACCAATTTAACCGGTAACCCGTGCGTGGTATTGCCAAATGGATTTAACGCGAAGGGCCGGCCAGTCAGCATTACATTTATGGGCCAGCTTTTTGGAGAAGGTAAATTGCTGCAGGCCGCCAAATTATACCAGGATGCCACTGATTTCAATAAAAAGCATCCTTCTTTGAATTTTTAAAAAGCTACAATTGCAGAAATAAATAAGCCGATTATGAAATCAGAAAACTTCACCCGCAGAAAGTTTATTTACAATGTTTCCACTGCCGTGGGAGCAGGGGCGGTGCTGTCAATGCCGCTGATAGGCAACGCTGCGACCTTTATAAAGCCAGCGGGGAATTACACCGTAAAACAGATCATGGACCTGTTTATTAAAGATGTTCCCGGCGGCGTTTTAGCCAGTACGGTAGACACTTTAAAGTCGGGCAGCGCGGATACAGTAGTGACGGGTATTGTTACCGCCATGTTTGCCACCATCGCGGTTATCCGCAAGGCGATTGATCTGGGCGCCAATTTTATTATCGCGCACGAACCCACGTTTTATAATCATGCCGATGATACCGACTGGCTTAAAAATGACGACGTGTATCAATACAAAGCCGACCTTTTGAAACAGCATAACATTACCGTATGGCGCAATCATGACTATATTCACCGCCATGTCCCCGATCTGGTGACCATGGGGGTACTGGCGCAATTAGACTGGCAAAAATACGCCGACCATATTGCGCCTCATATCATCCTTACTATGCCCGCCACTGCGTTAAAGAATATTGTGAGCCATACCAAAGCAAAATTGAATATTGACAAAGTAAGATATATAGGCCACCCGGAGCAATCCTGCAGCCGCGTATTGCTGATGCTGGGCGCGCCTGGCGGCCGGCGGCAGATTGAGGCCATTGCAAAAGTTAAACCCGACGTAGTGATATGCGGCGAGGTACAGGAATGGGAAACTCCGGAATATATCCGCGATGCGCAGGCCAAAGGGGATAAAACATCATTGGTTGTTTTAGGCCATATTGCCAGTGAAGAAGCCGGTTCACAATTTTTGCTGAACTGGCTGAAGGAAAAAGTTCCCGGCATTAAAGCTACGCGTGTATATTGCGGGAACTCATTGTCGTTTATGTAACTCAAGAAAAACTTACGAAGTTTTTAAAACTTCGTAAGTTTATATCAATTCTTAAACCTAAAATTATGAAACTTAAACTTGTCACCTTTCTCTTTGCGGCGGCATTCATTTCGTGTAAAGCAAAAACCGGGCAATCTTTAACCCTTAACGGGACATGGCAGCTGGTTTCCGGAACCACTATAACCAAAGGCGTCAGCTCGGTTACGGATTACACTAAAAATCAGCGGATGATCAAGATCATTAACGATACACACTTCGCTTTTTTAAAACACGACCTGCACGCTGCCAAAGATTCTGCAAACCACTTCGATGCGGGTGGCGGCGCATACACCTTAACAGGCGATAAATACACTGAGCACCTGGACTATTACAGTGATAAGAATTGGGAAGGCAAGCCGTTTACCTTCACCGTTTCTATTAAGGGCGATACCCTCATTCAGCAAGGGCTTGAAAAGGTCGAAAAAGAAGGGATCGACCGGGTGATCATTGAAAAATATGTCAGACTAAAATAAAGCCGGTATTATTAGCGCAATTCAAATTGTCGCTTCGCTATCAAACGTTCCTACGGAACGTGAAAATGGTTTCATATTATTTTTCTACCAACCATACGTCCCAATGGGACGAAAACTGCCATAATCGTCCCATCGGGACGTATGGTTGGTAGCCTGGAAATCAAACCAGCATTGAGCGTTCCGTAGGAAGGCGTGGTGACAATGCGACAATTTGAATTGCACCCGTATTATTTGGCATTAGATCGATTTGCCGTGTAATGTTTTAACTGGACAAGGTCGCCGGGTATAACTTTTGTATTCCATTCATCGTGAATAACCAATGCGGCGCCAAGCGCCGAAGCCCGGGCAACGGAAGCTGCAAAAACTTCAACGCCCTTAAAAGCATCGGCCAGCAGATACATAAAGATGCTGTTCTTGCTGAAGCCCCCATCTACAAATAGCCTTTTGACGTGCGTGTTTTGAAGGATCAGGCGCGTTGACGCGGATTGTATTTGAATTAAGTCGAGCATAAGCTGGTGGTAAGCTTCTGTATCGCTTTTAAAATCCGAAAGAGTTCGTGCTGCAAATGCCGGCTCCTTTTTTAAAACATCGCTTTCCGGCTGCGGATGACTTTTTTTAAGGCGGGATATTATACCGGCATCATAACTTACATCCGCATATTTCTCTGCGCTTTGATTAAAATGCCTGGCTATCCGTTTAACCTGCTGTTCATGCTCGAAACCAGAAAATAGTCGCGAAGCTTTTACCGGTTTGCCCTGGTACTGCATATAGCACAGGCAATCGCTTTTAAGTTCCTGGTTTGTTAACGGTGTTTGGTTGAATGGGTTTAAGCTGATGTTCCACGTACCGGTGGATATCAATACAAAAGGCTCATTAAAACTTAACAGGTAGGGGATAAGCGCGGCGGAGCTATCGTGTAAACCAATCCCTACCCGGTATTTTTTTGAAGGATCAAGCGCCGGCAGCGTTTTGTCAAGAGCCACAATAGCCGCCAGCTTTACGTCAACAGCTTCCTGCTGTAACCAGGCATGGTAAGTGTTTTTATTAAAGTTCCACATCGCCGTATGGCAGCCTATGCTGGTCAGGTCTGAATAGTATTTGCCGGTGAGTAAAAAGCTCAGATATTGCGGCAGGTGCAAGGCGTATTTTATCCGCGCGAACATTTCGGGCTTTTCCTGTTTAAGCCGGTATAATTGTAATCCTGAATTTAAGCTTCCCAAAGCCGGCGACGCGGCTTCCATGGAAAACTGCTCTTCACCGCCGTATTTTTTGTAAAGATGCGCGCTAAGTTCTTCGGGATATGGCTTCAGGTAATTGTATAACGGCGTTAATGGTTTACCATCTTCACCGATATAAACCAGGCTCGCGCCATAGGCCGAAAAATTGACAGCTTTTAGCTGAAACTGTTCGAGTTTTAATATCTCATCTAACGATTTAAATAAAAATGAGCTCAGGCTCCCGAGGTCTTCACAGGGAAATCCGTCTTCATCACTGATCTCGGTAAGGTGTGCAGACCTTTCAAAAACTATCCGGTAGTTTTCGTCAAAAAGGAATAGCTTTTTATTGGTTTTACCTATGTCGAATATCGCTATTACGGGTATGAGATTCATTGTTTTATGGTCGTCTAAAATAACGCCTTACATTTTGGCAAAATAATTTTTAGTCATAGCAGAAGACGTGGGTTGATATCCAACAACCAGCGGAAGAAGCACAAAGCGCAGAAAAATACGGTTATAACAACTTTCATTGCAAATTACCAGCGATTTTATAAAAGCGGTGACAGTATTTTGTCAGTGTATCTAATGTATCTGTTGTATCTGCTGTATCTGCTGTATCTGTTGTATCTCTTTTACAAATGATACAGTCCCCGATTTTATGCTCTACAGCCCGGTTGTCACTGTTTTCAACCCGCGTTCGTTAACCAGGTTTTCGCGGACTTTTAATTTTCTATAAACCGCTATTGGATCTATCGCGCCGCCACTTCGCAGGCTTGCCTCAGCTACAAGCGAACGCACATCCGTGCGATTGGCATTTTGCAGAATTTCCTGCGTTAAAGCCACATCATTTGCTTCCTGCGCGGCAACGAGGGCTGTTTTATCAACCAGTAATGCTTGCGCATAGGCGATCTTTATCGCTTGTACGGATTGCAGCAGGTCTTCAATCGGGTCTTTAACGTTGTGTGATGCATCGATCATCCAGCCCAGGCCGTTTGCATGGTCCATGCCACGTGCGTCCATGCCTTCCACCAGTTCGTTGAATATCAGGAACAATTGATAGGGATTGATGCTGCCAACTGTCAGGTCGTCATCACCATATTTGGAATCGTTGAAGTGGAACCCTGCCAGTTTGCCTTCCATCAACAGCAGGGATACAATTTGCTCGATATTGGCATTCGGCAGGTGATGGCCGAGATCGACCAATGTATAAGCTTTCGGGCCGAGTTTGGTCGCGTACAACAGCGATTGCCCCCAGTCGGCAACGGTAGTGGAATAAAAGTTTGGTTCGCAGCACTTATATTCGAGGTAAAGCTTCCAGTCGGACGGCAATGCCGCGTAAATCTCCTTTAAGCTTTCCAGCGTCCGCTGAAATGCATTGCGAAAATTTAACTGCCCGGGGAAATTGGAGCCATCGGCCAGCCATACGGTCAGCGCTTTTGAACCTAACGCCTCGCCATGTTTGATCACTTCGATATTGTGGTCAATCGCCTGCCGGCGCACGGCTTTATCGGTATGTTGCAGCGAGCCGAATTTATAGCTTAACGCCTGCCCGGCCTGGTCCTGGAAAGTGTTGGAATTCACCGCGTCGAAACGTAAGCCATGCTGCGCGGCGAGAGACTTTACAGCAATCGGATCTTCCGGTATATCCCAGGGTATATGCAATGAAATAGCTCCGCTCGAGCGGTTTAAAGCATGCAAAATCCCGACATCTGCAATTTTCTCCTCCAAATTTCTGGGTTCGCCGCCACCCGAAAATCGCCCAAAGCGGGTTCCGCCTGTCCCCAAAGCCCAGCTTGGTATAGCAATTTGGAAGGCCTGCAGCTTTTTCATCACGCCTTCAATATCTTTGACACCTTCAGCAACAAAGCCAAATTTCAGCTGGTGGTCAGCTATATGCTGATGATTATATTCGTCAATTTTATGTTGTTCTATTTGCATGCGTTATGTATCTAATCTTAATTAAGGCGATGAACTTTGAACCATCTACTATGAACTACCTTACAAACGCTGTTGCCACCCCGCCGTCAACATTCAGCACATTCCCCGTTGATTTATTTAGCAGCCCGCCGACAAACGCAAAACAGGCGTTGGCTATATCGTCCGGTAATATCACCTCATTCAACAAAGTTCTTTTAGCGTAGTAAGCCGGTAACTCTTCAACGGTGATACCGTAGGCTTTTGCCCGGCCTTCGGCCCAGCCGCCCGCCCATATATTGCTGTCGCTGATGACTGCATCCGGGTTAACCACATTCACGCGGATTTTATCCGCGCCAAGCTCGGCGGCATTCAACCGGCTTAAATGCAGCTGAGCCGCTTTAGCGCTGCCATACCCAGCGTTATTAGGGCCGCTCACCAACGCGTTTTTGCTTACAATATTGATGATATCGCCGCCAATGGCTTGTTTTTTCATTACCCCGGTAGTCGCCTGGGTAACCAGGAACTGCCCCTTCACCAATACATCATAAAGCAGGTCCCAATCCTTTTCGGTATGGTCGCCGATTGTTTTGGATATAGATAACCCGGCGTTATTGATTACTATATCTACCCCGCCAAACGCTAAAATGGCGGTTGCCAGCGCTTGCTGGATAAGGTCAGCGTTCGTTACATCAAGCAGGGCGGTTGTAAACGCATCTTTTCCGAATAGCTTTTTGAATTCTTCTCCGGCAGTTTGCAGGCGTTCAGCATTCATATCATTCAAAACGACAACTGCGCCCTCCTCAGCAAACTTTTTAGCGATGGCTTTGCCAATACCGCCTGCGCTGCCGGTTATCAGCGCGATGCGCCCCGATAAAGCTTTGGGTTTGGGCATACGCTGTAGCTTGGCTTCTTCGAGGAGCCAGTATTCAATATCAAACGCCTCCTGGCGCGGGAGGGAAGTATACTCCGAAACAGCTTCGGCCCCCTTCATCACATTAATAGCGTTAGTGTAAAATTCGGCTGCCACACGTGCAGTTTGTTTATCTTTTGCAAATGTGAACATTCCCACACCGGGATAAAGAATAACCACCGGGTTAGCGTCGCGTATAGCCGGGCTATTTGCGTGCTTACAGGTGTTATAATAATCTGCATACATTTCACGATAAGCCTCAAATGCCGGTGTCAGCTTTTCTTTAATGGCAGCAGCGTCAGTAAGGTCTTCATTGCTGTCCAACTGTAAAACCAGCGGACTAATTTTGGTGCGCAAAAAGTGGTCGGGGCAGCTGGTGCCCATGGGGGCCAGGCGTTCGAGGTCATTTGAATTGATATATTCTAAAACACGTTGGTCATCGGAAAAATGACCGATCATCCGGGTTTTTGACGAACAAAATCCCCGTAAAATGGGCGCCAATGCGACAGCTTGTTTTTTGCGGCTCGCTTCATCCAGGCTTTTGATCTTTTCGCCACCGAACACCGGCCTTTTTTTGCTATAATTTTGCTCAAGGTATTCAGCACATTGTTCAATCACTTCGAGCGTATTGATATAGCTTTCATAGGCTGTATCGCCCCAGGTAAATAAACCATGCGAACCAAGTATGATGCCGCGTATGCCAGGATTGGCATCCAAACATTCCTTTAGTTTTAAACCCAGATCGAAACCCGGGCGCTGCCAGTCGACCCAGCCGATTGTTCCCTTAAAAAGTTCTTCAGTGATTTTCTTCCCGTCTTTAGCTGCCGCGATGGCTATTGCAGCATCAGGGTGCAGGTGGTCGATATGTTTAAAAGGTAAAAACCCATGCAAAGGCGTATCGATGGACGGCGCTTTTGAACTGAGGTCGAAGATGGTATGATTAAATAATTCCACCATTTCATCCTCAAATTCAAGGCCCCTGTATACATTTTTTAAGCTTCGCAACCGGGCGGCGTACAAAGCTGCAAGGCCGCTTTTCTTTAGCGTGCCAAGATCGCCGCCCGAGCCTTTTATCCACATCACTTCAACATCCTGCCCCGTTAACGGATCTTTAGCCATTGTTTTGCACGATGTATTGCCGCCGCCGTAGTTGGTTAAACGCAGGTCGGCGCCAAGCAAATTAGAGCGGTAAATCAATAATGCTACTTCGTCACTGGCTAACTTTGCCGCTTCCGCGTCATTCCATAAGTAACTTACGTGTTTAAATTGTTTTGTATTCACAGTATCTGTATTTTTCAAGGTCTATTTTATTGCGTTTCCATATCCCACCAATATCACCGCTAAAATAATTGTTATTATGCCGCCGATCACGGTTAAAATCGCTTTTCTGCTAACGCCTTTCCATTCCTTCAGCAACAGCCCCCATGTGTTGGCGATCAATATAATAAAAGCCATATGCAGTATCCACGAACTGGCGCCATTGCCCAGTTTACTTTCGCCCATTCCATAAAAGAAGAACTGCAGGAACCAGGTTGTTCCGGCTAAAGCCGAAAAAAGATAATTTTTAAGCAATGGTGTTTTTTGGTTGGTGTAATCGCCGAATGTTTTGTTACGGGCGTTCAGTATCATGCACCAAACTAAGTTGGTGGTTAACCCGCCCCAAAGAATGACGATATACGTCACATTATTTCTGAAAAGAAAATTATCCGGACCTGGATGCGATACTTTCCAAATTTCGTTTGCGGTATCGGCCATGTGTTTACCAGCCTCAATACCAAAATTAAAGCAGGCGCTTAACACACCCGAGATAATGGCAACCGTTAGTCCTAATCCAAAATGATAATCCTTATTGTCGTCGGCGATGGCCCGGTTTTTAACCAGGTCTTTTTCCTTCATCGTGCCTGCTTTCCCGCAGATAATAATGCCAATGACACATATCGCAATTCCCAATAAAACCATTTGCCCCCAATGGCTATGGAGCAGCGTACTGAATGAATCTTTACCTACGGTAGGAACGAAATTATAATAAACCGATGGTATAATAGAGCCAAATACGGCACATAAGCCCAAAATGATCGTACTGCCTAACGAAACGCCGAGGTACCGTACACCAAGGCCGTAGGTAAGCCCGCCGATGCCCCATAATAATCCAAAAAAATAGGTCAGTAATAGTATATGCCCATGTGTTTGGCTAATAATTTCGGTAAAATTGGGAATGGTGAGCCAGGCCGCTAATGGCGGTACAATAAGCCACGAAAATATTCCGCCAACGATCCAGAAGCTTTCCCAGGCCCAGCCCTTTACCTTTTTATAGGGAATATAAAAACTGCCGGAGGCAAAGCCCCCGATGAAATGGTAGATGATACCAAAAATTACCTGCATAGTTTATAATTGTATTGGTTTAATTGCCGATACCAACGAATAGTTCGCGGTGTCATACTGCGGCTAAAATTAGGATTTATTTTCTCTACCGCAAGCTTAAAGAGGTGGGTGGAAGAGAATTTAAGGCCTTCTCTAGGCTACAACACCGGCGAGCTGATACGAATAAGCAATCCAATTACTATGATGGGCTAGCGACACAGGAATATCAATTTCCCTAGCTCGGTTTAGCAGAATGGGACAGCCATGAGAATTCTTATGAACGTGCAGTTCGGGCAGCCTGAGTTCGTTTTTTAGTTTTTCCAGTAAAAACATTCTTATTTCTGTAGACTGGCTATCAGAACTGGCGTTATCGATTAGTTTTATACCCCAGCCGGTGCTATCAAAGTTGTTATCGTTGTTAACCACTGAAAAAATCAAATCTCGGGTTATTATTGACCTGGAATAAAGTGTTTCAGAACCAACCGTTACAATGCTTTTTAAAACCGGCTGATTGTCAAAACCGCTGCCTTCTAAAACGCAGATCGAAGGGTTTGCCTCCTGATATTCAGCAGGTATTTCAAGTTGGGTAACAATACACCGTGTAGGTGAAAAAACCAGGACGGGATTGTTTCTTTGCAGGTATTTATAAGCAGACTCCTTGACCGACCACAATAGCCAGACAAAGTTTTCGAAAGTTATATCGGTTTGATATTGACTGTAAAGGATGCTTTCGGAAGCAGCAAGGATCTTTGAATAAAACCGTTGCTGCTTTGTGCGGGCGATGTCTATAGCATTTAACGAAACGACGTCGTTACCCGTGCTGTTCATTTTTTTCTTTAATTTTCTCGCTGATCACGTCAATGCAGGTTCCCACATTCACCATTTTATCAGCGGAATCATAATCTATTTCAATATCGTATTTGGCCTCGGCATCGATAATGATATCCACAAGGTTGGCCGAATTGATCTTCAAATCTTTAATCAGGTCGGTGTTGTCATCAATGCTGTTGAGCATCTCTTTATTCGTTGTATAGGGCGCAATTACCGTTTTAAGTTCGTTTAAAATTTCTTGTTTAGTCATTTTAGTTATTAAATTTTGAAAAAATCACGCACGAATTAACGTCGCCGAAACCAAAATTTGCTTTTGCTACAACGTTAACGGGCCTGTTTATGTTTGATATTGGCAGCGAATTTAAATTGATTAAATTTATTATTTCAGGATTCGGGTCTTCCAGGTTGATATTCGGATGCACAAACTGGTGCACAATTTGCAGTATTGAGGCCACTGATTCTATTGACCCGGCGGCACTGAGACAATGCCCGATCATTGATTTCAATGAGTTGGTTAAGGGGAAATTTTCGCCGCTTCGCCCAATGGCGTTTATCCAGTTTTGAATTTCCTGCCTGTCGGCAATGGTTGCCGTTAAGTGGCCGCTTATTAAATCAATATCATTACCGGTAATGCCGGAGTTAGTCATAGCCTCCTGTATGCATCGCACAACCCCTGCTGAATTTGCCGCTGTCATGGATCCGCCGCCGCGCTGCCCACCCGAATTGGATGAACCGCCTAAAATTTCGGCGTAAATTTTAGCGCCACGCGCCAGCGCGAAATCAAGATCCTCCAAAACCAGCGCCGCCGCACCAGAGCCGGGAACAAACCCGCCGGCAGACGCGCTCATTGGCCGAGATGCCTGTTCGGGCCGGTCGTTAAATTTTCTGGATAGCACCCGCATCGAGTCAAAGGTGCCATATACATACGGGTCAACATGCTCACAACTGCCGGTGACCATTCGTTTGGCATAACCGTCTTTTATATTTTCATAGCCCATTAAAATGGCCTGCGTGCCGGTGGCACAGGCTGATGAATTGGTAACCACCTTATTTCCTAAACCTAACCTGCCTGTTATATATGAAGTTACGCCGCTGTTCATGGTTTGCTCTATCACCCGCGACCCCAGCTTTTTCGCCTCTTTATTATCAACCCGGCTGATCACATTCTTCATGGCTTCTGTGTCGGGGGCGCTATTGCCGAAAACGCAGCCCGTTTCCCAGCGCGGCTCATCGCAGTCATATTCATTGCCGGCATCGGCCCAGGCGTCCATGGCAGCCACCAGGCCATAACCAATGTTTGTTCCCTTTAATCCATAAAAGGTAACATCCGAGATGTAGTCTTTCAGTTTCTCCCATTCAAATGGAGGTATCCCGGCTACCTGGCAGCTCAAATTCAGTTCCTGGTAAAGCGGTACGAACTTTATTCCTGATACCCCATTTTGTATAGCATTTAAAAAAGCCGGTACACCCACACCGTTAGGTGATACAACGCCCAGGCCGGTAACAACAACACGATTACTCATTTTAACTCAACTTTTTTAATTATCCCGGAAAAAAAACCTTTGGCAACCAGTTCGTCTGCGCTGTCGAGCATCTCAACATAGCATTTTAACTTACCAAAGCGAAAATATTCTTTTTTTGATACAACAGTAACTTTTTCGCCGGGGAGCACCATTTTATGAAACGAAACCTCGGTTGAGGTTAGCAGCGGAAAATTGTTTCCGGCTGCTATGCTGTTTTCATCCTCACTTTTCATTAAAAACAGGCCTAAAACCACCAGGCCTATTTGCGCCATAATCTCGGTTACAATTACTCCCGGCGTTACCGGGTTGCCAACAAAATGGTCCTCATAAAAAAAAGCGTCCTTTCTTAAAGTATAGTCGCCCACAACTTCATTTTCGCTTAAAAATGAAATATTGTCGACAAACCGGAACGAGGATTTATATGGCAAATAATTGAGAATATCGTTATCCATGTTTTTTATCTAGCTGCAATGCTCTCCGCCGTCGGCGTGAATGATCGACCCGTTAATCCAATACGCCTCGTCGGTGCAAAGTAAATAAATAACTTTGGCCACGTCTTCCGGCTGGGTCATGCGGCCCATTGGATTCCTGGTTTTGGCAATTTGTACCAGTTTTTCGCTCCCGGGTATTTTTTTTAACGACGATGTTTCGGTAATTCCGGCCTGTATCAGGTTTGTTTTTATCCCGAAAGGGCTAAACTCAACGGCCATGTACTTTGCCAAGCTTTCAAGCGATGCTTTAGCAATAGAAACAGCTGCATAGCCTTTCCAATGTTTGTGCGCGCCTTCGCTCGTTAAACCGATTATTCGCGCATCATAATGAAACAGGTTTTCATTTAACAAATCCCGTGCCCAATCGAGCAAGCTGTTTGACATGGCGTATGAGGTATACTGAATATCTTCAACCGAAAGCAAATTTGCTTTATCCATTTTACCGGCCTCACTTACGGCGAGCGGTTTCAAATTGCCACGTGCGATAGAATGCAGCAATAATTTAACGACAGGTATTTTATCTCCGGCCGCACCAATAAATTGCTTGATGAACGACTCCCGCCCTGAGGTATCCAGGGCGTTCAGGTTATATGGAAGAATGGTAACCTCGTTTGCGGCAGCTATTTTCGAAAATTTTTCGAGCAGTGGCTTTTCAGTAACCGAGGTTTCCCGGTAAAGCACAGCGATGTTCATCCCATGCTGGGCCAACTTTTCAACCGCCGCAAAGCCAAAGCCGCTTGAGCCCCCAAGGATTACTGCCCATAGATCGGAGAATTGTACGTTTTTACTCACAAATTGCTTTTTAAACTTTTACTCATCCATCCTGTTTAAAGGTTGTATAAACACAAAAGTTTCGTTGATAAATATGATTGACCTCAAAGTAAGTAAATTAATTTTAATGTAGGCGATTAATAACAATTAGCAGAATAGTATGTTACCCATGCTATGTGCCTCGAAATTTCATTATTAATTTATTATATTAAGTTTGGCACAGTTTAAAGTTATTATGCGATCACAATTTATTTTTATATATGTTTTTATAGCGACCGTAAGTTCGGCATTAGCCAGAACCCCGCTTCAAAAATTTGATAAATCTGCCTTTTATGCAGCAATGTCATCCGGTGATGTTGAAGCTGTTAATAAGGAACTTGATGTTGTTTCGCAAGCCCCGATAAATGACAAGGAAGGTTATGAAGGGGCGCTGCTAATGAGAAAGGCAGGGCTGGTCAAAAAGCCAAAGGATAAGCTGGGCTTTTTTAAAGCCGGCCGTATCAAATTGGAAACGGCTTTACTGGCGGATAAAGACAACATCGAATTTCATTTTCTTCGTTTGGCCATAGAAGAGCATGCTCCCAAAATTGTAAAGTATAAAAACGATATTCCCGGTGATAGATTGCTCGTCGTTAAGCACTTTAAAAACCTGGCTCCATCGGTTCAGCATGCCATCCTTGATTATTGTAAAAATTCAAAAGTACTAAGCAGGGAAGATTTAACTTTACCGGCAGAATGAATAAAAAAGTTTTAGCTATTTACTATAGCCAGTCGGGGCAATTAGGCGAAATTATTGATTCATTTACGGCCCCGCTGATCGCAGCAGGTGCAAGTGTTGAAAAAGTATCGATTAAACCAGTTGACGATTTTATATTCCCCTGGACCGGCAAACGGTTTTTCTCGGTGATGCCGGATTGTGTTCTCGGCGTGCCGGCGGAACTGGAACCGGTGGTTTTAAATGAAAGCGCTTACGACCTCATTATCCTGGGTTATCAGCCCTGGTTTTTGTCGCCGAGCATCCCGTCAAACTCTTTGCTTAATCTTCCGGCGTTTAAGGCGGTGCTGAAAGATACACCGGTTATCACGATTAGCGCAGCACGTAATATGTGGTTAAATGCTTATGACCGGATCAAAAAAAGTCTTAAAGCTACGGGCGGCAATCTGGTTGGGAATATTGCACTAATCGATAAGCATCCCAACCCGGTAAGTTTTGTAACCATTTTTTACTGGATGCTTTCGGGAAAAAAGGAACGTTACCTTAATATATTCCCCAAACCGGGTGTAGATGAACGGGATATAGCAAATACGCATATTTTTGGGTCGGTTGTAGTCCCTCACCTTGCAAGCGACAAGTGGGAGGGAATGCAGAACGAATTGCTGGACAATGGCGCGGTTGAGATCAATTATAACCTATTATTTATTGAAGGCAAAGCGAAATTTATTTTTGCCGCCTGGGCAAAATTTATTTCGAAAAGAAAAAACCAGGCTCCCTGGCTTTCGGCGTTTAAGTATTATTTGTTTATTGCATTATTTTTGGGTGCGCCTGTATTGTTAACGCTGGATGCTATTTTTTTAAAACCATTTTCATCAAAACGAATTAACGCTAAAAAACAAAACTATTTACAAGTAAATTAACACCATGTCTGTGAACCAGGTTTATATTAATTCCACATCTGCTTTTTTTCCAAACGGCCCAGTTTCGAACGACGAAATGGAGTCGTACCTGGGGTATATCGATAACCGTCCCTCTAAATCAAAAAAGATAGTTCTCCGTAATAACGGTATCATCAATCGTTAGTATGCGCTTGATAAGAATGGTAAAGCTACCCATACAAATGCGCAAATGACCGCTTTGGCGGTGAAGGAATTGTTTAAGGATGATCCTGAAAAATTAAAAGAAATTGAATTGCTATCCTGCGGTACATCATCGCCCGACCAGATGATGCCGAGCCACGGCGTAATGACACACGGCTGGTTGCCCGAGGCAGAGGCTATCGAGGTTGTTTCGCCATCCGGCGTATGCTGCGCGGGGATGCATGCTATAAAATATGCCTACCTTGCCATAAAGGCAGGAGAAGTGAAACTGGCCGTTGCTACCGGTTCCGAAAGGTTTTCGGGTTTGCTGGTTTCGGATGTATTTGAAGAGGAAGCGCAAAAGTTAAAGGAGATGGAGGAAAACCCTTTCATCGCTTTTCAGAAGGACTTTTTAAGGTGGATGCTGTCTGACGGCGCCTCGGCTTTTTTAATGTCGGACAAGCCAAACGAAACAGGCATTAGCCTCCGCCTCGATTGGATCGAAGGGGTTTCATACGCAAACGAGATGGATACCTGCATGTACATGGGCGGCGAGAAAATGGAAGATGGCTCACTCAAAGGTTTCATGGATTATACACCTGAAGAGATTATGACCAAATCCATTTTCAGCGTAAAGCAGGATATTACTCTGTTAAGCGCCAACATCGTAGACCTTGGCGGGAAAAAGATTAAGGAGATCTTCGATAAAAAAGGGCTTACCAGTACCGATATCGATTATTTTTTACCGCATATATCCAGCGACTTTTTCAAAAGCAAGATATACGACCTCGTAGAACTATATGGAGGTGGGATTCCTTACGAAAAGTGGTTTATCAATTTATATACTGTTGGTAACGTGGGCGCTGCTTCGGTTTACCTGATGATAAATGAGCTGTTTAACAGCGGGCGATTAAAAAAAGGAGAAAAAATTCTTTTGCTGGTTCCCGAAAGTGCCCGGTTCTCGTATATGTACGCGATGCTGACAGTCGTGTAATAAAACCAATTGTGATATGAAGAAGGAAAATGTGCCGCAGGATATGAGTTCGCTCGGAAAGATCACAAAAGAAGTGTGCTACGCCACCGATAGCTCGGGGAAATATGTGAAGGAATTGAGTGCAGGCTGGGAAGTTAAAATAAACGCATTGGATGTGGCTTGGGACGATATACAGGGCCGGATAGCGAGGGCAAAGGAGCAGGTTTTAAATAAGGCTGCCAGCCCGTTACTGTTTTTTATGGAATACCGCTTAATGGACGTCGGCATATTATCAGACTATACCGGTTTTTGGAAGTGGCAGATAAAAAGGCATTTGAAACCGGCGGTTTTTAATGACCTGCCGGAAAAGAAATTAAAAAAATATGCTGAAGCATTCAACGTTACCGTTGAAGATTTAAAGACCATGACCGTACATGAAGATTGATTTTCAGCATATCCAGTCGGCGCATTGTGAATCGGGCGTTACAAGCAGCTTATTACGGAAAAACTCAGGCAGCAAAATAACCGAGCCGCTGGCTTTTGGGATTGGCGCGGGGTTGTTTTTTGTGTATGTTCCGCTCATCAAAATAAACAACGGCCCTGCAATTGCTTTTCGCACCTTTCCGGGATTGATCTTCAAACGTACCTGCGAGGCGCTTGGCATCCCGGTTATCCGTAAAAAATTCAGCTCAAAAGAACAAGCAGAGACGTTTTTAATGGAACGCTTGAATGAGGGCACACCGGTGGGCTGCCAGGTAGGGGTGTATTACCTTTCCTATTTTCCAAAAGAATACCGTTTTCACTTTAACGCGCATAACTTAATTGTTTATGGCAAGGAAGAAGATAACTTCCTCATCAGCGACCCGGTAATGGAAAATGCCACTACTTTAACCACTTACGAACTTGAACGGGTTCGATTTGCAAAAGGCGCCCTTGCACCAAGAGGGCAGCTGTATTATCCGCAAAACGATGGCGAAATCACCGACGAACAGATAAAAAAAGCCATTATTAAAGGGATAAAAAAAAACGTACACATGATGCTGCATATTCCCGGGTGGTTTGCAGGGGTAGCAGGCATAAAATATACCGGGAAAAAGATAAAAAAGTGGCGCGATAAGCTCGGGCTGCACAAAGCAGGTTTGTACCTGGCGCAACTGGTGCGGATGCAGGAAGAGATAGGAACGGGCGGCGGCGGGTTCCGGTATATTTATGCAGCTTTTTTGCAGGAAGCAGATGCTTATTTACCCAATAACGGTTTGCTCGAAATCTCGAAAATATTTACCCAATCAGGCGACCTTTGGCGAACTGCCGCCGTACAGGCTGCAGGGATATATAAAGGGCGCATCGGCAGCCAGGAGGATTTTAATATAATGGGCGATTATCTGATCGAAATAGCCGAACTCGAAAAAAATGCCTTTAGGGCGTTGAAAGGAATAAGATGGCAGTAACTACTCCATTGGCAATTGAGGTAACAAATGTGGGTTTTCGTTATCCGGGGAATCCGGATGCGGCTTTTTCAAATCTAAATTTAAAAATTCCGAAAGGCGAGCGCTTCGGTTTATTCGGCCCGAACGGCGCTGGGAAAACCACGCTGATCAGCCTCATGACCGGACTGCTTTCCGCCGATGAGGGGCATATCAAGTTGCTTGGGCAAGATGTTGGCCAAAACAGTAATAAGGTCAACAGGTTATTCGGCTTTGTTCCGCAGGAATTTTCTTTTTACCAGGAACTTAGCCCGGTTGAAAATTTGCAGTTTTTTGGCGCATGGTCGGGCCTGGGTAGCCGCGCTATACGCAAGCGGACCGATGAATTGCTATATATCCTCGGATTGGAGGAAGTGAAGGATAAGCAAGTTCAAAAATTCTCAGGCGGAATGAAACGGCGGGTAAACCTGGCCATCGGGGTTATTCACAACCCGGCGATATTGTTTTTGGACGAGCCGACGGTGGGTGTTGATGTGCAAACCAGGCATGCTATTATTGATTACCTGCTGGAGCTAAATAAAAACGGCACCACGCTGGTATACACCTCGCACCAGT
>JAQBOH010000100.1 GCA_028288125.1 Mucilaginibacter sp.
CACAAAAAAAAATCACCGCTCAAAATGATGTAAATACATGGACGTGGAAGGCCGATAATATAAGCGACATGGCCGTTGGAATTAGTGACCATTACGACTGGGACGCGGCAAGCACCGTTGTTGATGATGCAACCCACCGGCGGGCCAGCATGCAGGCGGCTTTTTTAGATAACGCGAATGATTTTCACCACGCGGTTCAGGCCGGGCGTAACTCTTTAAGCTGGCTGTCGCATAATTGGCCGGGTGTGCCTTATCCTTTTCCTAAAATGACTTCCTTCCAGGGTTTTGCTGATATGGAATACCCCATGATGGTAAATGACAGCCATAACGAGGATGTTCGCTTTTCGCAATTTGTACAGGATCATGAAATAGCACATACATACTTCCCTTTTTATATGGGGATAAACGAAAGTCGCTATGCGTTCATGGACGAAGGCTGGGCCACCACGTTCGAGCTGCTGATCGGAACTTCGGAAGTAGGTAAAGAAAAAGCAGAAAATTTATATAAACAATTCCGGATCAACCGATGGATACACGATGCGTCAACCGCGGAAGATCTGCCCATTATTACACCTTCCAGCGAATTAAGGGGAGGATATGGAAATAACTCTTACGGAAAACCTTCGTTAAGCTATTTTGCTTTAAAGGATATGCTGGGCAATGAATTATTTAAGAAAGCGCTGCACGCTTACATGGATAACTGGCATGGAAAACATCCCATCCCCTGGGATTATTTTAACTCCATAAGCACGGCGTCCGGCAAAAACCTGAGCTGGTTTTTTAATAATTGGTTCTTTACCAATTATTACATTGATCTCGATTTGCAAAAAGTTGTAAAAGCCAGCGAAGGCTATTCAGCAGTAATACGGAATATTGGCGGCTTTGCAGTTCCGTTTGATATCAACGTAGTGTACGCCGATGGCACAACAGAAAGCTTCCATCAAACGCCTGCGGTTTGGGAGCATAATCAAAAACAAATCGAGGCGCATATCAAAACCAATAAAACCATAAAATCGGCAACGCTTGAAGGTGGCATATTTATGGATGCCGATATGAGCAATAATAAGTGGACGGCGAAGTAATTCCGTTAAAACAAAGAAACCCGGCTATAGCCGGGTTTCTTTGTTCTTTCAAACACTATTCGTTAAGAATTCTGTATTGAGTTGTTCCAGTCGTCAGCGGTGCTCTTTGCTTTTGATTTAGCGCCGTTAAAGCGATGTTGCGCCTCATCTTTTACATTGTTAGCGCCGTCTTTTGCTGTTTCAAATGTATTATCCTGGAATTCAGCCGCGTTATTTGCAACATTACCGAACTTTGATTTTGCCCGGTCATAAGCATTCGCGCCAAATTGTTTCAAATCATCTGTGGTTGATTGGGCCTTTCCTTTCGCCGATTCAATCAAATCATTAATGTAATCTGCAATACCGTCTCTAACTGTTTCTCCTTTTTCAGGGGCAAGCAATAATCCTAATGCAGCCCCGGCCGCTGCACCTATTAAAAGTGCGGCTATAACTTTTGTCTGATCTCTCATCGTTTTTTGTTTTTTATAGATTACCTAAAACATACAACAACAATGCCAGCATCATGTTTCATGTTAATTATAATTCTTGATTTTAGTTCAAGAACTGTACAGAAAGTCATTCTTTGGAGACTCCGGCGGCCGCGGGCAAGGATATAGGCGAGACAAAAAAAAGGCATCCACTTTTTGGGTGGATGCCTGGTACGCTTAATGAATTATATTATAATTAAATAACTTTTACATTTACCGCATTTAAGCCTTTTCTGCCGTTTTCCACTTCAAACTCCACTTTATCATTTTCACGGATTTCATCGATCAGGCCTGTTGAATGTACAAATACGTCTTGTCCACCAGCACTTGGTGTAATAAATCCAAAACCTTTTGTCTCATTAAAAAATTTTACTGTTCCTTCTTTTTGCATTATTTTAATTATTAAAGGCGGCAAGGTAGGCATTATTATCCATAAAACACAAGTATTTAATTATTTAGATAAAAAATGCGCATAGAATCGCGTGTTAATTTGGGATAAAAGCCATCGGTGAGAGGTGAAAATCAGGCTACTATCGCCAGGCGCCGACCCAAAATGGTGTCTTCCGAATCCTTGACGATGCCGCGTATTTTTTCGTCGAGTTCATTAATGGTTATTTGCATCATATTAAAATAATCAAAATCAATATGCTCCATTTTCATTATGTCCATAATACCGATCAACGAAGCCACCGGCCGCCGCAATTCATGCGATTGTATGATGGCGATACGGGTTAGCGCTTCATTTTGTGCCTTGATCCGCTCTTCCTGTTGTTTACGTGTAGTAATATCGGTCGAGTTCAATGCCACGCCAATAATTTCGCCTGAATTATTTCTCACCGGCGAAAACGAAGTTTCTTTCCAGCATGCATAAACAGTGCCGGGCATAAGCATCCATTTGCGTTTAATCGTCCTGCCTCTCAGCGCAAGCGAAAAAACTTTTTAAAAACTGTTTAAATATCTGCGGGTCGGTGTAGTTAACAATGCTATCGCCCAATGAAAGTTTTCTTTTGTATTTGGTGCATGCAAAATGAGCCGCGGCCTTGTTAAAGGCGAGTATTTCCATATTTGCACCAACCAGTATATGTGTATCTTTCGAGCTGTTAAAGATCGCGTTAAGCTTTATCTCCGAAGCCTCAATAGCTAATTTCTGTTGCTGCGTTTTTTGATATTCCAGGTCAAGTGTGCTCAGGCTCCAGTGAAGTTCCATAAGGTTTATCACCTGCCTTGATAGCACTACCAGTGAATTTTGCTGATGCTCATTTAGTGTTTTGGCTTCAAAATCTATCACACACAGGCTCCCCACGGCAAAATTATCCTTTGTTGCCAGTTTTATTCCTGCATAAAACTTGACGTGCGGATCATTTGAAACCAGCGGGTTATTTTGAAAACGGTCATCCCGGGTAGTATCCTGAACAATTAAAAGTTCTTCCTGCCTGATCGTATGGTTACATAACGAAACTTCCCTGCTTGTGTTCTTCACCTCAGTTCCGTATGAAGCTTTAAACCATTGCACATCTTCATCCAGCAGTGTTATCAATGCGACCGGTGTATTGCATATTTGTGCTGCAAGGTTTGCAATATCATTCAGGTCTTTCGTAATTCTTTCGTCAAGGTGTTTGAAACGGGATACGGCCTGCAAGCGGTTTTGTTCGTCAGTCATCGGATGTCGGTTTTGATTAAGGTAATGTGCCAAAACAAATACGAAATCCGTAATGCTGCGGTTTTCAACATTTTATATTATTTTATTAATAGCCGGGTAAGTAAAAAAAAGCCCTTTAGCTGTAACTAAATGGGCTTTCGCTAAACAGGATTAATCGCACAAATCAATCCATCGCCAATCCTTAATCGTTTAGCCACATCTTAAATTCAGTTTGAACCACACCCGGATAAAGCCATCACTTATTAAGTACAGTAAACATTACAGCTTAGATTTTTTAACGTTAAATTTTATTAAATGTACTTTTGCCGCCAGCCGATGCGGTTTAAAACAGAATACATGAAAGCTTTTATTTTCGACCTGAACGGAACCATGATCGATGATATGACCTATCATACCAAAGCATGGCAACGCTTACTTAATGACGATCTTGGGGGGGATTTTACCTGGGATGATGTAAAGCGCCAGATGTATGGAAAAAACCAGGAAGTGCTGGTTAGAATGCTCGGCCCTAACCGCTTCACAGCAGATGAAATGAACCGTTTATCTCTTGAAAAGGAAAAGCGCTACCAAAAGGAATTTTTACCTTACCTGAAGCTCTTGCCGGGATTAAAGGATTTTTTAGAAAAGGCCTATCAGCAAAATATACCAATGGCCATAGGTTCGGCGGCTATTCCTTTTAATATTGATTTTGTGCTGGATAATCTAAACATCAGGCATTATTTCAAGGCAATTGTAAGCGCCGACGATGTCCTTTTAAGCAAACCGCATCCTGAAACGTTTTTAAAGGCCGCCCAGCTGTTGAATGTTGTTCCCGCGGATTGTTTGGTATTTGAAGATGTGCCCAAAGGTGCCGAAGCGGCAGCAAATGCGGGCATGGAGGCGGTAGTAATTACCACAACCCACCAGCCGGAAGAATTTAGACCTCTGCAAAATGTGGTACACTTTGCCCCGGATTTTAGTGATGATTTTATTAAAAACCTCATCGCAAACTGATGGTTAAATACCACCCTTTCCTGTCGCATTCCTTAACTTATTGACGTATAGTATTAAAGGCCAATCCACACTTGACAAGTGTCGCTTTATGAATTTTAATAAGCTGTTGATTTTATATTTTATCGCTATCATATTTTCTTCTTGTTCACATGTTTATACCCCTGCCCTTTATCATCATAATATTGTTTATCAACCCAAGCCATCCTCGTTTGATACGATAAAATCCGCAAACTATATTTCAGTAGCATATAATGCATCGTCTAATATTAATGCAAATGATTTTCAGGAAAGCGGCCAGGTTAATTTAAGTCGGGGTTATATTTTTAATCATGTTAATGTTGCTTTTGGATTATTCGGTGTATTTGGCGATTACGAAAATAGCGCGATCAACCCCGGGGATGCTAATTATTTTACAAGGAAGTTTTTTGGTGCCGTTGGTAGCCGGGCATCAGTAAATCTTTTTTCTACGTCCATTTCAGAACGGTCCGAATACAGATACCTGGGCATAGAGGCCGCATATAGCCATGAGTTTGGTGCCTATGCCAACTTTAGGCAATACCTTAACAATCAACCAGGCTATTATGTAGATCCAAGAACCAGTCTTTTCACGATTGGCTTAACTACCGAAATTTTAGTTCGTAGTGAGAATAAAAAGATCCAGCAGAGCTTTCGCTTATTTTTTGGAACAGATGCAGGCTATAACAAACTAAATGAAACATATTATAATAATAAAAAGGTGTCCACCAACACTTTTCCTCAACTCTTTAATCTCGGCTTTATGGATATTTATCCTAAGGCCAGCTATTATATTAAGCTTAAAAATTATTTCGCAACTATTGAAACCGGGGGTCTTTTTTTAAGACTTGGTTACAGGTTTTGACTTGGCGGTCCTTTTATAAAACATCGCACGAAACTAAACGGTGGCCCGTATAGTTTTCTTTTTGCGTTGTATGAATGGCTTTTCCACAGAAATCCAGGAAAGATACCCCATTATATAGGATAAGATAATCACCACAAAAACCGGCACCGACCACCGCTCCTGAACGATAACCGTAAGTATAAGGCCATGATAAATGTATATCCCGTAAGATATATCGTTGGTTCGCAGTAGTTTTTTCGACAGGTTTGGCAGTGTGTAAGCCAGTGACAGTAAGCAAAATGCAAGTAATATGGTGTAGCCGAAATTAAAGGCAATTGGATTTATACGGTTTACAAAAAGCAAATTAAGCGCTACATACCCGATGAACCAAAATAAACCCTTGTTATAAATAAATCGCGATTTATATAGTTGCAGGCGTTGAAAAATAACACCTATTAAAAAAATATAAAAATGGGGAATAAAGGAATATCTGACCAGTTTGAAAATTAAAGAATCGGTATGATTCAGAAGATACCAGCAGCTTAGCCCCAGGAAAACTGCAAGAAGCATAAAAAAGAATTGGTTGAGTTTGTTTTTAGCTATAAGCAAGTAGCCTATTGGTAAAAGCAGGTAAAATTGCAGTTCAAGCGGGATGGTCCATAAACTGCCATTGTAGGAGCCAAACCCATAATGTTCTAAAAATGGCGGTGTATAAATAATTCCCACCAACTGGCATGGCAGCCAGGCAATAGTTTGCTTGTTAAAGAAACTGACCCCGGTAATTGATATGACAATTATTGATAGAAAGACACAAGCCCACAAACCCGGATAGATCCTTAGTGCCCGGTTCCTGAAATAATCTTTTATATTATTATTTCGTTCATAGGAAGCCGAGATCAAATACCCGCTTATAATGAAAAACACTTTTACTCCGGGGAATAAATACAAAATGTCGGTGCCAAGCGTGCTTATCGGAATATGTAAGTGATGGATTGAATGGTCGAAAATTACCTGGGTGGCGGCCAGCAGTCTTAACAAATCGAAATTATTGATCTTAAATTCTATATGTTTGTCCATAGGTTCAGGCTGGTTAACCTGATGTTATCAGGATAAGCATTTGACACGGCCATTAAATCATCTACCGATATTTATATATTCTATTGGTTAGATGATTTAATAGTAATTCACCAAGAACATTGAATTTGGCAGGTTTGTTTTAAAAGAAAGCAAACCGGCATTTTATTCAGAATAAATACTTCCCACCCTGTCACGCAAGTTATATCCGGAGGCCATCACCTCGCCATACGCGCCCGCTGTACGGACAGCGATCAGGTCGCCGCGGAAAGACTCTGGAAGGTCTACATCCTTTTGAAAGCAATCTGTGCTCTCGCAGATCGGGCCAACAACATCATATTTTAAATCCTGACTTTTGGCTTCCGATCGACTCAGGTTTTGTATCAGGTGAAATGCCTGGTACAGCATAGGGCGGATGAGCTCCGTCATGCCGGCATCCAATATCAGGAAGTTTTTCTTTATGCCGTTTTTTACGTAGAGTACCCTTGATATAAGGGAAGCGCTTTGCGCTACCAATGCGCGGCCCAGCTCAAAATGAACTTCCTGCCCGGGTTTTACTTTCAGAAAATCATGAAAAACCTTGAAGTAATTCTCGAATTCGCTAACGCCGTTTGTATCGGGGTGATGATAATCTACGCCGAGCCCACCACCGGTATTCAACACCTTTACGGCAAACCCGTGATCTTCAAACCAATCCTGTATTTCATTGATCCGGAGGCATAAGCTTTTATACACTTCCATGTCGGTAATTTGCGAGCCGATATGAAAATGAATGCCTAAAAATTGCAGGTTAGCGCATTTTCGCAGGGTTTCCGCTACGTCATTTAATTGAAAAGTATTGATGCCGAATTTATTCTCCTCGAGGCCGGTGGTAATATAATGGTGCGTATGCGCATCCACATTCGGATTGATCCGTATAGCGATTTTGGCAGTTTTATTTTTAGCTTTCGCCAGGTCGTTAATAATGAACAGCTCCTGCACCGACTCGGCGTTAAAACAAAAAATATCCGCGTCTAAAGCCAAATTAATTTCCTTGTCGGATTTACCCACACCGGCAAAAACCACATTTTCTTTTCCAAAGCCGTGCTCAATAGCCGCCTTTACCTCGTTTCCGCTTACACAATCTGCACCAAAACCAAACGACTGTATCATATCCAGCACTTTCGGATTGAAATTAGCTTTCATGGCATAATGAACATGAAAGCCATATTTTGACGACGCTTCCTTGCAGGCGGCTAACGTTCGGCGCAATACATCAAGGTCATAATAATAGAATGGAGTTTCTAATTCCTGGAAGCGTGTTATAGTGTTGGTATTGAACATGATTGTTATTTAAAGTCCTCTCCTTTGGAGAGGATTTAGGTGAGGCTAAAACAGCCTGTGATGCAAGCTCCTTAATATTTCTGTTTTATCTTCTGTTTTTATCAGTATCGACATGTTATGGTCGCTGCCGCCGTATGATATCATCCTGATAGGGATATGTTTAACTGCTTCGAGTACACGTGCCGCGTAACCATGTTTTTCAGCTCCAAAATCTCCAACCACGCAAACAATGGTTTGATCTTTATCTATATCTACTGTGCCAAAACCAACCAGCTCATTCGTTATTTCCTTCAAATAAGTTGTATCGTCAATGGTTAATGATACAGCTACTTCCGAAGTGGTGATCATATCGATTGAAGTCCTGTACCGTTCAAAAACCTCAAACACCCGGCGTAAAAAACCGTGCGCCAGCAGCATCCGGCTCGATTGAATTTTAATAGCAGTGATGTTGTCCTTCGCGGCTATTGATTTTATTTTGTCTTTTTCACTGGTATTTGTAATCAGTGTGCCCTGCGCTTTAGGGTCCATGGTATTCAGCAATCGTACCGGTATCTTGTATCGTTGTGCCGGGAAAACGCTTTGGGGATGCAAAATCTTCGCGCCAAAATAAGCCAGTTCCGCGGCCTCATCAAACGAAAGCTGGGCTATGGGCTTAGTGCCTTTTACAATGCGCGGGTCGTTATTGTGCATGCCGTCAATATCCGTCCAGATTTGCACTTCTTCACTTCGGATACCTGCACCAATTAGCGATGCGGTATAGTCGCTTCCTCCGCGCCTTAAATTGTCAATTTCGCCAAAACTGTTACGGCATATATATCCCTGTGTAATAAATAAATTATTTTCGGGATGTTTATTGAGTAGAGGCGTAACGTGCTCGGTAATATAATCAACTATCGGCTCATTGTCCTCATCCGTTTTCATAAAATCAAGCGCGGGAAGCAGCACAGATGGTACACCTATCTCTTTCAGATAAACATGATACAAAGTGGTTGAAAGCAATTCGCCCTGTGCCAGTATCACTTTTTCTTCAATAGATGTAAACAGGTCGTTTGCCAAATTGCTAAGCAGCCCGAAATGATAATCGATAACTTCCTTGCCTTGCTCAAGGTATTCACGCCTGGCAAATAATTCTTTTATAAAAACCTCGTATTTTTCTTTTAAAATCGCAATCAGGCTGGCCGCCTTTTCTTTGTTGCCGGCCAGGTAAGCCTCTCCAATTTCTACCAGGTTATTTGTTGTGCCCGATACCGCCGATAACACCACAATTTGCCGCTGGACAGGGTCAATAATATCCAGCAGTTTTTTCATCCGTTCCGGACTTCCCACAGACGTTCCGCCAAATTTTAAAACTTTCATTTTTTGTTTCTGTTTACCATAAATGATTGATATTCTTGTATCAATTTTGAGGCGCTAAAAATAGGCTTTTATAAACACTTATAACTAATCCATGATTAAAATAAAATTTGGCACCGACGGCTGGAGGGCCATCATTGCCGACGACTATACCGTTGAAAACGTAAAGCGGGTGGCCTACGCCACAGCACTATGGCTAAAAAAGTCGTTCGAGCACCCTTCGGCGGTAGTGGGTTGCGACCCGCGGTTTGCCGGGCCGCTATTCGCCGATACCACGGCGTGCGTATTGGCTTCACAGGGGGTTAAGGTATACCGCGCTTCAAATCCCTTTGTAAGTACGCCAATGATTTCCCTGGGAACAGTTCGTAAACAGGCCTCCGCAGGGATCATTATTACGGCCAGCCACAATCCGCCTTCATATAATGGTTATAAGATAAAGGCATATTATGGCGGTCCGGCAACTCCGGATGATATCGAACAGGTTGAGTCCGCCATCCCTGATTCAGTCGACCTTAAATTGAAATCAGTAAGTGAATATAATAAGGATGGGCTGATTGAGTTTATTGACCTCGAGGATATGTACGTCGCTCATGCCAAAAACAGCTTTGATATTGCGGCTATTCGTGATAGCGGCCTGGTGTGGGCATATGATGCCATGTATGGTGCCGGCCAAAACGTAATGCGCCGCCTGTTTCCTGATATCACGTTTTTACATTGCGACGCTAACCCTGGATTTGACGGACAGGCACCCGAGCCTATACAACGGAACCTGAAGGAATTTGAAGATATTATTAAGATATCGGACGGAGAAATTGCTTCGGGCCTGGTCACTGACGGAGATGCCGACCGGATCGGCTTATATGATCAGGATGGAAACTTTGTTGACTCGCACCATATTTTGCTGCTGCTTATACATTACATGTATAAAGTAAAAGGTGAGCGGGGCGAAGTATATTCTACCTTTTCCTGTACCAGCAAAATACAGAAGCTGTGTGACGTTTATGGCATTAACAATACTGTAACCAAAATTGGATTCAAATACATCTGCGATTTAATTGTTAATTCAGGCAAACCATTTATGGTAGGCGGCGAGGAATCGGGCGGGATCGCCGTTAACGGCCATATTCCCGAGCGGGATGGTATTTGGATTGGCCTCATGATATGGGAGTTTATGGCAAAAACTGGCCGCAGTTTGAGCGACCTCGTACAGGAAATTTATAGTATCGTCGGAAAATTTGCTGTTGAACGTTACGATTTGCATGTAACCGAAGCAGTAAAGCAAAATATTATCAGTAACTGCAAAACCGGGTACAAAAGCTTTGGCAATCTAAAAGTGGCCAAAACTGAAGACCTTGACGGGTATAAATTCTTTTTTGAAGATGAAACCTGGGTGATGATCCGCCCTTCGGGTACGGAACCTGTGCTTCGTGTTTATGCGGAGGCCCCAGGCTCCGCGGAATCGTTTAAAATATTGGATACGGTTAAAGCGGAACTGCTGAAATAAGATAAAGAAGCCCGGGAACGGGCTTTTTTTATCTTATCTATTTTTTATTTTCTTTAATTCCGCAAGCGATACACGCTCGGCGGGCGATCGCTTTTTAGTGCTTTTAATGCCCCGGTCGATGTAATTGATCACGCTTTTATGCAATAGTAAAAAGCAACCAATAGCTGCCATTACAATAAAATCAGTGATTAATGCAGCAATACTGCCCGGACCAAAAACTAGCCCCGGGGCAAAGGCTATCGGTTTCAATCTGCTCCAGCCTAACAGGTGATAATTATAAAGTAAAAACATAACCACAAAAACGACAACTGAGTTTGCCCAAAACCACTTTTGCTTTGATGATATTTTCCATTCAATTAAGTAAGCAACTATTAGCCCCGCAACGCCGCACTCATCAATGATGAGAACATCTGTATTAAATCGCGCAGTAAAAAAGGCCCGGTTTTGTAAAGCATAATCGCCAAACAGGAACGAATGATCGTACAAATTAGCCAGCGTATGAAAGGCATAAATAAAAAGCCAGTTGGCAATAAAATAAACGACCAATTGCCTCGGATTCAAATTCGAAAGAAAATTGCGTATCATAATAAAAGGTTAATACAATATTAAGATTTTGCGCGGGATAAATATTAAAATATTTTATTGCTATTAAATAATTTTGATATTGCCGGCAAAAATGCCTGGGAATATCTTTAATTCATTAACCCGATGTGGAGACACGGAGTAGAAGGGCAATCAAAAAATAAAACAAAAATGGCGGTGATATATTGTTAAAAAAGTACACTTGCTAATAAAAAGATTATGTCATCGATTAAAGCTTCAGACAATACACCTGCCGAAAGGGAAAAGCTATTTATGCATCTTTATAAAAAGGCGTTTCCGGCGACGGCAAGATATGTTAATAAAAAGGGCGGTTCATTTGAAGAGGCCAGGGATATTTTTCAGGATGCGTTGGTTATTTATTACGAAAAACTTACCGGGTCGTCATTTGTGTTGAATGTTGACGAGTCGTCCTATATATTGGGCATAGCAAAACACTTATGGGCTAAAAGTTTCAGGCAAGATATTCGATATACTCCGCTTGACAATTATGAATTTGTCGAATTTGTAAATGAGCAGCCTTCAACCTCAATGCTACTACATCACCTTGAAACAGCCGGGCAAAAATGTATGGATATGCTCAAGGCGTTTTACTACGACAAATTACCCGTAGCTACTATTGCGCGCTTGTTTGGTTATTCAACCATACATTCAGCTACAGTGCAAAAATATAAATGCCTTGAAAAAGTAAGAGAAACCGTTAAAGAAAAATCGTTGACTTATGAGGATTTCATTGAATAAAGTTGAACAAATAGACAATCACCTGTTTAACCGCGGAAACACTGAAGATAAACTCATCTTTGAGGCCATGCTGATTTTGGATCCGGCGTTGAAATCTCAGGTTTCGTGGCAAAAGAAGACGCTTGACTTTGTACAACACTATGGCCGTAAAAAGATAAAAGCCGAGATTGAATCGGTTCATCGGCAGCTTTTCAATGAACCGGCGCACCGGTGTTTTAGAGACAAAATTTTAAGTCTGTTTAAATAATTAGCTATGGACATCAATAAACAAGAATTTCGCGGCTATGCCGTGAAGCACCTCCGTATGGACAGTCGCTACGTAGATCATTTCATTATGGGTGTAAATCATGCCCCGGTTACCATGGGAATGACGCCCTATATAATGGAGGAACGGCAACTGAACATTTCGCAAATGGATGTATTTTCAAGGTTGATGATGGATAGGATAATTTTCCTCGGTACAGCAATTGACGATAACGTAGCCAATATTATCCAGGCGCAATTGCTGTTCCTGCAATCATCTGATCCCAGGCGGGATATACAAATATATATTAATTCACCGGGCGGCTCGGTGTATGCAGGATTTGGTATTTATGATACCATGCAGCTTATTTCACCGGATGTAGCAACTATCTGCACCGGCATGGCCGCTTCTTTTGCAGCCGTAATTCTGTGTGCCGGCGCTGCGGGCAAACGCGCGGCGTTAAATCATTCAAGAGTGATGCTGCATCAGCCATTAGGTGGTGTCCAGGGTCAGGCTTCCGATATTGAGATAACTGCAAGGGAGGTTCTGAAGGTGAAGAAAGAAATATACACCATTATTTCAAAGCATAGCGGTCAGAGTTACCAACGAGTTCATGACGTTTCCGACCGCGACTTTTGGATGATTTCGGGCGAAGCTAAAGAGTTTGGGATGATTGATGAGATTTTAGGAGTAGCAGATTAATCGTTAATGATTGTGTTTCTTATGAATATCCTTCACCAGACATAGCTTCTTGATATCCGATATCTTTACAACAAACGGCGCGTATTTAAGCCGGTTGCCAATCATTTCGGTAACATTATCCGAATGAGCGATCACTTCATCGTCATTATCCCCTGCAAGCAGCCGTTTATACATACGGTATTCGCCCCATTCAATGTAATATACTTCTCCGGGTAATATCTTCATGTCATGGATAATTTTTAACGCCACCCAGCAGCCATTCTCCAGGTATGGGTACATCGAATGCCCCCAAACCGGCAAAGCAAAATCACAATCCTCAATTCCGGGGAAGTTCATGTGCCCCACGGGCTCCTTATCATTGAGATCATTATAAACTTCCACGCCCGAAGCGGTAGCCGTAATCTCGTACATAGGTATACCCTCAAATTGCCTTGGAAGGGAATTTTCAGAATAAATTGTATTTTTTTTGCCTTCCAGAAAATCACTGTATTTTTCTCTAAAAATCTTTAGTTTTTCTGGATCAATATTTTGCCGGCTCTTGATAATTTCCGTTATCGAGCTGGGCGAATTGAAACCTAAAACTTCCGCGAGTTGAGCATTACCGCTAAAAGCCTTTCCTTTAAGCTGATTATATAGAATAATAAACTCCAGCGTTTCGGGCCGGACGGTCTTTATTTTATTGGGTTTTGATAAATCTTCCATAAGGAAAATATTTTTAAAGATTTTTCTTGAATATATTAAAGATAATTCTTTATATTTGTCATATTCATTTTTGCTAATGTACTATAAAATTTATTAAAAACAAATATGAAAATCACAGAATATAAAGAAATTTTATTTGATCTTAAAGCACCTCCATAGAGCATTTTGCAATCAAAAAAATATTGACATACTGTCTAAATTAAACCATTTCGCCATCTCCAAAGCTAATTTATGTATCTCGCCTACTCCGCAATCAACGCAAGTTCAACACAGCCGCAAACCGGCGAACAACACGAACAAATTAACAGCGAAATAGCGCTCCGTTACCAGGCTTATCAAAATGTTTGCAATAAGTATAGCCATGAAATTGCCGCAATACAAAAATACCTGCCGGGCTGGATGCCGAAGTTTCGTTAACGCTATTTTACAGTGATCACATTGTACCTCTGTGTAAACTGAAAATATAAACTCTGGTCTGCGGCCTATCGGCCATCGACCAATAAATATAATCCAATGATAAAAATTTCACAAAAGCTAAAAGACCAATTGTGGTGGCTGGTAATTTCAGTAGATTACGACTACAGCCGCATTACCATCGCCGACCATGATCTTAATGATGACTCATTAACATTGTGGCTCGAAGACAAACACGACTTTAAAAATTCGCTTGAAGAATGTCTGCAGGTTGATATTCCCGCAAAACACTTCGCGAAGTTGATAAAAGGCGAAAACTTGAACAGTTATGAGGGGTGTAAAATGCACCCGACTAAAAACTTTGTATATAAAGCTCGTATCGAGATCAATGAGCCGCTAGCGTGGTACATGGAGGATGCCAGCTTTACTGAACAACAATGGGCGCGCGAGGCTGTATTGAAACTACTGCTCACCCAATTGATAGAAACTGAAACAACAAGCAGCGAAATCTGGTAAGCATCTATGTCAATTGGCATAATTTACATATAAATACCTGTGATAGATACATCAGTATATCCTAATAAATAGACGATGATTAAATTAAAAGAACATAAATTTTGGCTGATAATAGCCTTTATGATGTTGATGCTTGCCTGGATGGTAATAATCATCAAAAGACATCACGAACAAAATGAGCTCCAGGAAAAGATTTACAGCCATTCCGAAATAGTTGATACGGTATAATTCACTTGATTGGGTTTGTGATTTCTATCTGTAATAAAACTTTTGCTATGGTTAAATCCTTATTGTTAGAATATTGAAGGATTATAAGCAGACACATGACAGCTGTAACAGCAATGAATCAGGAGAAAACGGATAATATCTATACCGGCACAAGCGGCCTGGTGCTTCCTTTACCAAACCGGCGTTCATTCCCTCCTGAAATGCAAAACAAAAGCCGGCTGGAAATATATTCGTCAATATTTAACAGCATCGAAATAAATAGCTGTTTCTATAAAGTGCCGATGGCATCCACGGTTGAAAAATGGGCGGCCAGCGTACCTCACGGCTTTAAGTTTACTTTTAAATTGTGGCGGCAGATCACCCATAATAAAGGACTTGTTTTTAATTCGGAAGAAATTGAATTTTTTATGCAAACCATTGCCTATGCAGGCGAGAAAAAGGGATGCTTATTGATACAGTTTCCTCCGAGTATAACTATAGCCAATATGGGTCAATTGGAAAAGCTTTTGATGGATGTGAAACGCGCTGACGCCGCGCATGAATGGAAAGTTGTCGTTGAATTTCGTAATCGCTCATGGTACGAGGATGAAGTTTATGATTTGCTTACGCAATATCATACAGGTCTTGTATTGCATGATATGCCTTCATCCGCTATCACCTTATTGGAAACGTCGGTTGATTATGTGTATTTACGTTTTCACGGACCGAATGGCGGCTACAGAGGAAACTATACTGACGATTTCCTGTACGAATATGCGCAGTATATCAAAGAATGGAGAAACGACGGGAAAACCGTGTATGTTTACTTTAATAATACGATGGGCGAGGCTGTAAAGAATTTAATGACATTAAATAAGTACATTGATTTATAAATAGTGCACAAAAAAGCCCTTCGAAACACGAAGGGCTTTTAGTAAAAAAGAATATTATCTCTGGTGTTAATTATGCCTGAAATTGCCTTTTCCACCGGCGTTAAAACCCGGACCTTTATCTTCCGCAATGTTAACCGTGATTCTGCGGCCGTAGTAACTTGCGCCATTCATGCACCTGATAGCCTCCTTGGCTTCATTTTCATTTACCATTTCTACAAACCCAAAACCCTTACTCTCTTTTGTTTCACGATCTTTAATGATCCTGAGTGATTTTACCGGCCCAAAATCACCAAAAACGGCCGTTAATTCAGCCTCATCCACTTCTAATGGCAGGCCTGCAATAAATACTTTCATCAATGTTTTAAAATTTGCGTAAAGATACACAAAAACGGGCGTATTTTAATGGGTGGTAGCCAAAACACCGGGGTTCCTCAGTTTTATTACACACAAATTACCCAAGGCTAACGGTGTAAGGTCTGCAAAAATAAATTAGACAAAAAAGTGAATAAAGCATTTATTTTAAATATAACTCAAAACTTCCCTCAACCCTGTAAAATGGAGAGTTAACATCATCGTCTTTGGCCAGGAAGGTAAAAAATGTACCCTTTGCAAGTACGCCGCTTTGATTGTATTTAACAATATTAATATTGCCAAAGTCCTTTTGACCGGAATACCGGCTTAAAGAATATTGCTGTGTTTGACCATTGCTTCCCTGGCTTAACAAAAATTGGCTGCCAGCAATATCGCTGTTTATATTGCTGTTTGCGAACCCCGCTGAACTGATTCCAAAGCTCATGGTGTGTTCCTTATTAATTGCCGTGATGCCAAAATACCGGGTTTCAGTATCGGAATGAACGTTAATAAAGGCTATCGAATCTCGGCCGGCGTCAAAAGTGTAAGTTGAATCTTTGATTTTGATTTTAAGCGTCCCCGTGACAGCAAGGTAGTTACCAGGAGCAGTGAAGGCTATTTTTGTACTATCAGTTGTTAAAGCAGTGTTTACAGTTTCCTTCACGGCTGGGTCCTTCTGGCATGATGTAACCACCACCAAAAGATAAACACATAAAATAAGTAAGATGCAGGTATATCTTTTGTTGCCCATATACTGTGACTGATACTAGTATTTAACGAATAAAAAACGGATATAGTTGCCCGGTCTAAACTGCCTCGTCTTTTTTTAACATTTTTTAACTTTACAGGCAAATATTAAAACAAATACTTTGCCAAAAACGATAAATATTTAACTTAAGAGAAATGTGTTGAATTGTATGCCTTTAGGTTAGCTGCTGATTAACGAAGTTAAAAAACTTCTCCCACATTTATAAATAAACCTCGTGAACCCTGGCGGCCTATGCCATAATCGATAGCAATGTTCGTTTTGGTTACTTTATTAAGCTTTAAACGTATCCCCGGTCCAAAGGCAGGCTGAACACCTTGCAGGTTGGTGCCTTGTGCCGCGGAGAATGATTGGGCGTTTACAAATACTACCCCGCCTAATAAACCATTGCGGGTAAGCCCAAACCGGTATTCTGTTTCCAGGTAAACCATTTGCGCGCCTCTGAATCTTCCCTGGATGTACCCTCTGCCGGTTCCGCTAAATGGGTCCCAGGTATTGGATGGAAGATCTAAGTAAGGCGGCTTTCCGCCGAGAACCAACCAGTTGTACGACCAAAAAGCGATTACATTATTTGAGTTGGCCGGAAAGCGATAGTATTTGCGCAAATCAATAATAAGCGATTGCCAGCTGCTTGTACTGCCTAAAAAAAGCTTGTTATCGCGATATTGCAATGCGCCATAAAATCCTTTTGACGCGTTAATCGAGTTATCGCGGCTATCAAACAAGCAGTTTAATGTTATGCCGGAGGAGATCGTATTTGTTGATCCGCCGTATATTGCATAATCGGAGATTATTCCATTTTTGAAGCCTCTTTCCTCGATGTCAAAGTGGTCATCAAAAGCGTATCCTACGCCGGCAAAAAAATCACCCGAAACATGCCGGAAAACGGTTTCATTAAAACGGACTAAAGAATAATCCATACGGTCTCTGTTTAGTATGTTTGAACTGCTTCCAAGACCATAAGTACTTTGAGGATATTTTAAATAGCGGTAATCCCCGACAAATTTATATTGATTGCCTTCTGTCCAAATATTTGATAATATAGGTATGATGATCTGCCTGGTTTGCGTATAGGCGATGTTGACAACGATGGTTGATATTTTCGTGGCGGGAGTTGCACGGAATGCGATGTTGCCGGCAAGCGTGACGGCAAACTTGGATTGCAGTGTATAACCAAAGGCTGGTACAATTGAAATAATAGGTTTTTTAGTCACAGAATCCTTTTTTGGTACTGCGGGATATTTGCTAAACAACGCGCCAATAGCATCATACAGATCCCATTGGTGTTCGACGTCATGCTTTTTACCTAAAGTTGTGTCCCCTTTTGGATATTTAGCGATAGGGACAAACTTTTTATCCTGGGCATGGAGCAAACTGCAAGAGACAGCAGTAAAAGCCAGAAATAAATTTATCAAACGCTTCATGATTGTAATAAAGCTTCTATTCCCAATGTACCGGGCTTAAAGTGTTGCAATATTAAATCTTTTATTGTAGATATTGTTCGGCTGGTAACTATACTAATCCCAGCGGTATAAACCCATCTGTTTTTTACTAATAAATTTGGCAATTAAAAAAAATTGCATTACCTTTGAATATGTTATATGCCAATTGGCATGTCAATCATAATGAAAAAAATCCAATCTGTTTTAAAGAGTGCCCGTAAGTTATCTCAGCGAGTTGATGATTATTTCAACCATATCAAAGGAGAGCGTTCGGATATAACGGAAATTGCCGCGACAAAAAAAGCAAACATCGTAAAACAAAGAGAATGGATACGCGAGCCAGAACCTGCAACAATTACCGGCCTGGCTTTTTTCCTCGGGTTCAAAAGCAGGCAGGCGTTTGATGAATACGAGCACACCGGCAGATTTGCGCATGTTCTCAAAAGAGCCCGGCTGCAAATTGAAACCATATATGAAAAGAAACTGCATCAGCCATCTCCTTACGGGGCAATATTCGCGCTTAAAAGTTTGGGGTGGAATGAGAAGCTGGAAAACGAGACCGCGGGATATAAAGTTATCCCGAATGTTAGAGTCGAAATCGTTGAATCAGGACCCCGGCTTGCGGAAAGCGAAAAAGATGTGGTATTGTAATTAATTACCGGTAGTCGAATTTCAATATATTCCTGTGCCGGGCTCAACTTACTTAGTTGTCTCAAATATAAATTACCCTATGTTCAATAACCAACAGGCAACTGTGCTGTTTAAACAAAACTATCATGCCGAAGCCAATACCATCATTAATCAGGGTGGCTCTTATTCCGGTAAAACATTTTCAATTCAGCAAGTTTTATTTTGCCGCGCATGCGAGACCGAAAAACAAGTAATTACGGTTGTCGGACAGGACATACCAAATCTTAAAGCCGGTGTACTGCGCGATGCGCTCGGCATTTATAATTCGTCTGAAACATTACAAGCCCTGGTAAAAAGCTATAATAAGACCGACAGGATATTTGAATTTCATAACGGCAGCACAGAATATTTTAGCGCAAACCATTAACAGGGTAAATCTTTAAGCGCTCATCTAAATTTAATATTAATTCATTCTTATAATTAAGTCCTCCAACAATGGATATAAAACTCGCCAACACTTTATTTGACGATGGTATATTCTCTGCATTATATAAAGCCGGGTTTATAACGACAAAAGTTTTCGCCTATCGTGAAATATACCTTTGGGTACAGGCCCAGGTTCAAACACGCGGCATTACAAAAAATCAGGCCGTTTTGGAGGCCGAAGTAAAATTCCGGAAAGATGAACGCACAATTTGGCGGGCATTGAACAGTTTTGAGGCAAATAACTAGTTAAGATTATATCTGCAAGTAGCCTCTTTTATCAGATCATTCCGATTCCACTAAGAATCTACAAGAAAGTAAACGGATCAACGCTTTCCGCTCTTTAGAGTTTAACAAACTTGCCTTTACCTACGATACTTTTATCCTTATTGTTAACCACCTGGATGAGGTAAGTACCTGGCAGGAGGCTGCTAACGTTGTCCTGCCAGCTGGGCTGGTTTGAGTTGGTTGTTTTGATTACAGCGCCGTTACTGTTAACGATGGTGATGTTATAGGATTGCGTGCCCGGTGCGGCAGCAGCCGTCGTTGTTGCCGGGGCTTGTAGGGAACTGAGTGTTAACTGAGTTAACGGGTTAGATCTGGCTTCTCCGGCCACAGCCACATTGATAATGCCGGTTGAAGGATTAGGATAAACAATGATGGTATTGCTTGCTAAGGCCGTATTATCACCGGGGGCCGAATATTGCAGGGTAACTACTTTTGAATAAGTAATGGCCCCGTTCAGATCATCCAGCTTTAAGCGGTACCGGTAACCGTTGGCCGGGTTTTGATCCAGCAGCCCGTAGGCGCCCTGCGCGCTGGAAATAAAGCCGCCGATAGCATTAAAAGTTACGCCTTTATCGGTGCTTCTTTCCACGGTAAAGTTGGTATAGTTTTGTTCGTTTTCGGTTTTCCAGCCCACCTGTGCGCCGCCTGTAGCCTGTGCTGCGGTAAAGTCAAGCAGGTGCACGCCCAAAGCCGGGTTCTGACGGATAACAATGCTGAAACGGTTCGCGCCATAGCTGGCGGTATCCCGTTGTATCACTTTAAAGGTATAAGATAAGTTATGCCTCAGGTCAAGCGAGTCCTTTGTGTAGGCATCCATCAGCCAGACATCGAACAGCTGCGGAATGGCCTTTATTTCAGTCAGGTTTATTTTATAAACGCCCTGAGCGGCATTTACATTCAGCTTAATGGTTTTACCCTGGCTTGTTATGGGGAAGCGGTTAATCACCAGTGCGACATTATCAGCAGACATGCTCGAGAAGCTGACGGCGCCGCCGCCGGTGAAATGCTCCGAATCCTCATTGGTGACAAACTCATTTTTAGCGCCATTGTTCAGCACCAGCACCGTTTCCTCCTTATTGACAGAATCCAGAGCCATCTCCAGGCGCAGGTATTGCAGGACACCGGCGGCAACAGGGGCGGTGCTTAATAATAAAGTACTGCCGGTAGACTGCGTCGGCCCGGAAAGCTGCGCGTTTGTTTTAGCCGCCTCATTAAAGGTCAGCGAAGCGCCTGTAGCCGTGGTCCTGACAAAAAAGCCCTGTCCGCTGGGTATCACATTGGTACCCCCGTTCGCGCCGATGCCCGCGTTATAGGTGGCATATATCTTTGACACTTCATTGTAAATATAAATGCTGCTGGATACATTGGGCGCATAGATACCCGCGGCTGCATTGGTGGTGCTGTACGTGTTCCAGTCAATAGAGCTGGCATACGGGTTGCCCACCAGGTTATAGCCGGCAATCGTAGAATTGCCCGCCACGGTTGAAAACTGGAGGGTAGGCAGCTGGGTATACCAGTTGACGACAGTAACAGCCTGCTGGTTTAATATTCCGGTTGATACCAGCACGGTTGATTCGGCGCTGGTGGTTGTAATAAATTTGTTGGCGATGTTGTTCAGGTTGCCGCGGTAAAACACCATAAGGCCGGTACCGGGATGCAAATCAAAGGTGCCGTCATAATCCACGCCTGCAGAATAGAGCGGGCTGTTATTGATCTTGTTTATACCTCTGAAATTATAGGTATTAAAAGTATTATTTAAAAAAGGCCTGTCATCGCGGTAGAGATAAATGGAAGGATTGCCGCTTTTTGTAAAGCCCCCGCTGGTGCCAAGGGTGCTCGTAAGCGGCATGTACAAGGGAAAATTGCTCAGATCAAAATAATAGTTTGCGCCCACCCTGGCGGTATATACCGGTGAAGACAGAAGCTTATATCCCCGGTAGGCATTGCTGCCCCCGCTCAGGTAACGCTCTATATTTACATTTCCCGTAATTGTGCA
>JAQBOH010000122.1 GCA_028288125.1 Mucilaginibacter sp.
ATTGGGGTTATTGAAAGGGTTGTTATTGTTTGGTTGATTGAAAGGATTATTTGGATTCATTCCCCTGGCTTCGGCAGCTGACGGGCCGACATATTGATAGGTTCCAAAACCTAAGATGGGATAGAAAACAAATCCTAATAATATTAAGCCTATGGTGAAGCCTTCGCTTTGTCCAAAGCTTTTACTCAATAAATTTATGGTCCATATCATAAATACGATGTTTACGCAGGGGATAAAAAACAGGAATATCCACCAGATTGGCTTGCCCACAATTTCAAGCATTACTATCCATGTATAAACAGGTATCAGCGCGGCCCATCCCGGTTTGCCGGCTTTTTCGTAGATTTTCCATTTACCTATTACCGTTATAACTATCATAACTATAATAGGAATTAGCATGGCCCCAACAACCGCCAGGATCGCTTCCGGGGCAAATGGTGAATTTGATTCGTAATTGTTCATTGTGATGAGGTTTAAATTTAATGTTGAATGTAATAAATCTATTTTTAATATTCAAAGCATTAACCTCAAAAAGTACGGATACTATTGTAATTTTGACCTGATGCAAAAAGAGCAAATTTCTGTTTTTGATATGTTTAAGATTGGCATAGGCCCGTCAAGCTCGCATACGCTGGGCCCGTGGCGCGCAGCCCAGCAATTTGCGCAGTTGCTTGAACAAAAACAGGTTTTGCCCCTTGTTGAGCAAATAAAAATATTATTATATGGCTCACTTGCGAAAACAGGCAGAGGCCATGGGACTGATATAGCCATACTGCTCGGTTTAAGCGGCGATGACCCGGTTAATTTTGAGGTGGACCAGGTGCTGCCGAAAACTGAAAATATCCGCTCGTCAAAAATGCTGGTGTTATCGCGCAAAAAGGAAATCAGCTTTTCTGCGAATGATGATATGCTGTTTCTATTTAACGAAAGCCTGCCTTATCACCCCAATGCCGTTACCTTCCAGGCATTTTTGAGCGATGGCACGGCGGTATCTGAAACCTATTATTCCATAGGGGGCGGATTTGTAGTAAGAGAGGGCGGTCAGGATAATTCCAAAACGGAAGTCGATTTGCCGTTCCCGATTGAGACTGCCAACAACCTGCTGCACTGGTGTATTAAAACCGGGCTCAAAATATCGGAAGTGGTGATGGAAAACGAACTGGCCTGGCGAACCGAGCAGGAAACACGTACCGGCGTGTTGAATATATTTAAGGCGATGCGGGACTGCATGTACCGGGGCTGCCATACAGGCGGGCTGCTGCCGGGCGGGCTAAATGTTTCGCGCCGCGCCGCCAGTCTTAACCGTAGGCTGACAGGGAATCTGCTATATAATAACTTTGATGAGTGGGTTACGGCTATACGCCAAACCGGCAATAGTTTTCAGAATATTTTGGACTGGGTGAGCTGCTTTGCCCTGGCGGTTAACGAAGAAAATGCATCATTCGGCCGGGTAGTTACCGCGCCAACCAATGGCGCGGCAGGGGTGATCCCGGCAGTGTTGCAATACTACCTGGTTTTTTGCGGTGGTTATTCGGATGAGCAGATCATACAGTTTTTATTGACCGCGTCGGAAATAGGAAGCATTTTTAAAAAAGGGGCCACTATTTCGGCGGCCATGGGCGGCTGCCAGGCCGAGATCGGCGTTTCATCCGCGATGGCTGCGGCGGCATTGACCGAATGCCTGGGCGGAACACAGCGACAGGTTTTAATGGCAGCCGAGATAGCCATGGAGCACCATTTAGGCATGACCTGCGACCCTATCGGCGGGCTGGTACAAGTACCCTGTATCGAACGCAATACCATGGGGGCCATTAAAGCGATAACCGCTTCCCAACTGGCCCTGCAAACAAACCCTGACAATGCCAAGGTAAGCCTGGACGCCGTAGTAAAAACGATGTGGCAAACCGCCCTGGATATGAACTCAAAATACAAGGAAACCGCGGATGGCGGGTTAGCGGTTAATATTCCGCTAAGCTTGCCTGAATGCTAGGAAGTTAAAATCAGACGTATGCCGAACTCGTTTCGGCACCCCACCGGAAAGATATACGACGGCAAGGTCTGCTACATGCAAAGCGTAGACTCAGCGTGCGCGAATGTCCTGAGAGGTGCCGAAACGAGTTCGGCATGACATGGTGTTTTTTTAAAGCGATTTCCCTGGGTTTTCTATTCGGCATATGGTGTTTTTTGTTTGCCGAATGTTTTTTCTGTAAATTCGTGCAATTTAAAAATGACGTTTATGGAACTTATAATTGATTTTGATAAAATTAAAGACCCTTCAAAACGGGAGTGGTTAATTAATTCGCTGAAGTTAATGCAGATCGGGTTTCAGACAACAGAAAAGCCTCAGACTATTGCACAATATAACAAAGACCTTGAAAAAGGGAACGCTGAAATTGACGCCGGCGAATTTACAACGGCTTCAGATTTGAAGGCCGAAGCGGATAAATGGTAGTCGTATGGAGCAACAGCGCCAAAGCTGAATTAAAAAAAGCATTTAATTATATCGCTTTGGACTCATTGCAAAATGCACAAACAGTGAAGGATACGTTGATCAGCCTGACTATTGATTTGCCTGAAAATCCTGAAAAACATCCCCTGGATAAATTTAAAAAGCATAATGACGGAAGCTGGCGGGCTTTTGAAAAATATCATTACCGTATTTCTTATCGTATTTTAGAAAATCAAATCCGTATTGTTCGCATGCGGCATACCAGTAAATCGCCGCTTAACTATTGATCCCTTTCTGAACGAGAAGAGTAGTGGCGTGTTCGCAGGTGTTCGGGCGTGTTCGCGCCAGTTCGGGGCGTTCGTGCTAACCCCAAAGCGAACGCTACATAAGCTTTGAAATGTTAAACATAAAAGCTTAATTTCGTTTATGAACTCAAACGATCGCCGTATTTTTCTGAAACAGGCCGCAACGCTCGCGGGTGCTTTTTCAGTAAATAGTTTATTTAACCAGGCCCACGCGGCAGACTGGCAAACCGCTTCGCAGAAAGTCAGGAATTTAACTGCCCGGCAGGTAGCCGAGGATGAAGATTATTGGCGCGTGATACAACGGTCGTACACAGTGAATCCCAACATTATTAATTTGAATAACGGCGGCGTATCGCCTTCGCCGCTGGTGGTGCAGCAGGCCGTTGAGCGCTATAACCAGCTTGCAAACGAAGGGCCGTCCTATTATATGTGGCGCATACTCGACCAGGGCCGCGAGCCGCTGCGCGAAAAGCTGGCAGGACTTGCGGGCGCGTTGCCGGATGAGATTGCCGTAAACCGGAATGCGACGGAAGCGCTTAACACAATCATTTACGGGCTTGATTTAAAAAGCGGCGATGAGGTGATCGGCACCAAACAGGATTACCCGCACATGATACAGGCTTACCGGCAAAGGGCCGCGCGTGAGGGAATAGTTTATAAGCAGTTAAGCTTTGATTTCCCGATCGAGGATGATGAGCAAATTGTTAGTGCTTACGAAAAGGCTATCACTACCAAAACAAAATTATTACATGTTACCCACATGATCAATTGGGTGGGGCAGATAATGCCGGTGCGTAAAATATGCGATATGGCGCATGCAAAAGGTGTAGAGGTAATTGTTGACGGCGCACATTCTTTTGGGCTGATGGATTTTAAAATACCTGACCTGCATTGCGATTATTTCGGCACCAGCCTGCACAAATTTCTTTCGGCGCCAATTGGCAGCGGGATGATGTGGATAAAAAAGGAAAAGATTGAAAAGGTATGGCCGCTTTTGTGCAATGATAAACCGCACAGCGCTGACATACGGAAATTTGAAGATATAGGCACGCGCAGTTTCCCGATCGAGCAGGGGATAGGCGAGGCAATTAATTTCCATGAAGGGATAGGCAGCAAGCGTAAAGAAGAGCGGATACGATACCTCAAAAATTACTGGGCATCCAAAGTGCAGCAAATACCAAAGGTAAAATTGCACACATCTTTGAATCCCAAATACTCATGCGCCATTTGCGGCGTAAGCGTGGATGGCATGACGCCGGGTGAGCTCGACAGCGCTTTGTTTACCCAATATAAAATTCATACCGTAGGTATAGTTTGGGAAAACATTAGCTGTGTGAGGGTTACGCCGCATGTATATACCACTCCGGCCGACCTGGATAAACTGGTACATGCTATAGGAGAGATAGCTTCAAAGAAATAGCCTATTTTTTTAGCCGGGCGGCAACCAATACTTCAAGCTGTTGTACCCATAGTCCGTACATTTTACCGGAAGGGTGGAGGCCGTCGGCTGCAATTAAAGCAGGATCATTTGCCGCCTGCCGGGAAATGCCGGTTATATCCACATAAGGCACCCCGGCTTTTAGGGTTTCCGTTTTATTGATGGCGTTAAACTGATCTATTTGAAGTCCAATAATACTGTCATTGCCTCCGGCAAATGGCGTTACGCCATAATCAGGAATGGATAAAACAAAAACACGGCTTGCATCGCTTTTGGCAAAATTGATAGCCGTATTTAAAAGCTGTATAAATTTAACGCGATAATTGCTTTGACTTAAACCTTGATACTGATCATTTACCCCGATCAGCAAGGTGACAAAATCAAATTTTTTATTGATGATCCCGCTGCCTGAAATGGCGGTAATTAAATTGTCAGTTGTCCAGCCTGTTTTGGCGATAATAACCGGATGCATTACCGGTAAGCCATCTGCAATAAAAGAATGACTTAATTGATATGGAAAAGATTGCTCCGGGGATACGGCTTCGCCAATTGTGTAAGAATCACCCAGGGCAAGATATGTTAATGAATCGGTCATAGGTTTTGTGGTTACGGTTGTATTGTCAGCCATTGCTGGTAAAGACGCCGCCTTCTTATTACATCCTGATATTACAATAAAAAAAATAAATGCAATTTGAAATCCTCATACAATCTCCATATCAAACAATACGGAAATATGATGTTTCAGGTTTTTCTTGACTTCGTTTATATCAACAGGCTTTCCCAATTCCCGCTGCATGGACGTTACATCTTTATCATCGATACCACAGGGAACGATATTTTTAAAATAATCAAGATCGGTATTTACGTTAAAGGCCAGTCCGTGCATGGTTACCCACCGGCTGCAACGTACGCCAAGGGCGCATATTTTACGCGCTTTGTCATTGCCGGCATCGAACCAAACACCAGTATAGCCGGGATATCTGCCGGCAGTAAGCCCATAGTCGGCCAGGGTTAAAATTACGGCTTCTTCAAGCGTTCGCAGATACAGGTGTATATCGGTAAAAAAATTATCCAGATCAAGGATGGGGTAGGAAACAATTTGCCCCGGCCCGTGATAGGTAATATCGCCGCCCCGGTTAATCGGGTAATAGGATGCGTTTTTTTCCTTTAATCCCTTTTCATCCAGCAGCAGGTGCTCAGGCTTGCCGCTTTTGCCAAGTGTATAAACGTGCGGGTGTTCGCAGAATACGAGATAATTTGGCGTTTCCGTATATCCCTGGTATTCGTCTCCCTCTATGGCGGCCAGGCGGTTCCGTATTTCAGTTTTTAAATCGACTGTGGCGGCAAAAAGCGTTTCCTGTTTTTCCCAGGCCTCTTTATAATCAATTAAGCCCCAATCGCTAAAAATTACCTGTTTATTCTTCATCTGTCACGCCGTTAACGTACCCTATCATATAGTCCTCATATTGCAGGTAACCCACATTATAGTTGATGAGCGTACCTTCCCGGTGAAGCTTTGCTTTTACCGAGCCGTGCCCTTCGAAATTAAAAGGTTGCAGCGAAATATTATCCGCAAACGACACCTCTTTTTGTCCGAAGCATTTATAAACAGCTTCTTTGGCGCACCAGCACACATACAGTTGATTGATCTTTTGCCGCTCGTCGATAAAGGCCATTTCTTCCGGCCGCATAAACTTGCTGGCTATGCGTTCAACCTTTTCCTTCACCTGCTCGATATCGATCCCCACCGGGTTGTTTTTGCTGATCATCACAGCCGCATAATCAAAGGAGTGGCTCAATGATATATGATAGGGAAGATTTACCAGGTAAGGCTTGCCGTGGCTATCTACCTTAAAGTCGATATATTCTTCAGTACACAGCATTTTACGCAGCAGGACGCGCGTTCCAAGCCAATGCAGGTTGCGTTTGCCTTTGCTAAGCAGCTCGTAAAAAGCCTTTTCGTGTTCATCCAGCTGCAGCTGATTGTATAGCTCATCAGCCTCTTCTTCAATTTTCCAAATAGCAAATTCTGTATCGTCATCAACCTGCTGCCTGTATGCTATTGCCATAAAAGTAAAATTGTAAAAGGATAACAAACTTATAGCAAATAAACCTAAATTGTACTGCTTTTTGTCAATTATAAACCGGCGACTAAAAAATTACCTGATGTTAACAGAAAAATTCACACCTGCCGAGGTTGAGCTTTATCGCCAGCAGGGATATATCATCATAAAAGGTTTTTGCAAGCCTGAGGAAGTGAACAAATTATACCAGACCGCGCTTGAGGATAAGGCAATGCAAAACAATGCACTGGACCTGAATGACCAGTCGGGCAAAAAAACGCGGCTGTCATTATGGTTCACCCCGGGGAACGATGTTTTCGGCTACCTCACCCGCAGCGAAAAAATGATCGGCACGGTAAAGCAACTGCTTGGCAGCGATGCACCGGTTTGTCATTTTCATTCCAAGCTGATGCAAAAGGAACCGAAAGTAGGCGGGGCATGGGAGTGGCACCAGGATTACGGCTATTGGTATAAAAACCAGTTTATGTTCCCGGATGAGCTGATCAGCGTTATGGTAGCGCTCACGGAGGCCAATAAAGAAAACGGCTGCTTGCAGGTGATAAAAGGTTCGCATAAATTGGGCAGGGTGAACCATGGCTTTACCGGCGAGCAGGTAGGAGCCGATATGCAAATGGTTGATAACGCGCTAAAAACGATGGAACTGGTGTATGTCGAACTGGAGCCCGGCGATGCGCTTGTCTTCCACAGCAATCTCTTACACCGTTCCGAAGCCAACCTCTCCGACCGGCCGCGATGGTCGGTGATTTCGTGCTACAGCCTGCAATCCAACCTGGCCTATAACGAAACTTCCACTTCATGGAAAATCCCTGTCGACGTGGTGCCCGATAATGCCATACTGGAATGGCAGCCCGAATCCTTATCAAATGCCGATTTCCTCAAAAAAGAAAACGATCCCGCGTTAAAAGAAACAGGCTGGGAGAAATGATTTGAAAATGTGTTGATCTGATAATTTGAAAATTGAAATGATTTTAATTCTTTAGCATTTTACAACGTTTTATAACATTTACAACTAAATATGAACATAGCCATGTTAGGTTCGGGATTCATCGCCCGGTTTTATGCAGATGCTTTGCAGGCACAGCGCGCAAAGGATAATTTGATCAGCGTTTATTCACGAAATATCGATAAAGCCAAAAAGTTTGCTGACGATTATAAACTAGGATTTTTCTCCGATGATATGGACACAGTGGTAAGCCGTGAGGACGTTGATGTGGTGGTAATTTCTCTGCCGAACAATTTGCATGAGGCCGCCGTAGCCGCCTGTGCCAAAGCCGGCAAGCATGTGTTATGCACCAAGCCGCTTGGCCGCAATGCGGAAGAAGCAAAACGCATGCTGGATATGGCAGAGCAGGCCGGCATAATGGGCGGATACCTCGAAGACCTGTGCTATACCCCCAAATTTTTAAAATCAATGAAAAGCATAAAGGATGGCAACATCGGCAAAGTGCTTTGGGCCAAATCGCGCGAAGCACACCCCGGTCCGCATAGCGATTGGTTTTGGGATCATGAACAATCGGGCGGCGGGGCCATGGTCGACCTGGGCTGCCATTGTGTTGAGATCGCCCGAAATTATATTGGCAAGGAAGTAAGGCCCGTTGAAGTGATGTGCTGGGCTGCCACACAAGTGCATCCTATACAAGCCGAAGACAGCGCCATCGGCCTCGTAAAATATGCAAACGGCGCCATCGGCCAGTTCGAGGTAAGCTGGTGTTTCCGCGGGGGAATGGACCTGCGCGACGAGGTGATGGGCACCGAAGGCACCATCTGGATCAACAACTTCATGCGTACCGGCTTTGAAATGTTCAGCACGGGCAAGGGCGGCTATGTGGCCGAAAAAGCCGAAAGCAACAGCGGCTGGTTGTTTCCTGTCGGGGATGAGATTCACGAGCTTGGCTATACCAATATGTTTACCGATATGTTCAACGCCATTGAAAATAAGACGGAACCGCTCGAATCATTTTATGACGGCTATATCGTAAACGCTATACTTGACGCCGCCTACCTGTCCGCAAAATCCGGCAAATGGGAAACGGTGCAAATTGAGGGCTGGCGCGGCGACCAGAATATCGATTACGGCTCAAACTTTGTATCCTACGACAACGATTATTACCTTATCAAAAAAGAAATATTGCCACACGGCGAGCAGAAACTTATTCTCAAGCACAAAATTTCGGGCGAAGTAGTAGCCAGGGATGTTCAGGAATAAGCCCGTCCGGCTGTATCATTTTGTGAGAGAGATACAACAGATACAATAGATACAACAGATACAATAGATACAGCAGATACAGGGGATACAACAGATACATTCCCTGAACGCGTTGATGACCTTATCAACCCCTCGTCTAAAATTCTTAATTCGTAAATCACCCCGCCTTTCTTTCCACATTTTCCAAAAACAAATGTTGGCAATATCTCATTGCCGCGTACTTTAATAGTTATAATTTAGACCCCTCAAACTTTTGCATGATACTTTCAGATAAGCGCATTTTAGAAGAAATAGATAAAGGACACATCATAATTGAGCCGTTCGATCGCAGTTGCCTGGGTACCAATTCATATGACGTGCATTTGGGAAAGCATTTAGCCACCTACCGCGACCGTGTTTTAGATGCGAAGCTGCATAACGAGATCGTTTTTTTTGAGATACCTAAGGATGGGTTCATTTTACAGCCCAATACCCTTTACCTGGGTGTTACGGTTGAATATACCGAAACGCATTGCCATGTTCCTTTCCTGGAAGGTAAATCAAGCACGGGCCGCCTGGGGATAGATATACACGCTACTGCCGGTAAAGGCGACGTAGGGTTTTGTAATACCTGGACGCTTGAAATATCGTGCGCCCAGCCCGTAAAAATTTACGCGGGCATGCCCATTGGGCAGCTCATTTATTTTGCCGTCGAAGGCGAAATTGAAACGTTTTACAATACTAAGAACGACGCCAAATACAATAACCCCACCACCCGCCCGGTTGAAAGCATGATGTGGAAGAATGTTTTTTGAGTATCTAAAAGATTTACGAAGTTTTAAAAGCTTCGTAAATCTGAAATTCATTGCCAACTGCCACTTTCTCTACCTCGCCAAATAAAATTTAGTCCAAAAATCACTTGACTTAAACATTTCACCCTGGCCTGATTCGCCGGCGGCCCCGCTCCGGTTGCCACCTCGTCCGCCGCCGCCACCTCGCCCTCCGCGGCCACCGCCCATGCCGCCACCGCCGCCCATGCCACCGCCTCTTCCGCCACGGCCGCCTTCCTGTTCGCCGCCGCCGGAGTTCGCTGTGGGTCGTGTAAAGCCGTTTATTTTAAAATTAAAGGCCCATTCATTTTTTGCCGGGCCATCACCATGAAAAAACTTTAGCGGTATCGCCGCCTCGCATACCAGGCTGCCGGTTTCGTCATAATTGATAGCGGTTTGAATGCCGTATGTATTCGAGGTGGTTATCATATCGCCTTCTATATCTTTAAATCCGGTAACTTTAATGCCGCGCAGCGTAGTTAACCGCTCCCGCATTAATTCTTCACGGTCGGCTTTGGTGATTTCGCCGCCATCTTCCTTGTGAAGATCGATCAGTGTGCCTCCCTGAACGTTGAGGGGGAAAGTAATGCTATAGCTTTCCTTTTTTTTGCCCTTAGGATCGATACTGAAGGTGAAGCCCGAGCGCAAAACCTTTAGTTGATCCATGCGGTCGGTAATGCGGATGGCCATATATAGGTTATCCCTGTCGTTGGCGAGCGAATAATTTATCTTCTTTTCGGCATTGTAATAATGCAGGCTGTCGCCCCATTCTTTGACGTCGCCGTCTATCACCAGGTTTGGCGGCGGCGCCTGTAACATACCGGATTGTGCGTTAGCCGCGGTATGTATAAAACACTGGCTGATAAAAAGGACAAGGCAGGCAAAAATAGTTTTCATATTTGTTTTAGAGGTTAAGCCCTTTTGAACAGAATTTTGCGGCTTTTATTGTTGCTTTTCCGTAAATTTGTGGTTACGTATGCCAACTGAGACACAGGAAGAAACCTTTACCCTTGAAGAGCTGCTGGTAGGGCTAAAAGAATTGCACCGGCTTATTTTATGGAATGATGATGTAAATTCGTTTGATCATGTGATATTTTGCATGATGAAGTATCTCGACTATTCCGAGCCCCAGGCCGAAAAAATCGCCTGGAAAGTACATAACGAAGGCAAATGCGCTGTACTCGAAGGCTCATTCACCGAAGTTGAAGTGTACCGCAAAATATTACAACAGGAGGGCTTGACAGTGAGCGTTGAGTAGGAATCTTAAGTCTTTAGTACTGAGTCTTAAGTCCGAAGTCCCGAATCGAAATTATTTTTCTTATAGACACTTCCGACTCAAGACTCCCGACTCAGGACTTAAGACTAAACCATATAGTTCCACCCATGTGTATCCGGCAAGTTACCATACCTTATACCATCAAGCGCTTTCAATACTTTTTGAGAAAATTCCCGTTCCTTCGGATCGCTTAAAAAATATTCTTCGCCATTATAGCTGATCGAGCCTACCTGCGCGATAGTAGCTGCGGTTCCTGCACCGAACGCGTCGGTAAGCTTGCCATTTTTAGCGCCTTCAATAATTTCAGCGATCGAAACCCGGCGCTCTTCAACAGGAACGCCCCATTCGCGCGCCAGCGTCAAAACAGTATCGCGGGTAACGCCATCTAAAATCGTATCGCGGGTAGATGGGGTGATCAATTTACCGTCGAGGAAAAACATCACATTGGCCGAGCCCATTTCTTCTATGTAGGCATGATCTTTAGCGTCGGTCCAGATCAACTGGTCGAAACCTTCCTCGGCAGCTTTTTTAGCCGGAAGCATACCGCCTCCGTAATTACCCGCCGCTTTGGCATAACCAAACCCGCCTTCGGCGGCGCGGGTAAAATTAGTTTCTACCTTAACACGTAACGTCTTAGAAAAATATGGGCCAACCGGGCCTATTAAAACAATGTATTTATACGTTGCCGAAGGTTGTACACCCAAATAAGGGTCGGTCGCGAACATAAACGGCCTGATATATAACGAGTGGTTTGGTTTAGAGGGGATCCAGTCCCTGTCCATATCAACTACCGCGGCAATACTTTGAACAAATATCTCTTCGGGCAGTTCGGGCATGCACAAACGCTCGGCTGATTTATTGAACCTGCGCGCGTTTTTATCCGGGCGAAAAACCGACACCTGCCCATCCGCATGTTTGTAGGCTTTCAAACCTTCAAAAAATGCCTGGCCGTAATGCAACGCAGAAATAGCCGGGCTAAATCCAATTTCACCGTAAGGAACAATGTTGAAATTCTTCCATTCGCCATCCTCATAATCAGCCACAAACATGTGGTCGGAGAAAGTGCGGCCGAATTGTAAATTGTTAAAGTCCGTCTCGTTTAAACGGGAATGTTTGGTTTTAGTGATCTTGATGTCAAGCGTCTCAGTCATGGCCTGTTTGTATTAGTTCTGAAAATGGCAAGGTAAGAAATTTTTGATTATAATTGGTAATGAACCTTGTCGTATGAACTTGATTTTATCGCTAGTCATTTTTTTTACATTAGGATTGAATAATACACATCCGATTCAAACTCCAGTATTTAAGCTCAGTACTTTTACAAAAGTACCTGACGATTTTATGGGTTGCGGTGACGATTATTATCTATCCAAAAAAGATGAAAAACAGGTCAAACTCATTTGTCGTACCGACTATGCTAGAGCATTGATTCGTGTAAACAATAGACTAATTGTATTAAAGGCCAACTATAAAATAAGTGATAAGGAGAATCATGCTTTCACAAATGGAAATTATACTTTAATAATTAAAAACGGGCCTTTGAAGTCAACAGGTGATGAGGATTATACCATGAAACCAATTATCACTTTAAAATTAAACTCCAAAGTTATTTGGACAAAGAATTTAATAGGTGATGGAGGATGCTAACCTAAAATACCTTCCACCCATCTCTTACCCCAATTGCTAACCTCCTCAGCGCTCCATAGTTCCGGATAAAAAATCCTTTTTTGAAATCTCGGGGGCAAATACTTCTGCCAGTTGGTACCGCCGGTAGCTTTTATTTCGTCCGGTTCGCGGTGCAGGTATTTTACTGCCGATTTGAAATGCGACAAAGGCCAGTTTACGTTTACATTGGTATCCAGTTGTTTTAATTCGGCCTCAAGCGCGGGTGTGGCTTGCCCGGTAGTTTTTAGCCGGCGGAACAGCGCATTAAAGTTGTAGTTGATATTGGCTTTTCCCAACGCAATAAATTCCGCGGCATATTTTTTCTCGAACTGTTTAAGTGTTAAAGTTTTTTTGCCGGTTGACAGCTCCGTTGCGCCAAATTTCCAGTAAAGGTATTCAAATTGCTCTTCAATTGTGCCGTCCTTTAATTCTTCGCGTTTGTCGGCGGCAACAAGATTAATAAAATCTGTTGCATATATCTCGATCATCCGGTACTGCCCCGACTGAAACCCGCTGGCCGGCAGCAATGACATTCGGAATTTCAGAAACTGTTCCTTTTCCATCCCGTCGATCATAATATCAAACGACTGTGTCAACGCCTCGAAATACCGGTTTACACGTTGCAAACGTGCTGTAAAAAATTCGGCTGTCAATGAGTTGTGAGTAGCTATCTGCTTGCACTCATGCAGCATCAGCTTAAAGTATAGCTCGGTTATCTGGTGATAAATGATAAATATCTCTTCATCAGGCAGGGGCGTCTTAGGATTTTGCAGGCTTAACAAAGTATCCAGGTGGATATAATCCCAATAAGTTAAAAAATCGGCATGCAGCAAGCCATCCAGGTACGAGGTCATATCCTGGCCCATAGCCTCATATTTTTCCTGTAGCCGCGCCAGGCGGTCCTCAATTTCCGACGAAAAATCCATGGTCAAATGTAAGAAAGAAAACCATTTTCAATAAGTAGGGATGTTTGACCCGGTTAATTGGCCATGCCCAAACAAAACACGCCCTTTTAAGTTGTTACTGTGGTTATAACCAAATCTTTTAC